>NZ_JBHYIO010000032.1:0-151082 GCF_042740095.1 Nonomuraea sp. NPDC059023 | reverse complement strand
GGTCACAGATCTTCCAGCAGGACGTACGGGTCGGGCAGGCCGAAGCCCGCGGGGCCGAAGCAGGCCAGGGCTTCCGGGCTGCGCATGATCGGCGGGGTGGAGATGCCGTAGACGGTCAGGCGCTGGCCGTAGGCGAGGGACTCGGTGGGGATGGGCGCGCCCGACTCGGTGTTGAGCGTGCAGATGAGGTCGGGGACGATGGCGACCATCGTGCCGTTGCGGCGGGCGACGAGGTGCTCGTTCTGGAAGGTGATCTCCAGGACGTCGCCGGGGTCGCCGGTCGCCTCCAGCCTGGCCGTGCCGCGGGCGAAGCCGTCCACGGTGCGGCGTTCGACGTCGACGACCTTGCCGTGGAACAGGACCGTGCCGAGGCTGTAGATCGTGCCGGCGAGCATTTTGGTGAGGGCGTCGAAGGGGTCGGCGTGGGTGGCGCGGGCCTCGCGCAACGTCTCGCCGATGCGGCGGCAGAGCGTCAGCGTGCCGTGGACGGAGGTACGCCGGACCTCGGCCGTGTCCATCGGGTAGTCGCTGATGTAGGAGGCGCCGCCCATCTGGATGGTCAGCGCGCGGGCGAGCTGTTCCATGCGCTTGTTGTCACCGGCGGTGATGATGGCGGTGTCGCCGTGGTCGGAGGCGATGGCCATGGGCGAGCCGGACACGCCCAGCACGCCGAAGGTCTGCATCTGGAGCTCGGGGAAGGCCCGTCCCATGCCGTCGGCGTCGACCACGGGCAGGCCGAGCTGGGCGGCGAGCATGAGCGGGATCATGCTGTTCAGGCCGCCGCACTCGGTCGGCATGACGGCGTGAGCCGTACGCCCGAGATGCCTTTCCAGGGCGCGGAACGCGGCCGCGTTGCCGTCGCCGGACGGGAGCTTTTCCACGAACACCGTCGGAGCGCCCATCATCGACGACGGCAGCACGAGCGCGCCGTCGGGCAGCTCGTCGGCGCCGATGATGTGCACGGTACGGCCCGCCGCCATCTCCTTCTCCACCAGCAGGCGCCCGATGTAGGGGTCTCCACCGCCGCCGGTGCCCAGGACGGCGGCCCCTTCCGCCAGGTCGTGCAAACCCTGCGGGGTCAGGTCGTAGCCCACTGGGGCGCCTCCTTCGGGGTGCGGCCGAGGTCGAGGTCGCCGACGGCGCGGACGATGACGCGCACGGCGTTGCCGGGCAGGTAGTTGACGTGGATCTCGTCCACGTGCACGACCTGGACGCTCGCGGGTGCGGCACCCGCCGAGACGGCCAGGTCGATCGCCTCGGCACGCGCCTGGCCGAGGACGTCGGCGCGGGTGAGCTGGGGGCCGGTGAGGAACAGGCGGTCGACCTCGCCGCCGATCTGGCCGATGGCGGCGCCGATGGCGTTGGCGACGCCGTGGTGCTCGGGGATGCGTACCTCCGGGACGCCGGGCAGGCCGGGCGGCATGAGGATGCTGCCGCCGCCGACGATGACGACGGGCAGCGGCTCGGCGCTCAGGCGCATCCGGTCGACGAGACCCGCCACCCGATCGGCCATCCACGCCACTCCGCGCCGGACCAGATCCCGGTCCAGGCGGCTGACGAGCGCCGGGTCTCCGAGCTCGGCCAGGCCGGCGGCGACGGCCAGGTCGGTGGCGGTGAGGGTGTCGCCGCCGAAGACCAGGGCCTGCTCGGTGAGCCGGTAGCCGACCGAGTCGGGGCCGATCCGCAGGCCGGGATCGAGGGTGACGCGGCTGCCGCCGCCCAGGCCGACGGAGATGACGTCGGGCATGCGGAAGTTGGTGCGTACGCCCGCGATGTCCACATCGGTGCTGGCCTGGCGCGGGTAGCCGCCGGTCAGCACGCCGACGTCGGCGGTGGTACCGCCGATGTCGACCACGGCGGCGTCGGTGACGTCGGCCAGGAAGGCGGCGCCGCGCATGCTGTTGGTGGGGCCGCTGGCGAAGGTTCTGACGGGGTATCTGCGCGTGTACTCGGCGTCCATGAGGGTGCCGTCGTTCTGCGACAGGAACAGCGGGGCGCGCACCCCGACGGCGGTGAGCGCGCCGGTGAAGGCGTCGACGATCTCGTCGGCCAGGTCGAGCAGGCAGGCGTTGACGATCGTGGCCGACTCCCGTTCGAGCAGCCGGATGCGGCCGATCTGGTGGGACAGGCTCACCCGCAGGTGCGGCAGTTCGGCGCGCAGGATGTCGGCGGCGGTCAGTTCCGCCTCGGCGGTGACGGGCGAGAAGACCGAGCTGATCGCCACCGTGGTGATGTCGCGGGCGGCCAGGTCTGCGGCGGCCCGCTTGAGCTCGTCGGGCTTCAACGGCGAGATGGGACGGCCGTCGACCTCGTGCCCGCCGTGACACATGTGCACGCTCGGACGGATGGCCGCGATCAGCTCGGCCGGCCAGTCGGAGGTGGGCGGCAGCGCGGCGGTCGCGGGCA
The DNA here is from genome assembly GCF_042740095.1 of Nonomuraea sp. NPDC059023. Classification (NCBI taxonomy): domain Bacteria; kingdom Bacillati; phylum Actinomycetota; class Actinomycetes; order Streptosporangiales; family Streptosporangiaceae; genus Nonomuraea; species Nonomuraea sp. NPDC059023. Next base: position 148,676 of record NZ_JBHYIO010000032.1, on the reverse strand, counting down.
GCGCGAGCCGTACGACGCCGGTGCGGGCCAGGCGGCGGCGGGTGACGAGCGCGTTGGTGAAGTGGGTGGTGCCGATCATGACGGCGGTGACCTGGCCACGGTCGAGGTTGTGGCTGTCCAGCAGGTCGGTCAGCGCCGTGACGACGCCGCGGGTCACGTCGGCGGTCGTCGCCGTCTTGATCGTGGCCACGACGTTCATGGCCGGGTCGAGGAGGACGGCGTCGGTGTGGGTGCCGCCCACGTCGATGCCTATGCGCACGGTGCGGTGCTCCTGTCTGTGGGAAGGCCGGGGTACGGCGCCGCGCTCATGCGGCGGATGCCCGGTTGGAGCCGGTCAGCCCTGCCTTGCCGGCCAGGGCGTACAGGACGAAGGCGGCCAGCAGCGCGTTGAGCGCCGGGATGCCCCAGGTGACGTAGTGGCCGATGAGCGCGGCGGCCACCCAGACGGCCAGCGCCGCCGGCGCCCAGCCGGGCGAGCGCGCGGGCAGGGCGCCCTGCTCGCGGGAGGTGTCCAGGACGGCCCGCCACGTGCGGACGACGTAGTACTCGGCCACCATGATCCCGGCGATCGGCGGGATCGCCACGCCGAGCAGGATGAGGAAGCCGACCAGGTGATCGGCCATGCCGAGGGCGGCCAGCGCGGTGCCGACCACGCCGAGCCCGACGGTGACCGCGGCCCGCCCGGCCTTGAGGCCGAACGCGGTGTAGAGGGTGTTGGTGACGCCCAGGCTGGCGGCGTACAGGTTCCAGTCGTTGACCTTCGCCGTCGCGGTGATCAGCACGAGCACGCCGACCGTGCCGGAGGTGGTGGTGACGATGGTGACGACGTCGCCGGTACGCAGCGCGTGGGCCAGCAGGACGCCGACGAGCGCGAGCACGTACTCGCCCAGGGAGATGCCGAGGACGGTCTGCTTGACGACGTCGGCGGCGTTGCGGTTGAAGCGGCACATGTCCGGCGAGATGACCGCGCCGACGATGAACCCGCCCGCGACCAGGGTCGCGCCCTGGGCCAGGCTCATCGCCGGGCCCGCCGGGCTGGAGGCGATGAGCTCGCCGAGCGGGCGCTGGGCCAGTTCGACCGCGATGGCCCAGCCGGCCAGCGCCAGGAACGCCGGGACGGTGATCCACGCGGTCCAGGCCATGCCGGCGAAGCCGTGCACGACGATCGCGGTGATGGCCAGGCCGCCGGCGATCGCCCAGATCCAGGCCGGTGAGCCGCCGAGCAGGCCGGAAACGCCCCTGGCCAGCACGGCGGTCTGGACGCCGAACCAGCCGAGCAGCGCGGTGGCGATGACCAGGCCGACCAGGCCGGAGCCGTACCGGCCGAAACCGGCCCAGCGCGCCAGCAGGCTGGTCGACAGGCCCTCGCGCATGCCGGCGATGCCGAGCGCGATCGCGACCAGTTCCAGGATGGCGGCGCCCAGGGTGACGGCGAGCACGGCCTGCCAGAACGTCATGCCGAGACCGAGGGTGGCGCCCAGCAGGAACTGCGACAGTGCGCTGAGCAGGCCGAAGCGCTGGACGGCGATGGTCATCCAGCCGTAGCGGGCCGACGCGGGGACGCGCTCAAGGGCGTAGTCCTCGCGGGCCAGGCCGGTGTCGGGGGGTAAGGCCGCCTCGGCGGTTGGGGGGTGCGACATCGGTGATCCCTTCCGGGTGATGTGCCAGCGGATATGCCGACGCTAGAGAAGAGATCGCGATATCAAAAGGGGCACGTCGCTCGGGAGCGTTCCGGGATCTTCGGATGGAACTGGTCGAGGCACGTCCCGATGCGGGACGCGCACGCCTGCCGCCCGGTCGCGGCCGTGGCGGTGGCGTGGATTGACTTACTTGACGAGCCAGAGCTTCTTGCCGCAGTTGTCGAACTTGCCCGCCCAGCAGGTGTAGGTGAACAGCTTCTTGATGCCGCGCAGCTCGAACTGGCGGGTGCCGGTGACGCCGTCCCACGCGGTGACGCGGCTCTTCCACTGGCCGTTCTTCTGGTAGCGGAACCAGGCGTAGCCCTTCTTGCCGCCGACCTTGTCGAAGCCCTTCCAGCTGATCCGCCACGCGCCGGGGCCGGTCTTCTGGACGACGCCGCGGGTGTAGGCCTTGCCGTCGCTGGAGAACAGCTTCTTCCAGACCACGATGCCCGACTGGCTCTGTGCGGCGGTGGTGGCGCTCTGCGCGTTGGCGGCGGGCGCGATGGCCAGACCGGCGGCGATGGAACCGGCGATGGCGGTGGTGGCGAGAAGCTTACGCATGATTCCTGACTCCCATCAGTGGTGGTGCCGGTGTTGTCCGGCAACGCAAAACTTAGGAAGGATCGGGGGCGACATCCGCGTACAAATCCACACATGGCGAAAGAACTTTCGTGTCTGGTGAACGGCTTGCGTCCGGGATGGTGGCGACCGCCCTCACGCGGTCGAGGTGGGGAGGCGTGGGATGGCGGAGCCGGGGTCGGTGCCGGCGACGGCCGGCCCGATGACGAAACCCGCGACCTCCTTGAGCTGGCGGGCGCGATCCAGCGGGCCCAGCACGGCTGGGACCCCGCCGGCATCACGAACCAGGTCGCCGACGACGCGCAACGCCCGCTGGTCGTCACCGTGACGGGGGATTCGCCACCGGCGCCGGTCCACTGGAGAGGAAGACGTTGAAGGCCTTCACCCGCCGAGGATGCGTTCCTCACCACCTCCCGGCACTTGCGCACGGCGCCCGGCGATCTAGCGTGGGTCCCGAGACGATTGGAAAGAGGGCATCAGATGCTGCCAACCATCAGGCTCCTTTGCGCGATTGTCACCACGCTCGTCCTGGCCGGCGCCACCGGCGGCCCCGCCGGAGCGGCCACCGACCGGGAGTTACCCGAGTCGATCCCACTGCCCAACGGCTTCCGGCCCGAGGGCATCGCCATCGGCTCCGGCCCGCTCGCCTACTTCGGCTCGCTGGCGAACGGTTCCATCTACCGGGCCGACCTGCGTACCGGGCGCGGCGCGATCATCAGCGAGGGTCCCGGCACCCCGTCCGTCGGGATGAAGATCGACGGGCGCGGACGCCTGTTCGTGGCGGGCGGCACGGCCGGGGACGCCCGCGTCATCGACACCCGCACCGGCCGGGTCCTGGCCTCCTACCGGCTGGCCACCGGCGCCGGGTTCGTCAACGACGTCATCCTCACCCGCGACGCCGCGTGGTTCACCGACTCCGCCAACCCCGTGCTCTACAAGCTGCCCCTGCGCGGCGGACGACTGCCCGCCGACGTGGTGCGGGTCCCGCTCACGGGAGATCTGGTGTACGGCACCGGCATCAACGCCAACGGCATCGCCGCGACCCCCGACGGCCGGGGCCTGATCGTCGTGCAGTCGAACACCGGCGGCCTGTTCCGCGTGGACGGCTCCGGCGCCACCTCCCGGATCGACCTGCACGGCGAGTCGCTGCCGCAGGGCGACGGCCTGCTGCTGCGCGGCCGGACCCTGTACGCGGTGCAGAACCGCATCAACACCGTGGCCGTCCTGCGGCTGAACGCGGCGGGGACCGAGGGCCGTGTGGTCCGGCGGGTGACCAGCGCCCTGTTCGACGTGCCGACGACGGTGGCCGCCTTCGGGTCCCGCCTGTATCTGCCCAACGCCCGCTTCACCACCCCGCCGGCCCCCGACACGCCGTACAACGCCGTCGCCATCCCCCGCCCCTGACCCGGCCCTGACCCGGCCCGCCAGCCTCGGGCACCACAGCCCGGCACCCGAACGTCACCATGCCCACACACGCGGCGCCCCCGACCACCCGGCTCACGCGAGGCCGGAGGCGCGTAGCGCGAAACGCGAAACGCGAGGCACGAGGCGCGAGACGCGGGGCACGGGGCGCGAAGCGCGGGGCGCGGGGCGGGGCTCCGTGGCCTGCTCGGGATCTGGGCCGGGTTGGCGGGAGCCGGGGTTGCGTATGGTGTGGCAGGCCTTGGGGTGACGACAGCGTGGGAATAACTGGTTGGTAGGCCAGTTATCTTTGCGGAGGCACCCCAACGGCTAAGGTGCGGGTGATCGCCGTAACGTCCCCAGGAGATGCCCATGCCACGTCCCAGCGTCGAGGCCGAGCGCCGCGCCCAGATCCTGCGGGCCACCTGCGAGGTCCTCGCCGAGGTGGGCCTGAGGGCGCTGCGCGTCTCCGACGTGGCCGAACGGGCCGGCACGAGCAACGGCACCGTGCACTACTACTTCGCCAACAAGCGCGAGGTGGTGCACGCCGCCTTCGACGACAACTTCACCCGCTCGATCGAACGCCGCCGCCCGATCTTCGACAGCGGCGAGGATCCGAAGGCGCGGCTCCGGGCGTTCGTACGCTCGTATCTGCCCGACAGTCCGGAGACCGTGCAGGCGTGGCGGGTCTGGATGGAGCTCTGGAGCGAGGCGCTGCGCGAGCCGGAGCTCCAGGATCTCAACGAGCGGGTCTACGGCGAGTGGCGGCGCATCGTGGCCGCGGTGATCCGGGACGGCCAGGCCCAGGGGATGCTGCGCGCGGGTGACGCGGTCGAGCTGGCCAACCAGCTCATCGGCATGATCGACGGCCTGGCGATCCAGGTTCTGGTGGGCTCGCGGAGCATGACGGTGGCGCGCATGAGCGAGGTCTGCGACGCGTTCCTGCGCGATCTGGAGTCCTGACCCGTTGACATCCCGGGTGACGTGCGCCACAGTGCTCCATTAATAACTGGCTCGCCAGTCAATTATGGAGGCGGCATGTCGCGTCGGACTATGGTGGCCGCGGTGGCCGGCCTGCTGGCGCTCACCGCGTGCGGTGGCGGTGCGGGCGGCGCGTCCGCCAAGGAGCTCACGGTCGTCATGTGGGGAGGCGACGACCAGAAGAAGTCCGTCGCCGCGTGGATCGAGCCGTGGGCCAAGAGCAAGGGCGTCACGGTCAAGCAGGACTCCCCCACCGACTACGCGAAGTTCCGCGCGCAGGTGGAGTCGAAGAAGGTCAGCTGGGGCGCGGTCGAGGTCGAGCCCAACTTCGCGGTCACCGCCTGCCAGAACGGCTGGGCGGTCAAGCTCGACAAGGCCAAGGTCGACACCTCGATGGTCAAGCCGGAGTTGGTCGGCGACTGCGCCGCCCCCGTGCTGGAGTACGCCTTCACCATCGCCTACAACACCAAGACCTTCACCGCCGCCAACCACCCGAAGACCTGGGCCGAGTTCTTCGACACCGCGAAGTTCCCCGGCAAGCGCGGCTTCTGGAAGTACGCCACCGGCGCCGTCTTCGAGGCCGCGCTCCTGGCCGACGGCGTCCCGAAGGACAAGCTCTACCCGCTCGACATCGACCGCGCCTTCCGCAAGCTCGACACCATCAAGAAGGACATCGTCTTCTACGAGACCGGCGAGCAGCAGCAACAGCTCATCTCCAGCGGCGAGACCCCGCTCATCCAGGCGTGGAACGGCCGGATCTTCGCCGCCGCCAAGGACGGCCAGCCGGTCGCCAACGAGTGGAACGAGCACTTCCTGTCCTACGACCAGCTCGTCATCCCCGCCGGATACCCGCGCGCCGACCTGGCGATGGAGTGGCTCAACCACTTCCTGGCCGACACCAAGGGCCAGGCCCAGTACGCCAACCAGTCCGCGTACGCGCCGGTCAACGACAAGGCGCTGCCGCTGGTCGATCCCGAGGTGCGCAAGGAGCTGCCGACCGACCCGGCGAACGAGAAGAAGCGGGCGGCGATCATCGACTACACCTACTGGGCCGCCAATTACGACAAGGTCACCGAGCGGTTCAACGAGTGGATGGCCAGGTGACGCGCAGGCTCGGGGACGGGTGGGGGGCGCTGGTCCTGCCGCTGGCGGCGTTCCTGCTGATCGTCTTCGTCTATCCGCTCGCCTCGGTGCTGGCGCGCAGCCTCACCGATCCTGAGCCCGGCCTCGGCAACTACGCCGCGTTCTTCGGCTCGCCGGTCTACCTGGACGTGCTGGGCAACACCTTCGTCACCGCCGGGCTGGTTACGCTGGTGACGTTGCTGCTCGGCTTCCCGTACGCGTACCTGATGACGGTGGCGCGGCCGTTCTGGCGGGGCGTGCTGATGGCGGCGGTGCTGGTGCCGTTCTGGACCAGCCTGCTGGTGCGCACGTTCGCGTGGGTGCTGCTGCTGCGCGACACCGGCGTGGTCAACGCGCTCATCCCCGGCGAGCCGGTGCCGCTACTGCGCAACCTCGCCGGCATCACGATCGGCATGGTCCAGGTGATGCTGCCGTTCGCGGTGCTGCCGATGTACGCGACGATGCGCGGCATCGACCGCCGCCTGCTGCGGGCCGCCGAAGGGCTCGGCGCCACGCCGGTCTTCGCGTTCTGGCGGGTGTACGCGCCGCTCGCGCTGCCGGGCGTGGCCGCCGCGCTGCTGCTGGTGTTCGTCTCGACGCTCGGCTTCTACGTCACGCCCGCGCTGCTCGGCGGGCCCAAGGACGTGATGATCGGCGAGCTGATCGTGCAGCAGCTTTCCGGCGTGCTGCGCTGGGGGTTCGCCTCCGCGCTGGCCGTCATCCTGCTGCTGGTGACCGGCACGCTGCTGCTGGTCGCCTCGCGGCTCGTCGACCTGCGCAAGATGATCGGCAGCGGCTCGTGAGGCCCGGCCGGGCCGCGCTGTGGGTGCTGGCCGCGCTCACCGCCGTCTACCTGGTGCTGCCGGTCTTCATCGTGATCCCGACCTCGTTCTCGGCCAGCTCCTTCCTGGAGTTCCCGCCCAAGGAGTGGTCGGGACGCTGGTACGAGAACTTCTTCACCGACCCGGTCTGGCTGGACAGCGCGCTGGCGAGCCTGCGCGTGGCCGTCCTGGTGACGTTGCTCTCCCTGGTCCTGGGTACGGCTGCCGCGCTCGGCATGGTCCGGGGCCGTTACCGGCTGCGGGCGCTGGTCTCCGGGCTGGTGATGGCGCCGGTGCTGGTGCCGTACGTGATCGTCGGGCTGGCGGTGTACGCGACCTTCCTGGAGCTGGGGCTGACCCAGACCACGCTCGGTTTCGTGCTCGTGCACACGGCGCTGGCGGTGCCGTACGTGGTGATCACGGTGTCCTCGTCGCTGGTCTCCTTCGACCGGCGGCTGGAGCAGGCGGCGATGAGCCTGGGCACGGGTCCGGTCAGCACCTTCGCCAGGGTGACGCTGCCGCTCATCGCGCCGGGGCTGGCCGGCGGCGCGGTCTTCGCCTTCGTCACCTCCTTCGACGAGGTGGTGACCGGTGTGTTCCTGTCGGGGCCCGACCTGACGACGCTGCCGGTGCAGATGTGGTCGGGCGTGCGCGTGCAGATCGACCCGACGGTGGCGGCGGTCTCGACCATGTTGCTGCTGGTGACGCTGGCCGTGTTCGCCACCGCCGGGCTCTTGAGACGGAGGAAGTCATGACAGGCGCCGTGGACGTGCGGGCCGTGACCAAGCGCTACCCGGGCTCGCTCGCGCTGGACGAGGTGTCGCTGCACGTGGCGGCGGGCGAGTTCATGACGTTGCTGGGCAGTAGCGGGTCGGGCAAGTCGACGCTGCTCAACGTGGTCGCCGGGTTCACCGAGCCGACCTCGGGCAGCGTGCTCGTGGACGGCGCCGACATCACCGGCGTGCCGCCGCACCGGCGCGAGCTCGGCATGGTCTTCCAGCACTACGCGCTGTTCCCGCACATGAACGTCTTCGAGAACGTCGCCTTCCCGCTGCGCCGGCGCAAGGTCAGGGGCGCGGAGCTGCGCCGCCGGGTGCGCGACGCGCTGGAGGTGGTCGAACTGGGCGCGCTCGGCGAGCGGCGCCCCTCCCAGCTGTCCGGCGGCCAGCAGCAGCGGGTGGCGCTGGCCCGCGCGATCGTCTTCCGGCCCCGGGTGCTGCTCATGGACGAGCCGCTCGGCGCGCTGGACAAGCGCCTGCGCGAGCAGCTCCAGCTGGAGATCAAACGGCTGCACCGCGAGCTCGGCATCACCTTCGTCTTCGTCACCCACGACCAGGAGGAGGCGCTGACCATGTCCGACCGGGTCGCGCTGCTGCGCGAGGGCCGGATCGTGCAGGTCGGCACGCCGCAGGAGCTGTACGAGAGACCCGCCTCCCGGTACGTGGCCGAGTTCCTGGGCGAGTCCAACCTGCTGGACGAGGACGGCGGCCTGCTGCTCGTGCGCCCGCAGCACCTGCGGATCGGCCCGCCGGACGGCCCCGGCCTGCGGGCCGTGGTCCGCGAGGTGATCTACGTGGGCGGCGGGCTGCGCATCGAGGTCGAACGGCCCGGCGGGCAGCGCCTGGTCGCCCGCACCGCCGTACGGCCGAATGAGCCGCCGCGCCCAGGCGACGAGGTCGTCGCGCACTGGAGCGAGCACGACAGCGTCAACGTCCCCGCATAGGAGAGCCATGCGTGCCATCACTGACGGCTTCGAGCTGACCGGCGAGCAGCGCGACTTCGTGGCGCTGGCCCGCGACTTCGCGCTGCGCGAGATCCGGCCGAGAGCCCGCGAGGTCGACGACGCCGACCACGAGTCGCCGCTGGACCTGTGGGAGAAGGCGGCCAAGCTGGGGCTGACCTCGTTCATGCTGCCCGAGGAGTACGGCGGGGGCGGCGTCACCGACCTCGTCACCCAGGCGCTGGTCACCGAGGAGCTGTGCTACGGCGACATCGGCATCGGCAACCTGCTGACCTCCAACGGCTTCTTCGCCGGCCCGGTCGGGACGCTCGGCACGCCCGAGCAGAAGGAACGCTGGCTGCGCCCCCTGACCGGCGGCGACCCGCCCATGACCGCGCTGGCGGTGACCGAGCCGGGCGTGGGCTCCGACGCCGCCGCGCTGACGACCAGGGCCGAGCGCGACGGGTCCGGCTACGTGCTGACCGGGCAGAAGACGTGGATCTCGAACGCGCCCTACGCCCGCTGGATCGTCGTGTTCGCCACGGTGGCGCCGGGTTCGCGCTCGCGCGGCGTGAGCGCGTTCGTGATCGAGCGTGACACGCCGGGCCTGCGCGTCGGCCGCGCGCTGCCCAAGATGGGCCAGCGCGCGATCGTCAGCGCCGAGGTGTTCCTGGACGGCGTGCGCGTCCCGGCCGAGCACCGCCTCGGCGAGGAGGGCCAGGGCTTCTACGGCCTGATGCGCACCTTCGACGCCTCCCGGATCCTGATCGCGGCGGCCTGCACCGGCCTGTCGCGGGCGGCGCTGGACGCCGCGCTCGACTACGCGAAGGAGCGCGAGCAGTTCGGCGTGCCGATCATCCGGCACCAGGCGGTCGCCTTCCGGCTGGCCGACATGGCGGCCAAGACCGACGCCTCCCGGCTGCTCACCTGGCGGGCCGCCCGCGTGCACGACAGCGGCCGGCCATGCGCCGAGGAGGCGGCCATCGCCAAGCTGACCGCCTCGGAGAACGCCATGTGGTGCGCCTGGGCCGCCCTGCAGACCCACGGCGGCTGGGGGTACTCGCGCGAGTTCCTGCTGGAGAAGTGGATGCGCGACGCCAAGCTGGAGGAGATCGAGGAAGGCACCTCCGACATCCAGCGGCTCATCATCTCCCGGTCGCTGGCCCGATGAGGGTCTTCTCCGATCCGGCCTCCGTCGCCGTCGTCGGCGCCTCCGCCAACCCGGCCAAGTGGGGCTACTGGCTGGCCAGAGGCGCGCTGCGCGGCTCACACCGGCGCAAGGTGCACCTGGTCAGCCGGTCGGGCGCGGTGGTGGACGGAGTGCGGGCCGTACCCGGGCTGCGCGCGCTGGCCGAGCCGCCCGAGCTGGCCGTGCTGTGCACGCCCGCCGCGGCGCTGCCCGCGCTCGTGGACGAGGCGCTGGAGCTGGGCGTGAAGGGGTTCGTCGGCATCACCGCCGGTCTGCCGCCCGCCGAGGAGGCGGAGCTGGCCGAGCGGGTACGGCGGGCGGGGGCGCGCCTCATCGGCCCCAACTGCCTGGGCATCTACGACGCGTCCGCCGCGCTGGAGCTGGCCTGGGGCACGTTCTCGCCGGGGGCGCTCGGCATCGTCTCGCAGTCGGGGCAGCTCGGCCTGGAGCTGGCCGGCCTGGCCGGGGAGGCGGGCATCGGGGTGTCGCGGTTCGTGTCGGTCGGCAACCAGGCCGACGTCACCGCGGTCGAGGTCCTGGACGACCTGGCCGGGCACGCGGCCACCCGGGTGGTCGTGGTCTACCTGGAGAGCTTCGGCGACGGGCGGGCCCTGGTGCGCACGCTGGCCGCGCTGCGCTCGGCGGGCAAGCCGGTGATCGTGCTGACCGTCGGAGCCAGCGACGCCGGGCGCGCGGCGGCGCGCTCGCACACCGGCTCGCTCACCGCCGGGACCGCCGTGGTCGAGGCCGCCTGCCGGGCCGCGGGCGCCATCCTGACCCGCACGCCCGCGCAGGCGGTCGACCTGGCCCAGCTTCTGCTCGACGCGCCCGCGCCGGTCGGGCGGCGGGTGGCCGTCGTCGGCGACAGCGGCGGGCAGGGCGCGCTGGCCGCCGACCTGCTCAGCGCGGCCGGGCTCGCGGTGCCCGCTCTCGGCGCCGCCGCCCTCCGCGTGGCCGCGCTGCTGCCGCCGGGCGCGGCCGTACGCAACCCGATCGACCTGGCGGGGGCGGGTGAGCGCGACCTGTCCACCTACGCGAAGCTGGTCGGAGTGCTGCTGGACAGCGGGGAGGTGGACAGCGTGGTGCTCACCGGCTATTTCGGCTCCTACGGGGCGGACGCGCCGTCGCTTCTCGGGCGCGAGCTGGCCGTGGTCGACACGCTCGGCTCGCTGGTGCGCGAGCACGGGCGCACGGTGGTGGTGCACAGCATGTGCCGCGACTCGGCCGCCGTCCGCGCGCTGCGCGAGCACAACGTGCCGACCTACGCGACCATCGACCAGGCGGTGGCCTCGCTGGGGCTGGCCACCGACCTGGCCTCGCGCCCCGTCGCGGTTCCGGCCGCCGTCGCCGCCGCGCCGCGGGCCGTCGCGCCCGGCTATCTCGGGGCGCGGGCGTTGTTCGAGTGGTACGGCGTGCCGTACCCGCGGGCGGTCGCGGTCTCCGGGGAACCGCCCGGGGCGGCGGCGGGGCCGTACGTGCTGAAGGCCGGTTGGCTCGCGCACAAGACCGAGTCCGGCGGCGTGGCAGTGGGCCTGCGCGGTCCCGGCGAGGTGGCCGAGGCGCTGGCCGGGATGCGCGAGAGGCTGGGCGCGGGCGAGTACGTGCTGGAGGAGATGGACACGCGCGCCGGGGTCGTCGAGCTGATCGCGGGCGGGCGGCGCGACCCCTCCTTCGGGCCGGTGGTCATGGCCGGGGCCGGGGGGACGTTGAGCGAGTTGTATGAGGATGTCGTGCTCGCGCTGGCGCCGGTGGACGAGGAGCAGGCGCTGGCGATGCTGCGCGGGCTGCGGGCCTACCCGCTGCTGCGCGGCTGGCGCGGCGCGCCCCCGGTGGACGAGGTGGCGGCGGCGCGGGCCGTCGTCGCGGTGTCGCGGGTGATCGCCGAGCAGGAGCACGTCGCCGAGTGCGAGATCAACCCGCTGCGCGCCGGACCGGACGGCGTGCTCGCGGTGGACGCGCTGGTGGTGACCCGATGACCACCATGCCAGCTATTTCCGGCATTTCGGGTGGCGAGGCCGTGGTCAGGGCGCTGGCCGCGCACGGGGTGGACACCGTGTTCGGCATCCCGGGCACCCACAACCTGGAGATCTACCGGCACCTGCCCGCCTACGGGGTACGGCACGTGCTGACCAGGCATGAGCAGGGGGCCGGGTACGCCGCCGACGGGTACGCGCGGGTGAGCGGGCGGCCCGGGGTGGTCCTGGTGACCTCGGGACCGGCCACGCTCAACGCGGCGGCGGCGATCGGGCAGGCCTACTCCGACTCGGTGCCCGTGCTGCTGCTGTCGCCCGGCATGCCGTCCGGGCACGTGGCGGGCGGCGGGTACCTGCACGAGACCCGTGACCAGAGCCGCGCCCTGGACTCGGTGGCCGCCTACAGCCATCGCGTGGGCGGCGTGGCGGCGATCCCGGCCGCGGTGGCCTCGGCGTTCGCGGCGATGACCGGGGGACGGCCGCGCCCGGTGCACCTGGAGATCCCGCTGGACCTCCTGGACAGGCGCGCGGTGGTCGCGGACGTGGCGCCGGTCCAGCCGCCCGTGCGGGTCCCCGGTGCGGCCGAGTTGTCGCAGGCGGCGCGGCTGCTCGCGGGCGCCGCGAGGCCGCTGGTGATCGCGGGCGGCGGCGCGCGGGGCGCGGCGGTGCGCGAGCTCGCCGAGCGGCTGGGGGCGCCGGTCGTGACCAGCGCCAACGGCAAGGGTGTCCTGGCCGAGGACCATCCGCTGGCGCTCGGGGCCGGGCTGCATCTGCCCGCCGTGCGGGATCTCGCGGCGTGGGCCGACGTGGTTCTGGTGGCCGGGTGCGAGCTGGCGCCGTCGGACCTGTGGAACGGGCCGCTGGAGTTCACCGGGGCGGTGGTCCGGGTGGACGTGGACCCGGCCCAGATCGTGACGAACGCCGTGCCGGACGTCGCGCTGGCCGGGGACGCCCCGGCCACGCTCGACCGGCTGGTCCACCTGCTCGGGGACGGCGTGGCCGTACCGCGAGAGGAGGTCGCGCGCTGGCGCGCGCTCAAGGACGGGCAGGCCCGTGCGGAGGGCGCGCGGTGGGAGTGGATCGTGCGCGCGCTGAACTCCGGGCTCGGCCCCGAGGCGGTCGTGGCCGGGGACAGCGCCATGGTCTGCTACTACGGCGCGCTGACCGGGCTGCGCGCGCGTTTCCTCTACCCCACCGGGTACGGCACGCTCGGCTACGGGCTGCCCGCCGCCATCGGCGCCGCGCTGGCCTCGCCGGGACGGGCCGTGGCGGCGCTGATGGGCGACGGCGGCGTGATGTTCACCGTGGCCGAGCTGGCCGCCGCCGCGCAGCTCGGGCTGGCGCTGCCGGTCGTGGTCGTCGACAACGGCGGCTACGGCGAGATCCGCGCCGAGATGGCCGCCCGCGACGACCCCCGGCAGGCCGTGGACCTGCCCTCCCCCGATTTCCCGCTGCTCGCCCGCGCGCTCGGCGCCCGCGGCCTGCGCGCCGACGACGAGACGACGCTGACCTCGGCGCTCAGGGAGGCGCTCACCGCCGACCGGCCCACGCTCATCCACGTGAGGGAGTCCCCATGAGCCTGCTGGAGATCACCTGGACCGACCCCGTCACCGGGCGGCGCGGCTACGTCGTCATCGACAGTCTCGTGCGCGGCGTGGCCAGCGGCGGGCTGCGGCTGCGCGAGGGCTGCACGCTGGAGGAGGTACGCGGGCTGGCGCGCGGCATGTCGCTCAAGGAGGCGCTCGTCTACCGGCCGGGCGACCGGTACATCCCGCTGGGCGGCGCCAAGGGCGGCATCGACGTCGACCCGCTGGACCCGCAGGCCCACGCGGTGCTGAAGCGCTTCTTCACCGCGGTCCTGCCCGTGGTGCGCGCCCAGTGGAACACCGGCGAGGACTTCGGCCTGCGCCAGGACACCCTCGACGAGATCGCCGCCTCCCTCGGCCTTGCCTCCACGGTCGAGGCGGCGTTCGCGCTGCTCGACGAGCCCGGCCGGGCGCGCGAGCGGCTGCGGGCCGCGATGGCGGTGACCGTCGACGGGGTGGCACTGCCGGACCTGGTCGGCGGGTACGGCGTGGCCAGGGCCGCCCTGGAGGTGGCCGGGGCGCGCGGCATCCGGGTGGAGACGGCGGTGGTGCAGGGCTTCGGCTCGATCGGCGGCGCGGCGGCGCGTTACCTCGCGCGGGCCGGGGTGGCCGTGGTCGGCGTCGCCGACCGGGACGGGCTCATGCGCGGCCCGGCCGGCCTCGACGTCGAACGCATGCTCGCCGCCCGCGACACCCACGGCGTCGTGGACCGTGCCGCGCTGCGTCCCGGCGACCACATCGGCGCGCGCGAGGAGTGGCTCGACGTTCCGGCCGACCTGCTGGTGCCCGCGGCCATGTCGTACGTGATCGGGCCCGAGCAGGCCACCCGCGTCCTGGCCCGGCTCGTGGTCGAGGGGGCCAACCTGCCCACGCTGCCGGAGGCCGAGCCGGTCCTGCTGGGCCGTGGCGTACCCGTGGTGCCGGACTTCCTGGCCAACGTGATGACCAATGCCTGGTGGTGGTGGGTGCTGTTCGGCGACATCGAGCCGACGGCCGAGGCCGCCTTCGCCAAGATCGACGTGGTCATGCGGGACCTGGTCGCCGCGGTCACCCGCGACGACCTGCCGTTGCGCAAGGCGGCACTGGGGCTGGCCGAGTCCAACGCCGCCCTGGTCGCCGAACGTTTCGGGTAGCCGGGCTCACCGGGGCGCGTACCGGGGGGAGCCGGGAACCGCCGCCGGCAGCGCTTTGGTGTACGGCTGCGCGGGTGCGGTGAAAACACCTCGCCGTGGTCCCGGCGGAGGGCGGCCAGGAGGTCGAGGATCCGGGCCTGGATCGAGACGTCCAGGGCGGAGACGGGCTCGTCGCAGACCAGGACGTCCGGGTTGGGGGCCGGTCCCGGGCATCCCCGCGGCCGGGCTACCGGTACGACATGCGGCGCACGAGCGACTCGAACGGGCCCCGGTAGCCCTTGCGGTGCATCCAGGCCGCCGCGGGCAGCGAGGCCGCCCAGATGGCGACGGCGACGGCGAGGCTGGCGGCGAAGCTGAGGTCGTCGCGCAGGCCCAGGGTGAACGGGTAGAAGAGGGCCACCCAGATCACCGACTGCGCGAGGTAGAACGTCATCGAACGTTGCCCGAGGGCGGCCAGGGCGGTGCTGAGGCGGCCGTGACTCCGGCCGATGCGGACGGCGGCCAGCCCGATGGCCGCGGCCGCGCCGATGCCGCCGATGTAGCCGGTGAAGCTGTGCGCGGCGTACGTCACCCAGACGACGGGCGTCGCGACGTCGGGCCAGGTGCCGACGGCCAGGAACGCCGCCGGGAGCCGTCCGACGAGCGCGGCGCCGACGCACAGCAGGGCGATCCGCTTCAGGAGAGCCACGTGCTGCCCGGGCTCGTCGAGGATCTTCTTGCGGGCGGCCAGGAGTCCCCATGCCATGCCGGGGATCGCGAAGAGGATGGACACCAGGGTTCTGCCCGGCCAGGCGATGGCGTTGGTGAGCAGGTGCTCGACGAACGTCGGTTCCATGTACTTCGCGATGGTGAACGGCGAGCCTTCCGCGGCCGTGGTGTAGACCTGCACGCTCTGCCAGGTGAGGAAGAGCGCCCCCGGGATCAGGGTCAGCAGGCCCAGCCGCCACAGCACGGCGTCCCGGGCGCGGACGAGGAAGGCGAGGAAGAGCATCGTCACGCCGTAGACCGCGATGACGTCGAACGGCACCAGGACGACCGCGTGCGCCAGCCCGATGACGATGAGCCAGAGGCTGCGCCGGCGGAGCAGGGCGCGCACGGACGGCCACTCGGCGCCGCGCGCGTACTGACGCTGGGCCAGTTGCCCGAGGCCGTAGCCGAACAGGAAGACGAACATCCCGCGGGCCTGGTTGTCGGTGACGAGGGTGGTGAAGAAGTGGGCGATCGTGTTGAGCGCGGCGGATCCGCGCGTCCAGTCGAGCAGGAACTGCGGGGCGTGGGCCAGGGCGATGCCCAGCAGCATGATGCCGCGTGCCAGATCCGGCGCCAGGGATCGGGCGGTCGTGCTGAGGGGAGCCGGCAGGGTGGCGGAGGCGGTCACGCCGGCCCCCGCTCCGAGGCGGACTGATGCATGGTGCGTCTCCTTGTTCTGGGTCTGCCGGCGGATCTCACTTTCCGGGGTCGCGGTTGTAGAGCTTCTTGGCCCACAGGTAGCCGAGCAGGGCGATGACGGCGCTCCAGGCGATGGAGCGGGTGAGGCTGTCGCCGATCGGGGCGCCGGTGAGCAGGCCGCGCAGGGTCTCGATGACGGGGGTGAAGGGCTGGTTCTCGGCGAACCAGCGCAGGGCGCCGGGCATGGATTCGGTGGGGACGAAGCCGCTGCCGAGGAAGGGCAGGATCAGCAGGGGCATGGGCAGGTTGCTGGCGGCGGCCACGTCGTCGGTGACCATGCCGAGGGCGGCCGACAGCCAGGTGACCGCGAAGCCGATCATGGTCAGGACGCCGAAGACGCCGAGCCATTCGACCGGGCCGGCGCTCGGGCGGAAGCCGACCAGCAGGGCGACGGCGATGACCAGGACGATGGCGATCAGGTTCTGGATGAGGGCGCCGAGCACGTGGCCGGTCAGGACGGAGACGCGGGCGATGGCCATGGTCTTGAAGCGGGCCACGATGCCCTCGGTCATGTCGGTGGCCACCGAGATCGCGGTGCCCTGGGCGCCGCTGACGATGGTCATCAGGATGATGCCGGGGGCGAGGTAGTTGGCGTAGGCGGTGCGGGGGTCGCCGGTGCCGACGTCGATGCCGGCGCCCATGGTGCCGCCGAAGACGTACACGAACAACAGCAGGAAGATCACCGGGACGCCCGCCGCGGTCAGCGTCAGGGCCGGATAGCGCCAGATGTGGCGTAGCTGGCGGCGGAGCATGGTCGCCGAGTCGGTCAGGGCGCGTTTCATCGGGACTCCGTGAGGGCGAGGAAGACGTCGTCGAGGTCGGGGGTGTGCACCGACAGCTCCTCCACCTTGATGGCGTTGCCGTCGAGCCAGTCGATCAGGCCGCGCAGGGTGGTGGTGCCGCCGCTGTTGGGGACGAGCAGGGTGAGGGCCTCGTCGTTGCGGGAGATCGGGCCGACACCGCGCAGGGCGAGCTCGTAGCTGGCCGAGTCGGCGAACTTCAGGCTGATGTGCCCGCCGGGAACCAGCCGCTTGAGCTCCTCCGCGCTGCCTTCCGCGACGATGCGGCCGCCGTTGAGCATGGCGATGCGGTCGGCGAGCTGGTCGGCTTCCTCCAGGTACTGGGTGGTGAGGAAGATGGTGACGCCGCCGTCGACGAGTTCGCGCACGATCGCCCACATCGAACGGCGGCTGCGCGGGTCGAGGCCGGTGGTCGGCTCGTCGAGGAAGATGACACTCGGGTTGCCCACCAGGGTCATGGCCAGGTCGAGGCGGCGCCGCATGCCGCCGGAGTAGGTGGTGGCCCGTTTGCGGGCCGCGCCGGTGAGGTCGAAGCGCTCCAGCAGCTCGCGGGCGGTCTTGCGGCCCTTGGAGCGGCCGAGCAGGTGCAGGTCGGCCATGAGGAGAAGGTTCTCCTCGCCGGTCAGCAGCCCGTCGACGGCGGAGAACTGGCCGGTGACGCCGATGGCGGCGCGTACGGCGTCCGGCTGCTTGGCCAGGTCGTTGCCGGCCACGGTGACCTGCCCGGCGTCGGCCTTGATGAGCGTGGACAGGATCTGCACGGTCGTCGTCTTGCCGGCGCCGTTCGGCCCGAGCAGGGAGAAGATCGATCCTTGCGGGATGGTCAGGTCGATGCCGTCGAGCACGCGGTGGGAGCCGTAGGACTTGCGCAGCCCGGAGACGGTGATGGCGGAACTGGTCATGGTCGCATTCCTCGGCAGGTCAGGCGCGGTGGACATTGATGTCGCCGTAGGTGGTGCGGGCGTAGATGTCCGCCTTGGCGTCGGTGTGCACGGGGGCGCGGCCGGACTCGAGGGTGTCGCGGACCTCGCCGTGCCGGGAGTTGACGTCCACGTCGGCGGCGGTGGTGCGGGCCACGCCGACGGAGACGGCGCCGTAGCCGGTCTCCAGTACGGCCTTGCCCGAGGCCAGCCGTCCGATGCGGATGCCGCCGTGGGCCGAGGTGGCCTTGACGTCGGCGTGCACCCGGTCGATGTCGATGTCGCCGCTGCCCGCCTCGATCGTGAGGCCGGCGCCGGCCTCGCCGACGCGGACGGCGCCGTCGGTGGCGATGTCCACCACGCCGACGGGCCGCGTGATGGTGATGGAGCCGTGCTCGCTGCGGGCGCGCACGCCGGCCGTCTCCTCCAGGGAGATGTCGCCGTGGGAGGTGTGCGCCTCGACGTCGCCGAGGCTCCCGGTGGCACGGATGGCGCCGTAGAAGGCGTCGGCGTTCAGCTCGGACTCGGCCGGCAGCCGGATGGCCACCACCACCGACGGCGGCGTCTTGGTGGACCAGCGGCGCGAGGCCTGGCGGGGCGAGCGCACGGTCAGGTGTCCGTCGGCGTAGGCGACCTCGGTCTGCCCGGCCAGATCCACGTCGGCGGAGCGCGCGGGGTCGGCGGGGGTCACCTCGACCGTGGTCTCCTCGTACGGCCCCGCGTCGATGCGGACCTCGCCGGCGCCGAACTCGACGAGGGCGTGGATGGGGCCGGGGGTGTCGAAGGTGTGCATGTCATGTCCTTTCACAGGCTCTGTGGTTCAGGTATTGCTTGAGCTGGGCGCGGCCGCGGTGGATGCGGCTGCGGACGGTTCCGGTCTTGATCCCGAGCACCTCCGCGACCTGCTCGTACGGCAGGCCCTCGACGTCGCTCAGCACGACCGCGGCCCGGTTCACCGGGGTGAGAGCGAGCAGGGCGGCCTCGATGTCGGGCTCGAACCGCCGCTCGTCGAGAAGCTGCTCGGGGGTGGAGTCGCGGGCGGGCAGCCGGTTGGCCGACTCCTCGCTGAGCGGGTGCACGGGGGCGCGGGCGCGCCGCCGTACCCCGTCGAGGAAGAGGTTGGTGGTGATGCGGTGCAGCCAGCCCTCGAAAGTGCCCGGCCGGTAGGTGTGCAGGGAGCGGAAGACCTTGCAGAAGACGTCCTGGGTGAGGTCCTCGGCGTCGTGCGGGTCGCCCGTCAGCCGGTAGGCCAGCCGGTGCACGCGCGCGGAGTGCGCGGTGACGATGTTCTCCCAGCTGAGGGCGGGTTCGGCCACGGTCATGGTCATGGACTTTCCGCGGGTCGCGGGACGCTCACCATGCGACCGGCAGCCGGTGCACGCCGTAGATGTCCATGCCGTCGCGCATCGGCACCTGGTCGGCGGGTACGGCCAGCCGCAGCCCGGGGAAGCGGCCGAGCAGCGCGGGGAAGGCGGCGCGCATCTCGACACGGGCCAGTTGCTGGCCCAGGCACTGATGGATGCCGTGGCCGAAGCCGATGTGGCCGGCGGCGTCGCGGCGCAGGTCGAGCACGTCCGGGTCGGGGAACCTCTTGGGGTCGCGGTTGGCGGCCTGCACCGCCAGCGCGACGGTCTGCCCGGCCTTGATCGTCTGCCCGCTCAGCTCGACGTCCTCCAAGGCCGCGCGCGCTCCGGTGTGGGTGATGGTCAGGAACCGCATCAGCTCCTCCACCGCGTTGCCGGCCAGCTCCGGGTTGTCGCGCAGCAGCGCGAGCTGCTCCGGGTGCCGCAGCAGGGTGTAGGTGCCCAGCGCGATCATGTTGGTGGTGGTGTCGAGCCCGGCGCCGAGCAGGAACGCGCCGATGCCGGCCAGCTCCTCGTCCGTCAGGTCGCTGCCGGTAAGGTCGCTGAGCAGGTCGTCGGTGGGAGCGGCGCGCTTGGCCTGGACCAGCGTGGCGATGTACTCGCCCATCTGGGCATAGGCGGCGTACTGCTCTTCCGGGGTGGCGTCCAGCCCGCCGATGGTGGCGGCCATCTGCTGGAACTCCTGCCGGTCGGCGTACGGCACGCCGAGCAGCTCGCAGATCATCACCGCGGGCACCGGCCGGGCGAAGGCCTCGATCAGATCGGCTTGCGAGCCGGCCGCCGCCATGGCCTCCAGGTGCTCCTTGGTGACCTCCTCGGCGCGCTCGGCCAGCAGCCGCATGCGGTGCACGGTGAACTTGCCCGCCAGCGGCTTGCGGTAGCGGGTGTGCTGCGGCGCGTCCACCCCGACCAGGTCGCCGGGCGGGGCGGGCGGCATCTGGCCGGCGTCGGCCAGCGCGTAGTGGATCAGCTCGTAGCGGGAGCTGAAGCGCGGGTCGGACACGATGGCGCGGACCTCGTCGTAGCCGAGGGCCAGCCAGCCCTCGTGTCCGTCGGGGAAGATCAGCGGCCGCAGTGGCTGCTCCGCGCGCAGCGGCGCGAGCTCCGCCGGCGGGTCGAAGGGGCGGCCGGCGGGCCGTACCAGGGGCAGGGTGCTCAACGGCTCGGTCATGGTGGATTCCTTTCGAGGTCAGGAGTGGTGGATGAGGACGTCGCCGTGGGTGGTCGAGGCGCTGACCTCGACGTGGTCTTCGGCGGGTCCGGGGGCGGCCCCGGGCTGGAGCAGGTTGCGGACGCGGCCATAGGTGGAGCCGATGTTCAGCCGGGCCACGGTGCCCGCGCGTACGCCGACCTCGACCTCGCCCAGGCCCGTGGAGACGGAGATGAGCCCGCGGACCACTTCGCCGATGCGGATGTCGCCGTGCGCGGTCTTGGCCTGGACGCCGGACAGGGCCCGCTCGACGACGATGTCCCCGTGCGCTGTGCCGGCGCGCAGGTCGCCGGAGACCTCGCCCAGGTGCACGTTCCCGCTCAGCGTCTTGATCAGGGCCTGGCCGTCGACGGCGCCGACCCGGATCGCCCCGGAGCCGGAGCCGGCCTCCAGGCGGCCGGTCCGGTCGAGGTCGATCTCGCCGTGCGAGGCGGTGACGCGGGTCTCGCCGAGCCGCCCCGCGCAGCGCACTCCCCCGGCGGCCACGTCGGCCTCCAGGCCGGAGGCCTCCGGCAGCTCGACGGTGACCTCGACCGATCCGGCGCGTCTGGCCGGCGCGTCCTGGCGCGGCGTCCTGATCGTGAGCCGGCCGGCGAGGAACTCGATCTCGCACGATCCGGCGGCGCTGACGTCCTCGTCGTTGGCCGCGTCGCTCGGCCGTACCTCCACGCTGGTGTCGTTCCGCCCGGTGGCGGTGATCCGGACGTCGCCGGCTGCCAGGGCGATGACGGCGAGGATCGGTTCTGGGGTTTCGAAGACAGGCATGATCAGTCCTTAGGCGCACGTCGTACACTCGCTGTGCACACTGTACGCATTCGGATCGGTGTGCGCAACTCGCATACGACGTGCACGGGAGGTGGGGCTCAGGCGTCCCAGGTGACCGGCAGGCTCTTCACGCCGATGACGTCCCCGGACTCCGGGCGGATCGCGATGTCCCCGGCCGGTACGGCCAGGCGCAGCGACGGGAACCGGCCGAACAGCGCCGGGTAGGCGGTGCGCAGTTCGACGCGGGCGAGTTGCTGGCCGAGGCACTGGTGCACCCCGTGGCCGAAGGCCAGGTGGCCGCCGGCCGAGCGCCCGGCGTCGAGGACTCCGGGACGCTCGAAGCGCCCGGGGTCGCGGTTGGCGGTGCTGAGCGACAGGATCACCTGGTCGCCGGCCTTGATGGTGTGGCCGGCCAGCTCGACGTCCTCAAGGGCCACCCGTGGCCGGACGTGCACGACGCTGAGGTAGCGCAGCAGTTCCTCGACGGACCGGTCGGGGTCCTCGCGCAGCAGGGCCACCTGGCCGGGGTTGCTCAGCAGGGCGTAGGTGCCCAACGAGAGCATGTTCGAGGTCGTGTCCATGCCCGCCGCCAGCAGCAGTCCCGCGGCGCCGATGAGTTCCGCCTCCGACAGGCCGGTGCCGGTCAGGTCGCTGAGCACGTCATCGGTCGGGGCCTCGCGCTTGGCGGCGACGAGGGTGGCGATGTAGCCGTGGACCGCGGCGTGGCTCGCGTAGCGCTCCTCGTCCGGGGCGTCCTCGTCGAACATGGTCGCGACATGCTCCTGGAAGAAGGGCCGGTCGGTGGCGGGCACCCCCAGCAGCTCGCAGATCATGATCGCCGGAATCGGCTGGGCGAACGCGCTGACCAGGTCGGCCGGCGGACCGGCGGCGGCCATCGCGTCGAGCCGTTCTGCGGTGACCCGCTCGACGCGTTCGGTGAGCAGCCGCATCCGGCGGACGGTGAACTTGCCCGCCAGCAGCTTGCGGTACCGGCTGTGCCGCGGCGGGTCCATCATGATGAACATGCCGGGCGGCGCCGGGGGCACCGGGCCGTCGCCCAGGTCGACGAGCGGGGAGCGCATGAGTTCCTGACGGGAGCTGAACCGGGGGTCGCCCAGGACGGAGCGGGCCTGCTCGTGGCCGGTGACGAGCCAGCCGTCGTGCCCGCCGGGGAAGGGCAGGCGGCTGACGGGGCCGTGCTCGCGGGCCCGCGACAGCTCCCGCGGCGGGTCGAAGGGGCAGCCGGGGGTGCGGGCGGCCGGCAGCGCCGGCACGGTGTACGCATCGTTGATCATGGGGTGCACCCTGCTCGGGCACGCTGACAAGTTGCTGATACACGTGGACGGGCCGATGTCAGCGTGAGCGGGCGTCCATTATCGTGAGCGGATGACGAGCCGGCCGCCGATCAACGTGCGGCGGATCCTGGAGGACCTGGGCAGTTCGGTCCTCGACGTGGCGGTGCCGTCCGGCGACCTGGACGCCGAGGTCACCGGCGTGTTCATCCACGACCCGGCGGACGGGCAGCCGGTCCCGCCCGGCGGGTTGCTGCTCGGGGTCGGCGTGGCCGGCCCGCGCCGGATCAGCGACCTGCTGGCGGCGGGGCAGTCCGTGGCGCTCGTGGTGAAACATCCGGTCACGGTCGACGACGAGGTCCGTGCCACAGCGGCGCGGACCGGGACGACGCTGCTGGGCCTGGACAGAAGCGCGTCGTGGACCCAGGTGGCGGCGCTGATGCGCGCGATGCTCGCCGGCGGACAGACGCCCGCGGCCGACGACGTGCCCGACGACCTGTTCGCCCTGGCCAACGCGGTCTGCGCGCTGGTGGACGCGCCGATCACGATCGAGGATCGCTCCTCGCGGGTGGTGGCCTACTCCGAACGCCAGGACAAGGCCGATCCCAGCCGCGTCGAGACCATCCTCGGCCGCCAGACGCCCGAGCGGCTGCGGCGGCTGATGGACGAACTCGGCACCTACCGCGACATCTACAAGAGCCTGGAGCCGCTCTACCTCCACCACGAGGACATCTTCCGCACGGCCATCGCGGTCCGGTCCGGCGACGAGATCCTCGGCACCATCTGGGCCGTAACCCGCGAGGAGCTGAGCCCGGCCCGCAAGCGGGCGCTGACCGACGCCTCGAAGATCGTCGCGATGCAGATGCTCCGCGCCAGGGCCGGCGCCGACACCCGGCGGCGGCTGCGCGCCGACCTGCTGTCCGCGGTGCTGGCGGGCGGGCAGGACGCCGCCGGGGCGGCGGAGCGGCTGGGCGTCTCCGGGGGGCGGTTGTGCGTCCTGGCCGCGCGGCTGGCCGAGCCCGGAGGACCACCCGCGCCCGGGGAACCCGTTTCCGTCGAAGCGGACCCGGTCAAGCAGGAGAGCGAGCGGCAGCGCTTCAGCGACACGCTGGCGTTGCACCTGAGCGCCGTCCACCCGGGCTCGGCCGCCGCGCTCATCGGCCGGGTGACCTACGCCGTCCTGCCCGTGCGCGCGCCGGGCGACGCCGAGCAACGCGCCGTCCGCGTGGCGGAGTCCTTCCTCGACCGGGTCGGCCACCGCTTCACCGCCACCATCGGGGTGAGCTCGCCGACGGCGGACCTGAGCGAGGTGGCCGCCGCCCGCGCGGACGCCGACCGGGCGCTGCGCGTCCTGCGTTCGGGCCGGGCGAGCGGCACGGTCGCCGCCTACCGGGCGGTCCAGTTCGAGTCGCTCCTGCTGCGGCTCGCCGACCTGGCCGCCGCCGAACGGCAGGAGCCCGGCGGGCCGTACCGGCTGCTGCTCGCCCACGACGCCGGCCACGGCAGCGACCTGGCGGGCACGCTGCGCGCCTACCTGGAGGCGTTCGGCGACGTCATCGGCGCGGCGGCGGCGATGGGGGTCCACTCCAACACCTTCAGGTACCGCCTGCGGCGCGCGGTCGAGATCAGCGGGATCGACCTGAACGACCATCGGGCTCGGCTCGACGCCATGCTCCAGATGGAGATCTTCAGGTAGGCCCGTCTCTCTCGACGACGTAGAAGGAACGCCGGTGGAACCCGGTCACCCGTCCGCCCCCGGCCAGCAGGCCGCCCAGCACCTCGCGCATCGCCAGCCGCCACGACCTGGCCGCGCCCGGATCGGCGCGGCGCAGCCCTTCGATGTCCCGCGGCACCGCGACGAGCACCGTCGCCGCGTCCGTGCGCCCCGGCACCGGCCGCCCGTCCGCCTCACCCAGCCCGACCGCCGCGTCCCAGGGAATCTCCATCCGGTACGGCTGCCGCCCTGCCGCGGCCACCACCCCCGGCTCGGCCAGCCGCCACGTCGTGAGCACCCGGTCGGAGTCGTCGTCGCCGTTGATGGCATCGGTCATGGCACCGTAGAAGGACGGCAGGTACTCCTCCGGGCTGGCGCCGAGCTTGGCCACGTTGAAGTGGGCGTTGCGGCGGACCAGCGGATCGAACGTCCACGTGATCCGGTCGAGCCCCCTGGCCAGCGCCCACTCACGCTGGTGCAGCTTCAGCGCGAAGCCGATCCCATGGCCCTTGTCGGCGCCGGTGAGGTGGGAGTGCAGCGCCAGGCCGGCCGGCGCGGACAGGAAGCCGACTGAGGCCCCGACGATCCGCCCGCCCGCGTAGGCCCCGGCCACGTAGTTCCCGGCGTGCGACAGGGCCCGGAGCCACTCCAGGCCGACCGCGTCGACGCCGGCCGGCGGCCGCCAGATGCGGTTGAACATCGCCGCGACGTCCCGAAGGTCCGTCAGATCATGGAGGTCGCGTACGGCCAGGCCGCTCATCGGCCCGCCTCGGTCATGGAGCACTGGCGACCCTTTCCAGCCCGGCGAGCTCCTGATCGGCCCGGTCGCGGAACTCCGCGACGCGGGCGAGCTTGATGTCCTCGTAGCCGCGGATGAGTTCCGGCAACGCGGCGATGGCGGCAACCCGCCCGGCCGTCTCCGGGGTGAGCCGGTCGAGCGCGGCCCGCATGAGCTCCTGGAACTCGGCGACCAGTTCCCGTTCCACCCGGCGGACCCGCGCGTACCCGAACGGGTCGAAGGGCGTGCCGCGCAGCCGTCTGGCCGCCCTGAGCAGCAGGAACAGCGGCCGCGCTGTACGGCGGAGCCGTATCTTGCGCTTCATGCCCAGCGCCCGCAGCACCGGCGGGTGCAGCAGGACCGCGACCTTCGCGTCTGGCCCGAACTCCGCGGCGCGCCGGGCTTGCTCGGCGGGGTCCAGGTGGAGGCGGGCGACCTCGTACTCGTCCTTGTAGGCCATCAGCCGGTGCAGGCTCCTGGCGTAGGCCGCGGTGATCGTGCGGCCGGTATCCTCGTCCACGCGCCCGGCCACGGCCGCCTCGACCTCGCCGACCGCGCCGGCGAAGCGGCGGGCGTAGAGCGGGCTCTGGTAGGCGGTGAGGTCGGCGGTCCACAGGGCCATGCCCGCGGGCTCCTCTGCGGAAGCGGGCTCCGCCACGGCCAGGACCGCGGCGGGGTCGGCCACGGCGGCGCGGCCCCAGCGGAAGGCGGCGAGGTTCTTGTCCACGGCGGCGCCGTTGAGCCGGACGGCCCGCTCGATCGCCTCCGCGCTCAGCGGCAGGCAGCCGTGCTGGAAGGCGGCGCCGACCAGCACCATGTTGGCCGGCATGTGGTCGCCGAACAGCGTTTCGGCCAGTCCCTGCGCGTCCAGGTACAGGTTGTCGCGCGCGGCGGTCACGGACTCTATGCGCTCCAGCGCGTCCGCGGGGGAGGTGGGCAGGGCGGTCCGGTGGGTGACCATGCCGAGCGTCGGCACCAGCGTCGTGTTGACCACGGCGATCGTGTGGCCGGGCCGCGCGGTGGCCAGGTTACTGTCCGCGGCGGCGCCGATCAGGTCGAGGGCGAGCAGGACGTCGGCGCTGCCCTGGGCCGCCTTGACCGAGCCGGTCACGGGCCGCGCGGAGATCCGCAGATCGCTGACCACGGGCCCGCCCTTCTGCGCCAGGCCGGTCTGCTCCACGCCCGCCGCGTGCCGGCCGTCCAGGCGGGCGGCGGTCTGGAGGATCTGCGAGACCGTCACCACGCCGGTGCCGCCGATGCCGGGCATCCGGATCAGGACGTCGGGGAAGCGGAGCAGCGGGTCGGGGAGGTCCACGCCCAGGGCCGGGGGTTCCTTCTTGCGCCTGCTGCCCGGCGTCACCAGCAGGAACGAGGGGCAGTCGCCCTTGAGGCAGCTGAGATCGGAGTTGCAGGAGCCCTGGTGGATGCGGGTCTTGCCGCCGAACGGGGTGTCGACGGGGTGCACCGACAGGCAGGTCGACTTCTCGGCGCAGTCACCGCAGCCTTCGCAGACCCGTTCGTTGACGACGACCTTCTCCTTGGGGGTGGGCAGCTTGCCGCGTTTGCGCAGCCGCCGTTCCTCCGCGGCGCACCGGTCGTCGTGGATCAGCACCGTCACCCCGTCGAGCGCGGCGAGGCTCCGCTCGGCCTCGGCGAACTCGTCGCGATGGCGGACCGTCGCGATCGGATCCAGGCGTACGCCGCGGTAGCTCGCCGGGTCGGCCGTGGTGATGACGACCTTCCTGATCCCCTCGTCGGCCAGCCACCGGGTCAGCGTCGGCACGTCGAGCCGGCCCTCGGCCCGCTGGCCGCCGGTCATCGCGACCGCGTCGTTGTAGAGCAGCTTGTAGGTCATGGTGACGCCCGCGTCCACCGCCGCCCGGATGGCCAGCGAGCCCGAGTGGTGGAAGGTGCCGTCGCCCAGGTTCTGCACGAAGTGGCGGTCGTCGGTGAAGGGGGCGATGCCGAACCACTGTGCGCCCTCGCCGCCCATCTGCGTGATGCCCAGCTGGGTGCCCCGGCCCTTGCCGTCGAGCGCGACCATGGCGTGGCAGCCGATGCCCACGCCCACCAGGGTGGCGTCGTCGGTGCGGGTGGAGGTGTTGTGCGGGCAGCCCGAGCAGAAGAACGGCGCTCTGGCCGCGACCAGGGGCAGCGCGCGCCGGACGATCGGCTCGGGCCGCGGCGGCTCGCCGGTCAGCGTCGCCAGCGCCCGTACGACGTCTTCGGCGCCGAGCGTGCCCCGGGCGGTCAGCAGGGAGCGGCCGAGCACCTCGGGCGCGTCCGGGCGGCGGTAGAGCGCCTCCTTCAGCCGCGACTCCACGAAGCTGACCTTGTCCTCCACGACCAGCACGCGCTCCAGGCCGGCGGTCAGCTCCACCAGTTCCTCGTCGGAGACGGGGAACGGCATCGACAACCTGATCAGCCGGAGCCTCGGGGCCGACGGGCCGAGATCCGCCAGCGCGCGGAGCACGACCGCGTGGGCGCCGCCGGGCGCGACGACGCCCAGGGTCGCGCCGTCGCCGTCGGAGGTCACGCGGTTCAGCCCCGCCGTCCGGCTGTAGGCGAGCGCCAGGTCCAGGCGGCGGGTGCGCATGTCGTGCTCGGCGTCCAGCACGGCGCCACCCAGCCCGGACGACCCGGCCCGCCCGCGGTCCGGCGGCGGGACGCCCTCGCCCCGCCCCGCCAGTTCCACGGTGGCCGAGCCGTCCGCGACGTCGGCGAGCATCTTCAGCCCGACCCACAGCCCGCTGGCCCGCGACATCGCCACGGCGTGCAGCCCGAGCTCGATCACCTCCTCCACCGAACCCGGCACCAGCAGGGGCATCGACAGGCTCTGGCACATCTGCTCGCACGAGCTCGGCACCGACGAGGACTTGCACGCCGGGTCGTCGCCGATCCACGCCACGACCCCGCCCAGCGGGGCCGTGCCGGACACCATGCCATGCCGTACGGCGTCGGCGGCCCGGTCCAGGCCCGGGTTCTTGCCGTACCAGAATCCGGTGACCGCCTCGTGCCGCCGCCCCGGCGCCCGCTCCAGCAGTTGCGTGCCCGCCACGGCGGTCGCCGCCAGTTCCTCGTTCAGGCCGGAGCGGAAGACCACACCCGCCGGTTCGAGGAACGGCGCCGCCCGTTCCATCTCCATGTCGACCCCGCCCAGCGGGGAGCCCCGGTAGCCGCTGACGAAGACCCTGGTGTCCAGCCCGTGCTCCTCGTCCAGGCGGCGTTGCTCCAGCGTGAGCCGTACCAGCGCCTGAACCCCCGTCATGAGGACCCGGCCGCCGGCCCGTGCGTACTTGTCGTCCAGCGCGTACTCGTCGTGCGGCTTGTGCTCGTCGTGCGGCTTGTGCTCGTCGTGCGGCTTGTGCTCGTCGTGCGGCTTGTGCTCGTCGTGCGGCTTGTGCTCGTCGTGTGGCGGGGCCATGGTCATCGGCCCAGACGGATGCGGGCGATCTCGCGCACGGTGAAGTACGGGCTGACGCCGTCCTGTTCGGCGAGGTCGAGCACGTCGCCTAGGCGCTCGGCGATCTCGGCCACGCGGGCGTTGGCCTCCTCGGCGGGCAGGTGGCGCAGCTCGACGGCGTGGGCGTAGATCGCGCCTCCGGCGCTGACGATGTCGTCGGGGGCCCAGAGGATGCCACGCTCGTGCAGGAGCCGGGCGACCTCCGGGGTGGTGATCTGGTTGTTGGCCGGTCCGGCGACGGCGGCGCACGTGAGCCGGGGCACCAGTTCCTCCGTCAGCAGGCCGCCCATCGCGGCCGGGACGAGGATGTCGAGCTCGGCCCCGACCAGCTCGTCCGGGGTGAGCCAGGTCGCGCCCACCTCCGTGGCCAGGCCCTTCTTGGCCCGGTCGACGTCGGCGGCGAGGATGTCCGCGCCCTCCGCTGCCAGGCGCCTTACCAGGTGCGACCCCACGTGACCGAGCCCCAGCACGCCCACCCGCCGCCCCTTCAGCGGTGCGGTCTTGAGCACGGCGCCCTTGTCCAGGCGGGCGCAGACGGCGGCCAGCGCGGCCATCACGCCGGTGGCCGTGGCGGGAGAGGAGTCGCCGCTGCCGCCCAGCTCCGTGGGGGTGCAGAAGACGTGCGGGGTCCGTTCCTTGATGACCGCCATGTCCTGCGGGCCGGTGCCCACGTCCGGGGCGGTCGCGTACCGGCCCCGCAGGGAGTGGACGACGTCGGCGACGTCGTGCAACATGTCGCGGCGGCGTTCCGGGGTGAAGGTGTATCCCTCGGGCAGGGCGACCACGGTCTTGCCGCCTCCGGTGTCCAGCCCGGCGATCGCGCATTTGTCCGTCATCGCCTGCGACAACCGCAGCGCGTCGGTCAGGCCGTCGCGCCAGTCGGCGTAGTGACGCACCCGGCAGCCGCCGCCGGCCGGGCCGAGGACGGTGGAATGCACGGCGATGATGATCGGCAGGCCGGTGCGGACGCCGGCCCGGATGACGACTTCTTCGTGCGCGAACATGTTTCCCCTATTCCGGGTCAATGCGCTGGCATCGGCAGGCTAGGTGAATGCACCGGGGGCGTCGTCCATACGCCGGTACGAATAACGGGCCGGTTTTGGGATGCGCATACGAAAGGGGTGGCGGCGCGACATCTGTCCAAAGCGGCGTGGCCAGTTTTCTACTGGCGTTCAAAAGGGGGCGTTCGCGGCTGCCGTACCGTCGCCAGTGAATTCCGGCCCTGCCTCGACGCGAGGAGAAATGTCATGACAGAAGTGCGCCCGGCGGAAAGGCCGCAGCCCGGTGAGCCGCCGCGCGGTGAGACCTCGCCGGTGGTGTCGAAAAGCTCGCGCGTGATCCACGGGTTGCGGGTGCCCATGCGCGACGGGGTGGAGCTGGCGCTGGACCTGGTCCGGCCCGACCTTCCCGGTCCGCTGCCGGTGGTCCTGCAGCGCACGCCGTACGACAAGGTGGCGGGACGGGACGGCGAGATCTACCGGGGGCTGGTGGAGCGGGGCTACATCACGGCGTTCAACGACTGCCGCGGGCGGTTCAACTCCGACGGCGTGTTCGAGCCGCACTTCCACGAGGCCGACGACGGCCACGACGTGATCGAGTGGATCGCCGCGCAGGACTGGTGCGACGGCAACGTCGGGATGCTCGGCGGCTCCTACGCCGGGCAGACCCAGTGGTTCGCCGCCTCGCGCCGGCCGCCGAGCCTGAAGGCGATCGTGCCGTACTGCTCGCCGCCCGCCTCGCCGTGGCGCAACGAGCCGATCTTCGGCGGGTGCCTGATGCTCGGCATCACCGAGTGGATGGTCGACATGGGCGTCCGCTCCTACCAGCGGCTCAACCCCATGAGCATGCTGACCGAGCACCAGCCGTACTTCGACGCGCTGCCGCTGACGTCGCTGGCGGAACAGGCCGGGGCCGGTTCGCGGTGGCTGGATGAGATGCTGCGGCATCCGGTACTCGACGCGTACTGGAAGCGGCGCTCCTACGACCACCACCCGGACGCCGACCTCGCGGTGCTGAACATCACCGGCTGGTGGGACATGAACTTCCCCGGCGCGCCCCTGAACTTCGAGGCCATGCGGACCGGCCGCGCCGCGGACAAGCAGAAGCTGATCATCGGACCCTGGCCGCACATGGTGAACATGTGGCGCGAACTCAGCGGCGCCGACTTCGGCGAGCACGCCGTCGTCGCGCTCAACGAGTATGTCATCCGCTTCTTCGACCGGTGGCTGAAGGGGATCGGAAACGGTATCGAAGCGGAAAAGCCCGTGCACGTCTTCGTCACCGGCGCGAACGAGTGGTGGGCGGAGGACGAATGGCCGCTGCGCGACACCGAGGAGGTGCCGTTCTACTTCCATTCGCGGGGCCGCGCCAACTCGCTGGACGGCGACGGCGTCCTGTCGATCGACCCGCCGGGCGCCGAACCTTCCGACGCCTACCGCTACGACCCCCTCGACCAGGGCACGCGCGTCTGGAACATGCACGAGGGCCCGGTCGACGAGCGTCCCGCGCAGCGGCGCGCGGACCTGCTCTGCTACACCAGCGAGCCGCTGACCGAGCCGCTCGACGTCGTCGGCTGGGTCACCTGCCGGCTGTGGGCCTCCTCGTCGGCGCTCGACACGGACTGGCACGTGCGCCTGTCGGACGTGCGGCCGGACGGCACCGCGCGCTTCCTGTGCCGCGGCGCGCTGCGGGCGCGTTTCCGCGAGTCGTTCGAGGAGCCGAAACTGCTCGAACCCGGCGAGCCCACCCTGTTCGAGTTCACCATGGACGCCTGCGGGGTCCGCTTCCTGCCGGGACACCGCATCCGCGTGGAGGTGAGCAGCTCGGGGTTCAGCCGCTACGACCGCAACACCAACTCCGGCGCGGACAACCCCTTCGACGACGACAAGGTCGTCATCGCCGACCAGCGCGTCTTCCACGAGGCGGAGCTCGCGTCCTGCGTCGTGCTGCCGGTCGTGCGCCGTGGCTGAGACCCGCACCCCCGTCACCGCTCTCGTCGCCGCCGCGGCCGCCGCCGCGCTGGCCTCGGGCTGCGCCGCCGCGCCGCGACCGGCCGCGGGCCCCGCCGAGTATGTCAAGGACGGCACCTTCACCTTCGCCATCCCCGCCGACCCGGGCATCCTCGACCCCTACCGCAACCTGCTCCCGCACGGCGAGATGACGAGCCTCACCTACGACTCGCTCATCAACATCACCCCGCGGGGCGAGACCGTGTCGGGGCTGGCGGCCACCTGGAAGACCGACGCCAGGACCGCCACCTTCACCCTCAGGAAGGGCATCACCTGCTCCGACGGCTCCCCGCTCACCGCGGGCACCGTGGCCAAGGCACTCGGCCACCTCAAGAAGCCGTCGCCCCTGTCCGGGCTGCTGGTGCCGGCCGCGCCGTACGACGTGCGTGCCGACGAGGCCGCGGGCACGGTGACGGTGACGATGAAGGAGCCCTTCGCCCTCCTGGTGGAGACGCTGGGCCGCGTGCCCATCGTCTGCGACAAGGGCCTGGACGACCCCAAGCTCCTGGAGAACACGACGGTGGGCAGCGGGCCCTTCGTGCTCAGCAAGGTCGTCCGCGGCGACACCTACACCTTCACCCGCCGCGACGGCTACACCTGGGGCCCGGACGGCGCCGCCAACAACGCCCCCGGCAGCCCCGCCAGGATCGTGTTCAAGGTCGTGCCGAACGAGACCACCCGCGCCAACCTGCTGCTGGCCGGGCAGGTCAACCTGGCCAACATCGCCGGCCCCGACCGCGAGCGGCTGCTGGCCCGCAAGCTGGAGCGTTTCGACCTCACGGCCATGCTCGGGGAGCTCTGGTACAACCAGCGCGACGGCCGCCCCGGCGCCGACCCACTCGTCCGCCGCGCCCTGACCGCCGCGCTCGACCTGGACGAGCTGGTGAACGTCGTCACCTCGGGTACGGGCACGCGGGCCCCCGGCCTGGTCGCCGGCCAGACCCAGCCGTGCGCCGCCGACAACGTCACCGGCCACCTGCCCGCCACCGACCCCGTACGGGCCGCCGCCCTGCTCGACCAGGCCGGCTGGGTCAAGGGCGCCGGCGGCACCCGCGCCAAGGACGGCAAGAAGCTCGTCGTCGACCTGCACTACAGCCCCAGCGAGGGCGAGGGCAGCGTGGCCGCCGCGGAGCTGGTGTCCAAGCGCTGGCAGGCGGTCGGCGTCACCGTGAAGCTGACCTCCGACGACCTGGCCGCCGCCACCAGGGCCATGTTCGAGACCGGCGACTTCGACGCCTACTGGGCCGGCCTCAGGTTCGACCTGCCCACCCACATCCTGCCGTGGGCCTCCGGCGCCACCCCGCCCAAGGGCCAGAACTTCACCGGCATCGACAACCCCGACTTCGTCAAGCTGGCCGCCAAGGCCGCCGGCACCACCGGCGCCGCGGGCTGCAAGCTCTGGAACGAGGCCGAGCAAGCCCTCCTGCGGGACGCCGACATCGTCCCGATCGCCGTGGCCAAGCAGCCGTTCTTCTTCAGCAAGGCCCAGGGCGAGACGGAGGGCTGGCTGCAGCAGCCGATCCCGACCAGCATCAGGGTGCTGAAGTGACGCACGCGAAGGGCCAGGACCCGGTCCTGGCCGCTTCCACGTGCGCGATCGCGGCGAACCATCCGGAGCTGACCTGCGTGATCACGTGTTCCTGGCCGGGCGTCGTGACCGCGTCGGCGCTCTCTGGCGCCGCGTGGGGGCTGGTGAGGATGACGACCCGGTCGTAACCGTCCAGCCGGGACGGCAGCGCTCCGGCCGGGCCGCCTCCGGGGCCGAAGCGGCCGAGGACGTCCATCAGCGGTTCCCTGGGGCGGACGGCGAGTGCCGTACCGGAGTCCAGGAGCGTCACCGACGCGGCACGCAGCGCCAGCGCCGCGCCGAAGACCGCGGCGGCGTCGGCGCGGCTGAGCCGCGCGCCCGGCCAGGCCGGCCCGGACATCAGGTCGCCGCGGTCGGTCAGCACCAGCGTCCTGCCGGGGAGCGCGGGCACGTTGGCCAGGGACAGCTCGGCGGCCTGACGCAGCGCGCGGCTCCAGCGTGAGGCGGGTACGGCTCGCATCGCCGCCATCACGTCCAGCGGGGTGACGCCCGAGCCGAGGATCGAGGCCGGTTCGGCGAGTTCCTCCTCCAGGCCGGGGGCGGCGACGCCGAGCCGGTCGAAGTCGGCCAGGGACGCGAGCTTGTCGCGGTAGGACATCGACGGCAGGACGGCGGACCAGGCGGCGGCCGTCATGGTGCCGAGCAGCCAGCGTTCGACGGCCGGCCAGGTCATCCGGGCGTCGGCGAGGGTGGCGGCGGCGGACGGCTGCTCCATGAGGCGGGGGCGGCGCTCGGCGGGCACCCAGTACAGGGCCCGGCGGGCGCGCGATACGGGCAGCGACTCCGGGATCGCCGACACGGTGCCCCTGCGGCGGTTGATCGCGTGCGCGAAGACGGCGGCCTGGACGGCGCCGGTAGGGGCCGGGTGGGTGAGCGCGAGCACGTCCGCGAACCGCATGGCGGCGCCGGGAGCGTCATAGGTGGCCAGCGCGAGCTCGTCGTAGAGACGGACGGCGGCGTCGGCCACACCGCGCTTGACCGGCTGCGGAAGGCTCCGCCCGAACCTGCGCAGCCAGTACGCGAGCAGCTCGCCGGGCTCGTCGGCGCGCAGCAGCGACTGGCCGACGAACTGCCTGGTCCCCTTGCCACGGGCGTGGGCGAGCTCGGCGATCACCGCCAGCCGCAGCCGCCGGGTGGCGTCATGGCGGGCCATCCAGCGGATCAACCCGCGCAGCCACGGTTCGTCGGCGACGGCCAGCCGGGCGGCCAGCG
Source organism: Nonomuraea sp. NPDC059023 (assembly GCF_042740095.1). Lineage (NCBI taxonomy): Bacteria > Bacillati > Actinomycetota > Actinomycetes > Streptosporangiales > Streptosporangiaceae > Nonomuraea > Nonomuraea sp. NPDC059023. Next base: position 114,926 of record NZ_JBHYIO010000032.1, on the reverse strand, counting down.
CGCCGAATCGGTCGTCGTGAACGGCGGCACCGCCGTCGGCGAAGGCCCGCGCGACGAGAAGGCACAGCTCCTTCCTGGCCGTGTCCACGCCGGTGAGTGCACGTGTCGTCATGGATGTGCTCAACTCCGTCATCTCACACGGCTCCGGCACGGCGGTGCCGGAGCCGTTCCTCATCAGCGATTACCGGGCTTCTTGCCGTGGTTGGCCTTCTTCTTGCGGCGGCCGTTCTTCTTGCGGGATCGCTTGGACATGTGGCGCTCCTCCTTCAGAACGGCCAGGTGGCGGCGCGCGCCATCTCGATCACGGGGATGGCGGCGAACCAGCCGTCGCCGGGCTCGGTGATCACGTGCTCGTGACCGGGCATCGCGACGGCCTCCGCCGCCTGCGCCGCGGCGCCGGGGTGGGTCAGGACGATCACCCGGTCGTGCCCGTCCATCCGCTCCCGTACGGCCTGCGCCACCGTCTGCGCCCCGCCGGGAGTGCTGAAGGCGGCCACGGTCTCCGGCACCGACCTGCCCACCTCGACCGGGGCGACCCGCGGCCCGAACTCCACCAGTTCCGCGGAAGGCGAGCGCAGGGCCAGCGCCGCGGCGAAGGCGGCGCCGCCATCGGCCTGCGACGCCATCGACGCGCCGCGGTCCACCAGGATCAGCGTCCTGCCACGCAGGACCGGCACCTGCGCCAGCGCACGTTCGAGCGCCCGCTCCAGCGCCCACGACCAGCGAGACGACGGCACCATGCGGTAGGCATCCATGATCTCCAAGGGCATCGCGGTCGTCCTGGTCCCTTCGGCCAGGTCGGCGCAGACCCAGTCGGCGACCTCGGAATCGAGCCCGGCCGCGTCGAAGTCGCGCAGGTGGGCAAGGCGTTGCGACTGGCTCATCGAGCGCGCCACGGCCGCCCACGCCTTGCCGGTCATGGCCCCGTCCAGCCAGGCGGCGACCTGTGGCCAGGTCATCGCGGCCGCGGCGAACATGTCGGCGGCGTCGAGCCGGTCCAGCATGCGGGCGCGCCGGGCGGCGGGTACGGCCAGCAGTTCCGCTCTGGCCCGCAGTTCAGCCAGCGGCTCGGGCACCGGGTTCTCGCGCTTGAGGCGCTGGCTCGCGTACTGGAAGACGGCGTTCCGGGCCTTGCCCACCGGCTTGGGGTGGGTCTGGCCGATCACCTCGGCGAACCGCATCGCGGCGTCCCCGGTGTCGTGGACGGCGAGCGCGTGCTCGTCGTAGAGCCGCTCGGCGGCCTTGGCCACGCCGTCCTTGATCGGCTTGGGAATGGTCCGGCCCAGGCGGCGCAGCGCGTAGGCGAGCAGGATGCCCGGCTCGTCGGCGCGGACGAGCGCGGCGTCGACGAGTCGCCTGGCGTCGGCGGCCGTGCACAGCTTCGCCGCCAGGCGGGCGACGACGAACTCCGTGGTCACGGCCAGGGTGAACGCGCGCAGCCGGTGCTGCTTGCCGCTCCAGAAGAGGAACGAACGCATCCAGTCCTCGTCGGCGGCGAGCGCGCCGGCGAGAAGGGCGAGCCGGTCGCCCGGCTCGTGGGCCCGTGGATCGGTGAGGGTGCGCGCGGCCAGCAGGAGCAGTTCTTTTCTGCTGGTGTCGAGCGCGATGGACTGAGGTATGGTCATCGACCTTCTTCTCCGGATCGCTGAAGGCCTCCCGAGAAAGACGAGCGAGAATGCGGCATGCCCGCGCCGGCTTTTGATTTCTCACCCGTTGCCTTCTTGGCCCGCATCGGGAGGCCGGGTCATTCCCTGACTAGGGAACGCGACATCGGGCGGGACCGGGAATGGCGCTTGATCTGCGCATCATGCCCCTTCCCTCCACAAACCCGACTCTGTACCGACCTCACTATTCAGGACCGGAAAAGGCGCGGCAAGCGAAATTGACGCGCCCTTGACGAGGAGATCCGTCAATATCGCGTCATGACCACACCGGCGGAAGCGGGCACGCCCACCGGCCGGCGTGCCCGCGCTGTCCGCTAGTACCCGGCGGCGCTGCCCAGCCGGCGGGGGTCGGCTACGCCGTGCAGGGTGCCGTCGTCACCGAACGCGATGGCCTGGCAGCTGCCCATCTCCAGCTCCCACGGCGAGACGCGGGTGATGCCGACGCCGCGCCGTTGCACCTCCGTGAGGACGACGTCGCCGAAGGAGGACTCCACGATCGGCCGCCTGCTGGGATACACGGACGCGCCGAACATGGGCTGGTTCACCGATTCGAGTGCCGTCATGCCCCGCTCCAGGACGTTCACGGAGTTCTGGTACACGTTCTGCACCGCCGAGATCGCCGGCGACCCGGCCACGTACGCGGGCTTGCCGTCGCGCATGGCCAGCAGCGAGGTGCCCCAGCCGACCGGGATCTTCACCCACGGATCGGCGAACAACGTGATCGGCCGCGGCATGATCACCCCGTCCGTCATCAGCCCGACGCCGAACGCGGTGGAGCTGGAGGAGTGCGTGCCGTGCGCGATCATGCCGCGCTCGTCCACGACCACGATGGCGTTGGTGCCGCCGTTCATCGGATCGAACGGCCGCGGCTTGCCGTGCACCACCCTGGGCACCAGCCGTTCGGCCGCCTCCGGCGAGATCGCGCGCAGCGTGTCCTCGATCGGGACCGTCGGATCGGTGAAGGGGTCGGGGATCTCGTCCAGGCCGTAGGCCCACACCTCCTCGACGATGCGCATCCGCGTGTACAGGTCGTCGGTCTCGATCAGCGACGACAGGCTCAGCAGCAGCGGGTAGAGCGCGCCCACCGTGTGCAGCTCGTAGCCGCCCGCGGTGGGCAGCGGCGGGAGCGGCATCTCGACGGCGCCGGCCGCGGCCATGTCGTCGAGGGTGATCCGGCCGCCGTGCTGCCGGGCCGTCTCGACGTACCTCTTGGCGAACTCGCCCTCGTGGAAGTACTCCGGTCCCTGCTCGGCGAGTTGCTCGATGGTACGCGCGAGAGCGGGCTGGCGCAGCACCTCACCGACCCGGAACAGATGGCCGCCGGGGAACCAGGTGTCGTGGCCCTCCTGATAACGGCCGGCGGCCATGCGGTAGGCGAACGCCCAGCCCCACAGCAACTGGTCGGCCACGAAACCCTCGCGCGCGGCCACCACCGCGTCGGCGAACAGCTCCGCCCACGACAGGCGGCCGAACTTGCTCCAGGCGGCGTGCGCGCCGCGCACCCAGCCGGGCGGCACCACCGTGCGGCCCGACAGCCGGGCCCCGTCGTCCAGGTCGCCGTTCTCGCCCGCGGGCAGGCCCGCCATGCCCGCGATCACCAGACTCTGCCGGGTGTCCGGGTCGTAGACCGTGATCGACAGGCCGCCGGCCAACGTGGTCATGGTCGGCTCGACCACGGTCTGCACCGCCGCGGCGGCCAAGTAGGCGTCCACGGCGCTGCCGCCCTTGCGCAGCACGGCCACGCCCGCCGCCGACGCCGCGGGGTGGGAGGTCGAGATCATGCCCTTGCCGCCGGTGGCGGACACGTGCTCCGGGTCGGGGCACGCCGGGCGCGCCGGTACTCCACTCATCAGGTCTCTCCTTCGGTTCGTAAGCTCGACATGCTGTGACGGCGCGCCCCGGGCGGTCCCCCGGCCGCCCGGGACGGCCGGGTCATCCGACGAACATCTCCGCGATGCGCTCCTCGTCGAGCACCGAGGGAGCGAGCCGGTACGCCGGCGGCTCCACCTCGAGCAGGTGACGGACGAAGTAGTCGAACAGCTTCCTGAACATGTAGTGCTCGTAGCCCAGGTAGAGGTGCTCGGCGCCGGGGATGATCAGCAGGTCGACGTCCTTGTCGTGGGCGATGAGCCGGTCGACGAAGCGCAGCGTCTGCTCCGGCAGGACCTTGGTGTCCACGCCGCCCTGGATGAGCAGCAGCTTGCCCTGCAGGCGGGCCGCGGACTCGGCGTTGGAGGACAGCGCGTAGTCCACCTCGCCCACCGGGCCGTCGTAGGTCTCCGCCCAGCCCTGCTGGTAGGTCAGGCTGTCGTGGTTGCCGGAGCGGGAGACGCCGACCTTGTAGAACTCGGGGTGGTCGAGCATCGCCCGCGCGGTCTGGTAGCCGCCGCCGGAGATGCCGGTGATGCCCACCTTGTCGATGTCCATCCACGGCCGGCTCCGGGCCAGCTCCGTGATCGCGGCCACGTGGTCTTCCATGCCGCCGGCACTCTTGTAGTTCCGGTAGGAGTGGTCGTGGAAGGCCTTGTCGCGGCCCGGAGTGCCGCGGCCCTCCATGCCGACCACGACGAAGCCGAGCGCGGCCAGCGCCTCGGCCTCGTACCCGAACGGGCCCGGGTCGAACGTCGGGAGCACGCGCAGGACCTGCGGACCCGGATAGGCCACGTCGATGACCGGGTAGCACTTGTTCGGGTCGAAGTCGTGCGGCTTGTAGAGCACGCCGAAGACGTCGGTGAGGCCGTCGGCGGCCTTGGCGCGGAAGCGCTCGGGGGCGCTCCAGCCGGTGGCCTGCAGCGCGGAGATGTCGGCCCGCTCCAGCTCGACGCGGACGGCCCCGTCCCAGCCGCGCACGGTGATCACCGGCGGCGTGCTCGTGGTGGAGGCGTTGTCGACGAAGTAGCGGCCGTCGGCCGAGACGCTCACCACGTGGTGGAGGGCGTCGTCGGTGATCCGGGTGAACCCGCCGCCGTCCAGCCCCGCCTTGCAGACCGAGCGGCGGTAGGGGTCCTCGGAGATCAGCCCGCTCGCGGTGAAGTAGACGGTACGGCTCGCCTCGTCGACGTGCAGGATCTCCTGGACGGCCCAGCCGCCGGAGGTCACCTGGTTGCGGAGCTCGCCGGTCTTGGTGTCGTACAGGTAGAGGTGGCCCCAGCCGTCGCGCTGGGAGTACCACAGCACCTCGGCCCCGCCGTTGATCACCTTGATGATGGGGAAGAAGTTGAGCGCCGTCTGGGTGGGCTCCACGCGGGTGGGACCGGTCTCGGTGATCAGGGTGGTCACCTCGCCGGTGACCGGGTCCATGCGCTTGAGCTTCAGGGTGCGTACGTCACGGGACTGGCTCAGGTAGTAGACGGCCGAGCTGTCCTCCGCCCAGAAGGCCCAGCGCACCACCATCGGCGAGATGATCGTCATCAGCACCGGCTCGTCCTGCGCCTTCACGACCTGGCCGCTGTTCACGTCGACCACGGTCATCTCGGCGGTCGGAATGCGCTTGTCCCCGGGCAGGGCCAGCCGCTGCGGCTGCAGGCCGGGGCGGCCGCCGCCGCGCGGCCAGTTGTCGATCAGGTGCGCCAGGCCGATGCCCGACTGGTCGGTGCGGTGGCTCAGCACCTTGGTTGCATCGGGTGACCAGGCGGCGCAGATCGGGTTCTCCGGCAGGCCGATCGCCGTCATGAGGTTGTCGTACTGGAAGTAGTCGGGGCTCACGCCGTACTCGTGGCCGGCGTCGCCGTCGGTGGTCAGCGGCCGGGTCTGGTTGTCGGCGATCCGGCGCAGCCCGAGGTTGGGCCCGTCGCGGTAGACGGTGTACTGCCCGTCGGGCGAGACGGCCTCGATCGGGTTGACGGCCGGCGGGGCCGGCGTCTCCTGCGCCTCGTAGGTGTCGAGTGACACCTGCCAGGTCTTGTCGAACGCGGCGAAGTAGACGGAGTCGCCGACCAGCGCGATGGCCATGAAGGGCAGCTTGGCGGCGCTCACCTCGTGGCCGGAGGCCGTCTCCAGGGCCTTGGCGAGCCGCTCGTGGTCGAAGGCGGGGCGCCGGGTGCCCGCCTCCGGGTCCACGACGAGGAACTGCCGCCGGGTGGCGGTGCTCGACCGGTACCAGAAGCGGGCCCCGTCACCGAGCCAGTTCGGCACGACCCTGTCGCCGAAGACGATCTTGCTCCGGTTGTGCATCAGGAGCTTTTCGGCGGTCTTGTAAGGGGAGTCGCTCAGTCGCATGGAGTCTCCTTTCGACGGCCGGACCGGCCGTTCGATGTGTACGACGTTCACTATACGCACAACGTACGCAGTGCGTACACCGTTCCGTTCGCGAATGTCGTACGCACAGGAGACTCATGTGCGCGGGAGCTCCAGGTGACGCCGGACGGTCGTGGTCAGCGAGCGGGCGGCGGGCAGCCCAGGCGGCGGTATTTGCCGGGGGCCATGCCGTAGCGGCGCTTGAAGGCGTTGGAGAAGGCGTACTCGGAGCTGTAGCCGACCGCGGTGGCGATCTCGCTCAGCGCGGCGTCCCTGTCACGCAGCATCCGGGCGGCCGTGCCCAGCCGCCACCAGGTCAGGTAGGTCAGCGGCGGCTGTCCGACGAGCTGGGCGAACCGGCGGGAGAACGCCGCGCGGGACAGGCCCGCGCGGCGGCCGAGCGATTCGACGGTCCACGGGCCGGCGGGGTGACGGTGGATGCCGTCCAGCGCGGCGCTGATGGCGGGGTCGGCCAGCGCCGCGGCCCAGCCGGTCGCGCAGTGCTCCGTCGAGAAGTCGAACCAGGCTCGCAGAATGTACAGGAGCAGGGTGTCCAGCAGCGCCGACACCACCAGGTCGGCGCCCGGACGTGGGGTGTCCATCTCCTTGCCGAGCAGGTCGACGGCGGCGCGCAGGTCGGTGTTGTGGCCCAGCCTGGCGGGCAGGTGGATCATCTCGGGCAGGTCTCTGAGCAGCGGATGGGCCCGGCTGGGGTCGAGCCGGTAGCCGCCGCAGAGCGTCACCGTCGTGGGCCCGGCGCCTTCCATGGTGGCCGAGGCGAACAGCTCGGCGTCGGCGTAGGGGTCGCAGTCGGGCTCGGCGACGGGCGTGGTGAGCGAGTCGGCCAGCGTGTAGCCGTGGCCGTGCGGGAAGAACAGCACGTCGCCGGTTCCGGCCGGGATCGGTTCGCCCTCCGGCGGGATCGCCCAGCATGAGCCCTTCAGGATCACCTGGAAACCAGCCGAGCCGGGCGCCGACGGGAACCGCTGCCCCCAGGGCGCCGGCCACTCGACCCGCGCCGAGCGCGGCACGCCGATGCGCATGGAGGCGATCACGTCGCTCAGGACGTCCATGGCGGCAGTCTAACCCGAGAGACGATCGCGTATCTCTCGCAGACGGCAGGGCATTGGGCGGCTCCTCTGTGCGCCCTAGCGTGGACGTCATGACAAGAATTCTGGTCAGCGGGGCCACCGGCACGATCGGCCGTCCGCTGGTGAGCCGGCTTCGGGACGCGGGCGCCGACGTGCGCACGGTGACGAGAGAACTGACCGACCCGGTCGCGCTGGCGGCGGCGCTCGATGGTGTGGACGCGGTGTTCCTGCTGTGGCCGTTCGCGTCGGCCGAGGGTGCTCGTGAGGTGCTGGAGCTGGTCGGGGCGCGGCGGGTGGTGTACCTGTCCTCGGCCGCCGCCCGGCCGTACGAGGTGGAGATCGAGCGGCTGGTCGCCGCGACCGCGCGGGAGTGGACGGTGCTGCGCCCGCACGCGTTCGCGGCCAACACGTTGCGGTGGGCCGAGCAGGTTCGTGCGGGCTTCGTGCGGCAGCCGTACGGGGAGGCGGGCTTTTCTCCCGTGCACGAGCGGGACGTCGCGGCCGTCGCGGTACGGGCGCTGCTCGGCGAGGGCCACCACGGCGCGGTCTACACGCTGACCGGGCCCCGGCCACTGACCCAGCGGGAACAGGCGGCGGCGATCGGCACCGCGATCGGGCGGCCGGTGCGCTGGGAGGAGGAGCCTCCGCAGGAGGCGCGGCGACGACTGCTCGGGCTGGGATGGCCCGCGCCGGCCGTGGACGGGATGCTGAGCGCGCTCGCCGCGCCCGGCCCGGACCCCACCGGCACCGTGGAGGAGGTCACGGGCGTGCCCGCGAGCACGTTCGAGACCTGGGCGAGCGAGCACGCCGCGGACTTCCTCGCCCCCATGCGGGCCGCCCGCATCCACGAGTACGGCGACGCCTCGGTGATCTCGCTGGACGAGGTGCCGGTGCCGCGGCCGGGCCCCGGTGAGGTGCTCATCCGGGTGGCCGCCACCTCCTTCAACCCGTCGGAGATCGGGCTGCGGACGGGGCTGCTGCATGACACGCTCGGCATCACGCTGCCGCACACGCTCGGCTGGGACGTCGCGGGGACCGTCATCACCGGCGCGGGCGGCCTGTCCCCCGGCGACCGGGTGATCGGGCTGATCGGCGGGGCGGCGGCCGAGTACGCGGTCGCCACGGCGGACCTGCTGGTCAGGGCGCCCGAGCGGATCCCGCTGGCGGACGCGGCGGCCGTCCCGGTGGCCGGGCTCACCGCGTGGCAGGCGGTCTTCGAGCATGCCCGCGTCGGGCCCGGCAGCCGGGTGCTGATCAACGGGGCCGGTGGCGGGGTCGGGATGTTCGCCGTGCAGCTGGCCAAGCACGCGGGGGCGTACGTGGTGGCCACCGCGAGCCCGCGCAGCGCCGCAGCGGTGCTCGCGCTGGGCGCCGACGAGGTCGTCGACTACACCGCGGCTCCCCTGCCGTCCGGCAACGACGTGCTGATCAATCTGGTGGCCGAACCGCCCGCCTCGGTGACGCGGCTCGCCGGGGCGTTCGTGTCGATCACCCGGCCGATCGACCATCCGCGCGCCGTTCACTTCGTGGCCCGCAACGATCCGGGCCAGCTCGCCGAACTGGTGGCGCTGATCGACAAGGGCGTGGTGGACGTCGAGGTGGACGCCCGGCCACCGGCGGCGCTGGCGGACCTGCACCGAGCGGCCGAGCGCGGGAATATCCGGGGAAAGGTCACGGTGCGCATGAATGGCACCGAGAGAGCGCGTTCTCAATAAGTGTCAACGCGCCCATCGCTGATTGGCGCCGCCCGAGCAGTCCCAGATCTGCAGCCGGGTGCCGTTGGCCGAGCTCGCTCCGGTCGCGTCGAGACACTTGTTCGCCTGAGGGTTGACGATCTGGCCGGTGCCGGAGTTGAAGGTCCATCGCTGGGCGCCGGTGCCGTTGCAGTCATAGAGCTGCACCTGTGTGCCGTTGGCGGTGCCGGCGGCGGTGACGTCCATGCACTTGCCGAGCGCCCGCACGGACCCGTCGCCGTTCCACGTCCAGTTCTGGGCGGCGGAGCCGTTGCAGTCCCAGAGCTGCACGGCCGTGCCGTTGGCGGGGTTGGCGCCCGCCACGTCGACGCACTTGCCGCCGACGCCGGTGATCTGGCCGCCGCCGCCCGCGGGCGGGGCGTAGACGCGGACGTAGTCGACCGTCATCGTCTGCGGGAACGTGGTGGTGGCGTCGGGGTAGCCGGGCCAGTGGCCGCCGACGGCGACGTTCATGATCATGAAGAACGGGTGGTCGAAGACCCAGCGGTTGCCGCCGAGGCTGGCAGGCGTGCGCCGCTGGTACTCGTTGCCGTCGACGTACCAGATGATGAGGTTCGGCGACCAGTCGACGGTGAAGGTGTGGAAGGCGTCGGCGAACGCGCCGCTGATCGAGTACGCGGCGCCGATGCCCGCGCCGCCGGAGTAGCCGGGACCGTGGATGGTGCCGTGAACGGTGCTGGGTTCGCGGCCGATGTTCTCCATGATGTCGATCTCGCCGCTGTTGGGCCAGCCAACCGAGCCGATGTCGTTGCCGAGCATCCAGAACGCCGGCCAGATGCCCTGGCCGCGGGGCACCTTCAGGCGCGCTTCGAACCGGCCGTAGGCCCGGGTGAAGGTGGCGGCGGTCAGTAATCGGGCCGAGGTGTACTGGCAGGTCCCGTAGTGGCACTGGTAGTTGGCGGGGTTCTCCCGGCGGGCGGTGATCACGAGGTTGCCGCCGCCGTCCAGGGCGGCGTTGCGGGTGCTGCCGGTGTAGTACTGCTGCTCGTTGTTGCCCCAGCCGCTGCCGCCGATGTCGAAGCGCCACTTCGACTGGTCCACGGCGCCGCCGGCGGATCCGTTGAACTCGTCGGACCAGACCAGCGGGCCGGGGGCGGGTGCGGCGGTGGCGGTCGCGCTCGCGGCCACGGGGGCCATGGGGGTCAGCGGCGCGAGGAGGGTGGTGAGGGCGGCGCCGATGGCGAGCGACATTCTCCAACGGGGGGTGTGATCCATTCGGTTTTCCTCACAGAAATGGATTTACCCGAGACTGTCCGGCACGACAAGCCCGCTGTCAAGAGAGCGCTCTCTTGCGGTGAATTTCGTCGGCCAGGCGAGGTCGTCGACCGCCAGGAACGCCTCGCCGGCCACGCTCGCCGGGGTCACCCCGGTGAACCCCATGACGTCCCGGTGCAGGTGGGACTGGTCGGCGTAACCCATCTCCGCCGCGACCCCGGCCGCGCCCTCACCCGCGACCAGCCGGTGGGCGGCGTGGTCGAAGCGGACCAGTGTGGCGGCGCGCTTGGGCGGCAGCCCGATCTGCTCCCGGAACCGCGACCACAACCGCTTACGGCTCCACCCGACCTCGGCCGCCAGCCCGTCGATCCGCGCCAGGCCACGCCCGGCGACGATCCGCCGCCAGGCCCGAGCCACCTCCGGATCCACGCCCGCCCCCGCCTCGTACCGGCGGGCGAGCAGCGCCTCCGTCAAGGCGAAGCGGTCATCCCAGGAGGGGACCTCGCCCAGCCGCTCGAGCAGCCGCGCGGCCTCCCGCCCCCACAGGTCGCTCAGGGCCACGGCGGCGCCGTCCAGCTCAGCCGGGGAAACGCCCAGAACCGCGCGGGCCACCAGCGGAGACAGCCGCACCTGCACACATTCGACGTTCTCGCCCCGCGCCCAGGCCGTGCCTCCGGTGCCGAACCCGGGCCCGGCGGCGATGCTTCCCCCCTGCCGCCCGGCGGCGTGGTCCAGGACCGGCGCGCCGCTCCCGAACTCCAGCAGCAACGTCACGGCGGGGTGCGGGACCATCCGGAGCGCGTCCAGGTCACCGACCCGGAAACCGGCCATGGTGACGCCGGCCACGCGGCCGGGCCGCCGCGGGACCGCGACCTCCCACGTGGCCGCACCGTGTACGAACGTCCGCACGGCCCCATGCTACGGCGGCCCGGTGGGGGAACATTCGTCCAAGACAGCGCCACGCATCGGCGGCGACAGTGAGCGCATGACTGTTTCCCTTGACGACGGCGACCTCCACGTGTGCCAGGACGGCCCTCGCGACGCCCCCGCGCTTCTGCTCATTCACGGTTCCGCGTCCTCGTCCCGCTCGTGGGACTGGCTGGTTCCGCTGCTGACCGGATCCCATCACGTGATCCGGATCGACCTGCTCGGCCACGGCCGATCGGCCAAACCGGACGACGTCAGCTACGCGAGCGCCGACCAGGCCCGCCGGGCCGGGGCGGCCCTGGACCGGCTCGGCGTCGGGCACGCCGTCGTGGCCGGTCACTCCAGCGGCGGCGTGGTCGCCACCGCTCTGGCCGAACAGCGTCCGGACCTGGTGAACGCGCTCGCGCTCATCAACACCGGCCCCGGCCTGGGCGCCTTCATCGCATCGGAGTCCGCCGCCATCAGCCCCACGCCGTGGCCGCCGGCCGACGAGCAGATCCGCCGGTTCGCGAGCACCGGCTTCAGCCGCCCGGGTTACGAGGTCCCCCGGGAACTTCTGGACGAGGTACGCGCCATGACGTACCACTCGCTCGTCGCGACGATGCGGGCGACGACCGAATACCTGCACGAGCGGGCTCTCCCGGAACGGCTGGCGCCCCTCGGCAAGCCGCTCCTGGTGATCTTCGGCGAGGACGACCGCAGATGGCGATCCGCGTCCGCGGCCGACTACCGCCTCGTCCCGGGCGCGAAGGTCGAGATGCTGCCCGGTCTCGGGCACTCGCCCATCCTGGAGGACCCGGCGCGGACCGCCGCCGTCCTGCTGTCCTTCACCGCCGGTCAGAGGAAGTAGCTGTCGTGGTGGATGAGGAACTCGGCGCGTTCGGCGTCGGTGAGGCCGGCGACCTGGGTGATCCCCTCGAAGTACTCCTCGCGGGGCGCGCCGGGGGCGAACAGCATCAGCATGGACGCGGGCTCCCCCGACTCGTTGCGGAAGGCGTGTAGCCCGCCGACGGGGACGTAGAGGTAGTCGCCGGGGACGGCGTCGATCCAGCGTTCGCCGTCGAACAGCCGCATGGTGCCGGACAGGATGAAGAACGACTCCGACATCGCCTTGTGGAAGTGGGTGCTGGGCCCGCCGAACCGCGGCCCCATGTCCACCCGGTACAGGCCGTACTCCCCTCCGGTGGAGACGTTGGTGGACAGGTAGTGGTATGTGGTCTCGCCGCCGGTGCCCGCTCCCGAGACGAAGTCGGGCGCGGCGGCGGACGACCGGAACTGGGCGTTGACCTCGCCCTGGTCGCCGAAGTAGCGGGGGTCGGGGTAGGACATGGTTACTTCTCCTCGGTAAGGAAGCCGCGGGTGAGCTCGGCCAGCCCGCTGGGGTCGGCAAACCAGTCCATGTGGCCCTGCCCCCGCACCTCGATCAGGCGGCTGCCGGCGATGGCCCGGTGCAGTTGCCGCGAGCCCTCCATCGGGATCATGGCGTCGTCGCCGAACCCGATGACCAGGGTGGGGGCGGTGATGGCGGGCAGCAGGTCCCGGATGTCCACGCGCGCCCCGAGCTCGATCTGGCGGCCCATCCCGGCGGGCGGCCACGCGTCGGCCTGGGAGGCGGCGAGCCCGTCGTGGCCGAAGGAGTCCAGTGCCGCCGCGCTGAATCCGGTCAGGGCGGAGAACCGCTTGAACAGGTCCCGGTCGGTCTCCAGCAGCCTGCGCCAGGTCTCGAAGTAGAAGGCGTCGCGGGGTCCGGTCGAATGCGCCCATCCGCCGGCCAGCACCAGCCTGCGTACCAGCTCGGGCCTGGTCGCGGCGACGGACGCGGCGGCGACCGCGCCCAGGGAGAAGCCGAGCAGGTCCACGGGGCCGTCCGCGGCGGCCTCGACGGACGCGGCGACCTGGGCGGCGATCAGCTCGACGGTCAGCTCCGAGCCGTCTTCCTCGGTCTGCCCGCTGCCGCTGAAGTTGGGGCGGATCACCGTGTGGGTGTCCGCGAAGTACGGCACGACGTTGCCGAAGACCTTTTCGGCGTCACCGCCGGTCCCGTGCACCAGGGCCAGGCCCGGCCCGTCGCCGTCCACCTCGTAGTGGACCTTGGCACCCCGGATGGAGGTGAAAGGCATGTGAATCAACCCCTGAGAAAGGCGATACCTGATAAGATGAGCGCTAAGATAATGAGCAGTTATGTGAGTGTCAAGTAGATGAGCGCTCGCCTATTTGGAGGAGTCGTCATGGCCGACGCGGTGGACGCGGTACTGGAGCAGTGGCGCCGGGAGCGTCCCGACATCGACATCTGGCCGGTCGGCATCGTCGGCCGGCTCATGCGGCTGTCGCGCATGTGGGACATGTCGATCAAGGAAGTGCTGGCCAGGCACGGTCTCGAACCCGGCGAGTTCGACGTCCTGTCGACGCTGCGGCGCTCGGGCGAGCCGTACGAGCTGACCGCGGGAACCTTCCTCAAGGTCTCCCTGGTCACCACCGGAGCGATCACCCTGCGCGTGGACAAGATGCAGGACAAGGGCCTGGTCACCCGGGTACGCGACACCGCCGACCGCCGCTCGGTCAAGATCCGCCTCACCCCGCACGGCCTGGAGGTCATCGACCGGGTGCTCCCCGAGCACATCGCCAACCAGGCCCGGCTGCTCCAGTCGCTGGACGAGGAGCACCGCGAGCAGTTCGCCGCGATCATGTCCGGCCTGCTGCGGTCCTACGGCGACACCCCGTCCACCGCCACCCCTTAACCGCCCGTCTTTATTCTGGACTCCATAGATACTCTCCAACAGGGCTTGCGACAACGCGTCAGAAGACGGGATGATCCCGACATGAGGCGCCGTGTTCGGAGCTATATCCTCTGGAGTCCATCAATAGTGAGCAGCAACCATGGGTGGGCAGCGCCCGCGGCCCTTCAGATCTCCCCTCGACGTCTCGCCGTGAAGGAATGCCCATGCGCGTCTTAACCCCTCCCCTGGCCGTGGCCGTGGCTCTGGCAGGACTGCTCGCCGCCACCACTCCCGCCACCGCCGACCGGGGATCCAAGCCCAGCTACCGCCTCGACTGCGACGGCCGCACCTGCACCGTGGTCGCCACCGCCAAGTCCCGGCCGCACCGCGTGCAGGAGTTCGTCACCACCGTCAGAAGCGGTGAGCAGGTCTGGGCACGAGACACCCTCTACAGCCGGGACGGGCGCGTACGCAGCCGCCCCTTCACCCTTCCCGAGCAGGACATCACGGTCGACGTCTCCGTCACCTCCCTGCCCGAGAACCACGTGGGCACGCCGCTCCGGCTGATGGCGTGGAACCTCTTCGTCGGCGGCACGTTCGACCGCAAGGAGACGACCGGCGAGAACCTCACCCAAATGATCGACTACATGAACGAGGTCAACCCCGACGTCTTCTTCGTGGTCGAGGGATACGGGTCCGGGCAGAAGATCCTCGACGGGCTCAACGCCGGGCGGCCGTCGAACGACCGGTACTCCGGGGTGCAGCTCACCCAGCCGCAGGACTACAGCGTCAACGGCGACAACCTGTGGCTCTACACCAAGCTCAAGATCGAGAAGGTCTACCCCCGCTACGCCGACGCCGACATCTCCTCCTTCAACCTCGGCGGCGCCCGCCTCGGCCTGCCCAACGGCAAACACGTCCACGCGTTCAGCCTGTGGACCTGGCACGACGGCTGGGCGTACGGCGACACCCATGACGCGGCCGTGCAGAACACCCACGGCCTGCCCCGCACCAAGACCACCGAGCAGATCCTGGAGGGCGACCACTTCCGCCGGGTCGCGATGGGCAGGGCCATCCTCGAGAAGGCCATCCCGTCCTTCATCGGCGACGACGACGCCCCCGTCCTCATGGGCGGCGACCTCAACGCGCAGTCGCACCTGGACTGGTCCGAGCAGTTCGCCGGCGCTCCCGGTCACGGCGGGGTGGTGCTGCCCTGGCCGTACACCAAGCAGTACAGCGACGCAGGTTTCCTCGACACCTTCCGCTACGCCAACCCCGACGCCGGACGCCACCCCGGCCGCACGTGGAGCCCGTTCCACGGCATGGGCGCCATTCCCGGCCGCATCGACTACGTCTTCGCCCGCGGCAAGGACGTCCGCGTCCTGGGCTCCCGCGCCGACGTCGACCGCCTCCCCCGCCACCAGCAGTCGCCGCTCAACCGGCCCTACCCCTTCTACTCCGACCACGGCTCCGTCATCACCGACATCCTGATCCGCGGCAAGGGCAGGGGACCCGACCGGGCGCCCGTCACCGAACAGCCCGGCAAGGGACGCGACATCTGGCCCGCGGCACCCGCCGGCCGCCGCGTCCCGCCCGCCGAGCTCACCGCCACCGCCAGCACGTTCAAGCCCGGGATCGGCGATCCGTCGAGGGCCGTCGACGGCAACCTGACCACCGACTTCCACTCCGACTACCCCGTGGTGCCGCCGCAGCCGCACACCATCACCGTCGACCTCGGCCGCGTCAGGACGCTGTCCGCCGTACGCTTCCAGCCCAAGCTCCGGGTCAACATGAACGGCACCATCCTTGAAGGCATGGTGCAGGTGAGCGACGACGGCGTCACCTTCAGGGACGTCAAGCGGGTCACGTGGCCCCGGATGACCGCGCCCAACGACGTCGCGCTCGACGGCGTCTCGGCCCGCTACATCAGGCTGCGCAGCGACTACAGCCTCGGCGGCGCCTCCGCCCTGGCCGAGATCATCCCCTACGAGACCGCCTGACACCCCCGTCCCCGAGGTCAGAGCCCGCCGCCCTCGTCCGGAGCGGCGGCGGGCCGCCGTGCAGGCCCGGTCACGCGTCCCAGGTGACCGGGAGGCTCTTGACGCCGTAGATGTCCGCGCTCTCCGGACGCAGCGCGACCTCGTCAGCCGGTACGGCCAGCCGTAGCGAGGGAAAGCGGTTGACCAGCGCGGGCAGGGCGACGCGGAGCTCCACGCGGGCCAGCTGCTGCCCCAGGCACTGGTGGATGCCGTGGCTGAAGGCCAGGTGCCCGCCCTCCTGCCTGCGCAGGTCGAGCGCGTGGGGGTCGGTGAAGCGCTCGGGGTCCCGGTTGGCGGTGGCGTACGACAGGATGAGCGTCGCTCCGGCCTTGATGCTCTGGCCGCCCAGCTCGACGTCCTCCAGCGCGACCCGCATGAACTGCTTGGCCACGCTCAGGTATCGCAGCAGTTCCTCCACCGCGCTGTCGGCGAGTTCGGGGTCGGCGCGCAGCGCGGCCAGCTGCTCCGGGTTCCGCAGCAGCGCGAAGGTGCCCAGGGCCAGCATGTTCGCGGTGGTGTCGAACCCGGCCGACAGCAGGATCAGGGCGATGCCCTTCAGCTCCTCGTCGGTCAGGTCGCTGTCGAGCAGGTCGCTCAGCACGTCGTCGGTGGGGTTGGCGCGCTTGGCGGCCACCAGCTCCGCGAGGTACTGCTGGGTCTCGACGTAGGCCGCGATCAGCTCCTCGTCGCCGACCTCCCCGCCGAGGAACTTGTCGATGTTCTCCTGAAAGGAGTCCCGGTCCGCGTACGGCACGCCCAGCAGTTCGCAGATGATGACGGCCGGGATCGGCTTGGCGAACGCGGTGACCAGGTCCGCCGTGGTTCCGGCCTGCTCCATGGCGTCCAGGTGCTCGGCGGTGACCTGCTCGACCCGCTCGGTGAGCTGCCGCATCCGCCGTACCGTGAACTTGCCCACGAGCGGCTTGCGATACCGGCTGTGCTGCGGATCGTCCATCAGCAGAAACTCACCCGGCGGCGCCGGAGGAACCTCGATGTCGCCGAAGTCGATGGTCGGGTGATGGCGCATCAGCTCCTTGCGCGAGCTGAACCGCTGGTCCGCCAGCACCGACCGGACCAGGTCGAACCCGGTGACCAGCCAGCCCTGATGCCCGTCGGGGAAGGAGTAGCGAGCAATGGGGCCGCGCTCGCGGATGTCGAGCAGTTCCTTGGGCGGGTCGAAGGGACAGCCGGGCCGGCGGGCCGTCGGCATCGTCGTGACGGTGTGGAGGGATTCACTCATGGCATTCCCATCTCGCGATGTTTTCCCTGGTCAGGCGATCTTGCGGCGGTAGGTGTTCATGGCGAAGCCGTAGGCGACGACGAGGATGCCCACGCACCAGCCGAGGGCGATCCAGATGTCGGTGCCGACCGGCTGTTCTGCGAGCAGGGCGCGGATGGCGTTGACGATGGAGGTGACCGGCTGGTGTTCGGCGAAGAAGCGGACCGGGCCGGGCATCGTGTTGGTGGGCACGAAGGCGGAGCTGAGGAAGGGCAGGAAGATGAGCGGGAAGGAGAACGCGCTCGCACCGTCCACGGTCTTGGCGGTGAGGCCGGGGATGATGGCGATCCAGGTCAGCGCCAGGGTGAACAGGATGAGGATGCCGGCGACCGCGAGCCAGGCGCCCACCGTGGCGCCGGAGCGGAAGCCCATGATCAGGGCGACGAGCAGGACGACCACGAGGGAGACCGAGTTGGCGACCAGCGAGGTCAGCACGTGCGCCCACAACACCGAGGAGCGGGCGGTCGGCATCGACTGGAAGCGCTCGAAGATGCCGCTCTTGATGTCGGTGAACAGGCGGAAGGCGGTGTAGGCGATGCCGGAGGCGACGGTGATGAGCAGGATGCCGGGCAGCATGTAGTTCACGTAGGAGTCGGAGCCGGTTTTGATCGCGCCGCCGAAGACGTAGACGAACATCAGCATCATGGCGATCGGCATGATCGCGGTGGTGACGATCGTGTCCGGGCTGCGGGTGATGTGGCGCAGGGATCGTCCCAGCAGGACGGTGGTGTCGCCGAGGAAGTGCTTGTTCATCGGGAGTCCTTGTTCTTCGTCTGGACGGACACGCGGTGCTTGGCGTCCTTGCCGTCGCTGCCGACCAGCGCGAGGAAGACGTCTTCGAGGGTGGGCTGCTTTTCGATGTACTCGACCTTGGCCGGCGGCAGCAGCTGCTTGAGCTCGGCCAGGGTGCCGTTGACGATGATCCGGCCCTGGTGCAGGATCGCGATCCGGTCGGCGAGCTGCTCGGCTTCGTCGAGGTACTGGGTGGTGAGCAGCACGGTGGTGCCGCCGGCGGCGAGTTCCTTGACGGCCTGCCACACCTCGAGGCGGGCCTCGGGGTCGAGCCCGGTCGTCGGCTCGTCCAGGAAGATGACCGGCGGGTTGCCGATGAGGCTCATCGCGATGTCCAGGCGGCGGCGCATGCCGCCGGAGTAGGTCGACACCTTGCGTCCGCCGGCCTCGGTCAGCGAGAAGCGGGCGAGCAGGTCGTCGGCGACCTTGCCCGGGTTCGCCAGGTGCCGCAGCTTGGCGACCAGCACCAGGTTCTCCCGGCCGCTGAGGATCTCGTCCACGGCGGCGAACTGGCCGGTGAGGGAGAAAGACTCCCGCACCTGCCCGGCCTGCTTGGCGACGTCGAAGCCGTGCACGTGCGCCGTGCCCCCGTCGGCCTTGAGCAGCGTGGACAGGATGCGCACGACCGTGGTCTTGCCCGCACCGTTCGAGCCGAGCAGGGCGAAGATGCTGCCCCGCACCACCTCGAAGTCCACACCGCGCAACACCTGGAGTTCCTTGTAGGCCTTCGTCAGGCCCTGGACGCGGATCGAGGGCCCTTGGGCCTGATGGACTGTCATCCGGATATCCGTTCTCTGATGTACGGGGGGAATGCGCCACGGCCGGCGCGCCAGCTACTCGGTGGCGCTAGCTACCGGTACAAAGTAACACCGACTACCGGTAGATAGCAACACCGAGTAGCCGGTCCATCAGGCTCTTAGTGGTCCCCGCGAGGGCGCAACGCGGCCAGTGCCGCCTCATACGCCAGGCGCTGGAGCCGTTCCTCGTCGCATCCGGCATCGGCGGCGACGAGGCCGTAGATGAGCGCCATGACGCCGTCGGCCATCGCGCGGACCTCGGGGTCGGGCAGCCCGGGGTGCGTTTCCGCGACCAGGTGGGCCCACTCCTCGCGCATCAGGCGCCGGCGGCGGGCCATGGGCCGCCGCGGGCCGGCGGGCAGGTTGCCCGCCTCGCGGGCCGCGACGATCATGAGGTGGGCGTCGGTGAGCGCCCGGCGTACGCGCTTGCCGACCAGCGCCCGCAGCAGGTGTTCCGGGGAACCGGCCTCCTGGTAGGCCTCGCGGATCTCGGCCTCGGCCCGTGCCGTGTCGGCCGCCACGATCGCCAGCAGCAGGTCGTCCTTGCCGGTGAAGTGGCGGTAGATCGCGGGTCCGGTGACGCCGGCCGCCGCGCCGATCTCGTCCATGCCGGTCGCGTGGTAACCCTGGGCGACGAACAGGCGTGCCGCCTGCCGGATGATCGGTTCACGCCTGTCGCCAGCGGGCTGCACCCGTTCCCCCTTCGTCCCGGCCAGAACCCTACTGTGGCCTGGTGGCCGCGTCCGCGCCGATCGCCACGCAGGCCGGCACGCACACCTCGCCGGAACGGTTGCTCCAGGCGTGCGGGGTGCCGCGCCGGATGAGGACGTCGCCCGCGACCAGTGCGACCCCGTTGGCGATGTCCATGCGGACTCCTATCTCGCGGATCAGCCGGGTTCCGCGCGACGCGGGCGTCCTGGCAGCAGGACGTCGAGCACCATGCCGGCGATCAGCCGGTGCAGCCGGTCGGTCTCCAGGCCGGTGCGGCCGGTCGCGAGCGTGAAGATCAGCCATTTCACGCCGGTCACCAGCGCGTGGGCCTCGTCCTTCGCCAGCTCCGGGCGGGCCTGGGCGAGCAGGCCCGTCCACAGCTCGTGGTTCAGCCGGGCGCGGCGCAGCAGCGGCTCGCTCGTCCCGGCGGGCAGGTTGCGCACCTCGCGGGCGGCGACGGCGGTCACCGGGCCGTCCTCCACGGCCTGGCACACCTGCACCCCGATGAGCCGGGCCAGCAGCTCGGCGGGCGTGCCGCCGTCGCGCCGAACCTGGGCGACATCGCTCTCCGACCGGTCGGCGCTCCGCTCGATCAGGGCCACCAGCACGGCGTTCTTGTCGGAGAAGTGCCGGTACACGGTCGGGCCCTTCACTCCTGCCGCGGCGCCGATCTCGCTGATGCTCGTGCCGTGGAAGCCGCGCTCGTGGAAGAGCCGCGCGGCCTCGCGAAGGATCACCGCGCGGCGATCTCCCGGCGGTCTTCCGCGCCGCGTGCGCTGTGCCAACAAGAGCTCCTTCCAGGTGATACGCAGTTAACCATCGATCACCAAAGTCCGCCAGATCCAAGGATGTTGCCGGAGAAGCCTGGCAGAGCTTGCCGATTAATGCTAATGATGGTTAAGTCCAAGATGCTAGCTGTTTCAGTTATGGCTGAAATATCAAGAAGGATGTGAAGACATGGCTCTTCAGCCGGAACACGTGACGTTCAACAGCCTCGGCACCCGCTGCGCGGCCGACCTGTATCTGCCGGAGCGGACTCCCGCGCCCGCCCTGGTGCTGGGCCACAGCGGCGTGATGGTGAAGGAGGCGCTGGCGTACTTCGCGCCCTACTTCGTGAGCGCGGGCTTCGCCGTCCTGGCCATCGACTACCGCACGGTCGGCTCCAGCGAGGGTGAGCCGCGCGGCCTGGACCACCCGGACCGGCAGGTCGACGACTTCCGCAGCGCCGTCTCCTACCTGCAGACCCGGCCGGAGGTAGAGCCCGAGCGGATCGGGCTGTGGGGGGTCAGCGTCGGCGGCTCCGTCGCCGTCCAGGCCGCCGTCCTGGACCGCCGGGTCAAGGCGGTGGTCGTGCAAAGCCCCAGCGTCTGGAACGGCTGGCGCTACCTGGAACGGCTGCTCGGCCGCGAAGGCGTGCACGCGATGCGCGAGCAGCTCGACCTGGACTGGCAACGCCGCCACGAGACGGGCGCCAGCCTGCGGGTGCCCCATCTGAGCCTGGACCACGACAGCGCCCGGCAGGCGCACGAGCTGTCGTCCACGCTGTACCCCACCTACCGCAACGAGAAGACGCTCGACTCCACCGAGCACCTGCTCACCTTCGCCCCGGAGAACCTCATCCACCGGCTCGCGCCGACACCCCTGCTCATGATCGCCAACGGCCACTACGACCCGTACCACGTGCTGGAGGAGGCGCAGAGCGCCTTCGACAAGGCCGGTGAGCCGAAGCGGCTGGAAATCCTGCCCTACGACGTGCTCGGCCTGTACACGGGGCCCGGCCTGGAGAAGGCGATGGAGCTGGCGGTCGGCTGGTTCGACCGCTACCTGCGCCAGACCCGGCTGCCGTCCGCCACCCCCGCGCCCACCGCGGACACCGTCGCCGCGATGCGGCAGTGAGAAAGGAAGGACCGTGCCCGGAATCAGCACCGCGGGCCTGGGCGGCATCGAGGAGACCTCGTTCATCACCCTGCACGCCCGCGCCGTGGACGCCGGCGCCGCCAGCCCCATCCTGGGCGACCCGTACGCCCAGAAGGTCGCCCAGTCCTTCGACTACGACTGGTCGCGCATCCAGCCAACCCCCAAACTCGAAGAGAAGGAACGGCTCAACGTCACCATCAGGGCCGTCCACTTCGACCGCTGGATCCGCGGATTCCTCACCCGCCACCCCAGCGCGATCGTCCTCGACCTCGGCTGCGGGCTCGACAGCCGCGGCTACCGGATCGGCCCGCCGCCCGAAGCCGACTGGTACGACGTGGACCTGCCCACGATGATCGCCCTGCGCGCCCAGGTGTACCAGGAGACCGCCAACATCCACATGCTGGCCACCTCACTCGACGACGAAGGCTGGCTGGAGGCGCTCCCGTCACACCGGCCGGTCATCGCGGTCATGGACGGGCTCTACCCGTGGATGACCCGGCCCACCTTCATCAGGCTCCTGCGCAGGATCACCGCCCACTTCGAGAGCGGCGAGATCCTCCTGCTGGGCTTCTCGAAACTCTCCTCCCGGATGATGCGCACCGTCGTCCCGGCCATCAAGACCATCGGCGTCCCCGTCAACGAGGGGTTCGACAACCCGCGCGAGGTGGAGCGCTGGAACCCGGACCTGAAACTGGCCGAGCAGGAACGCTTCATCAGCTCGCCCGAAGTGGCGAAGATGCCACGCGGCGAACAGATCCGCTGCGCCGTCATGCGGGCGATCCCCGGCCTGGCCAGGATGGACAAGGGGATGCTCAGATACACCTTCGGCCGGGCACCGTGAACATCAACGCCGGCACCCCTGCCGGCGGGTTCAAGCAGTCCGGCATGGGACGCGAACTCGGCAGGCAGGGCCCGGCCGAATACCTCGAAACCCGGTCGATCGCGGGCCGCGTCGCCCACGAACGATGACCCACCAGACCTTGGTCACCAACCGCGACAAGGAGATGTCCATGCGAGTCCCCCGCTCACCGTCCGCTCGCCCCAGCAGGTTCCTTCCCAGGGCCGCCGCCGTCGCGGCCCTCGCCACGGTCCTGACCACCACTGGTTTCGGAGTCGCCGGCGCCAGTACCCGAGACATCACGCTCGACCTGGCCTGCTGGGAGACCCCTCGCGCTTCCAGCACCCACGTCCGCATCTCGGGCTGCGTGAACCAGCGCCCCGGCCAGACCGAGTGGCGCATCGTCGGCAAGTGGTGCGGCCCCGGCCACAACTGCGACACGGTCCACGGCAACTGGGCCCCGTCCGGCGGGACCTCGACCGCCTATCACCCCGGCGGAAAGAACTTCACCGACTACACCTTCAACACCCGCTAGAGCGCCTGTGACCGCGTACCGGATCAGACGGATTTCCAGCACAACGTCGGGCCCAGGCAGACCGCGAGCGGACCGTCGTTGAGCTGGTCCGGGCCGAACAGGGCGGCGGCCACGACCGTCCTGGCCAGGGCTTCCTCGTCGTGCGCGGCCAGGCGCGCGAGCAGGCGGGCGTCCACGCCGTCGCTGGAGGCCACCGCCAGGCCCGCGGTCGGCAGCACGAGGTCGAGGATGCAGCGAACCCGGGCCGCGTGGTAGTCGGAGGTCACCACCACGACCCGCTTCGGGCGGTGCAGGGCGACGACCTCGCGCAGGTACAGGATGTCCTCGTAGGTGTGCTTGCTCTCCGTCACCGCGAGGATGTCCTGCGGCGGCACCCCGCGCTCGCTCAGGTGGTCGGCCAGGTAGCGCCAGTGGGGGTGGCCGGTGGTGTTGAAATGGGCGCCGAAGCCGCCGGTCAGCACCAGCCGCGCGCCGGCCAGCATGTGCCGCACCTCGATCGCCTTCGCCGCCCTGGCCCGCGCCATCGGGCTGAGGCCGCCGGCGTCGTCGTTGGTCGCGCCCAGGATGACGATCAGCGGCGGGCCGCCGCGCGGGCGGAAGGCCGGATGGTGCGCCGCCCTGGACGGCAGGCGCAGCCGGTTGACCCACGCCCGGAATTTCGGCCCGCGCATGGCCCGGCGCAGCCCCGCCAGTTCGCGGTAGGAGCCCTCCAGGCTGACCAGGCCGGACATGACCGCCCGGGTGCCCGTGACGCGCCGGCTCCACAGGTGCTCGATGACGCCGCCGTCGAAGCGGGCCACCGCGGTGGCCGCCGCCAGCACCCCCTCGCCGCAGCCCAGCAGGTCGTGCTCGGTGAACGTCAGGTAGAACGCCGCGGCGTCCTGGCCGGGCAGGTCCACGTGCACCTGCGTCGCGGCGGTTGCCGCGTCCTCGCGGGCGGCGCCCGCCTGGGAGAGCACGGAGGCGAGGTAGTCCCTGGTCCTCGACGCGGGGCGAGTGGCGAGCGGCATCGTGGCGGCTTCAGTGGGAGGTGTACGGCGCGGCCGGCGCCTTCAGCCAGTAATGGCGGCGCTGGAACGGATAGGTGGGCAGGTCCACGTGCTCGCCACCGAACTCGGCGGTGAACGCCCGCCAGTTCACCGGGACGCCCGCGGCGTACAGGCGGGCGAGCAGCGTGGCGAGCTCGCGCACGGCGGCGCCCTCGCCGGGACGGTAGGCCAGGTGGCCCTCGTCAGCGGGCCCCGGGTCGCCGATCGTCACCACGAGACCGGAGTCCGGCTCTGCCGTTGCCGCCAGGACCGGCACCCCGGCCAGGCCGGGGATCCCGGCGGCGAGGCCTTCCGGCCAGGTGATGGCGTCCGGGCGAAGACCCCAGTGGACGAGGCAATGGACCAGAGCGCGGCCGGCCTCCTGCTCGGATGGTGCTCGCGCGCCGGTATCCGGTGCGGCCGTGATCGTGGCGAGTTCGCGCGCGTAGGTGGGGAGGGCGGTGGCCAGTTCGTCCGCGAACCGGGTGCCGCCCGCGGTGAGGCGCAGGGTGGTCGCGGGTTCCTTGCGGGTGGTGCGCCGGTGGAGGCCGTCCGCCTCGCCGCCGGTGGCCGCGGCGTTGAGGGCCTCGGCCAGGTGGGCCCGATCCGTGGCGACGATGGCGGCGCCGTACTCGAGTGATGCTCTGCTGGTGGCCAGCGACACCGCCACGTCGGCGGGCGTGGCGGCGCGGTCGAGCACGTCGAGCAGTTGCGCGGCCCGCGCGCGCAGCGCGGGTTCGGTGCGGGCGGCGAAGACCCACGGCGCGCTGACGTCGCGGGCGGGCGCGAGCTCCCGGGCGGGCGCGAGCTCCCGGGCGGGCGCGGGCTCCTGGGCGGGCGCGGGCTCTTGGGCGGGCGCGGGCTCGGGGGCGGGCTCTTGGGCGGGCGGAGGCTCCGGGTGCGGCGCCTCCTCGATGATCACGTGGGCGTTGGTGCCGCTGATGCCGAACGCCGAGACGGCGGCCCGGCGCGGGACGTCGCGGGCGGGCCAGGCCGTCTCCCGTGTCAGGAGCCGCACGGGGCCCGCGCTCCAGTCGACGCGGCTGGTCGGCTCGTCCACGTGCAGGGTGCGGGGCAGCAGGCCGTGGCGCAGGGACATGATGACCTTGATGACGCCGCCGACCCCGGCGGCGGCCTGGCTGTGGCCGAGGTTCGACTTGAGCGAGCCCAGCCAGAGGGGGCGTCCGGCGGGGCGGTCGCGGCCGTAGGTGGCGAGCAGGGCGTTGGCCTCGATGGGGTCGCCGAGCGGGGTGCCGGTGCCGTGCGCCTCCACGGCGTCGACGTCGTCCGGGCGCAGGCCGGCGTGCGCGAGCGCGCGCCGGATCACCCGCTCCTGCGAGGGTCCGTTGGGTGCGGTCAGGCCGTTGGAGGCGCCGTCCTGGTTGATCGCGCTGCCTCGCAGCAGCGCGTGGACGCGGTGTCCGTTACGGCGGGCGTCCGACAGCCGCTCCAGCAGCAGGACGCCGATGCCCTCCGACAGGGCGATGCCGTTGGCCGCCTCGGCGAACGACATGCAACGCCCGTCCGGCGACAGGCCCCGGTTGCGCGCGAACTCCAGGAACTTGCGCTGGGTCGCCATCACGGTGACGCCCACGACCAGGGCCATCGAGCACTCGCCCTGCCGCAGCGCCTGACCTGCCAGGTGGAGTGCCACCAGCGAGGAGGAGCAGGCGGTGTCCACGCTGAGGGCGGGGCCTTCGAGGCCGAGGGCGTAGGAGATGCGGCCGGACAGGACGCTGGCGGCGCCGCCGGTGCCGTGGTAGACATCCACGCCTTCCTGGGAGGCGTGCAGGAGGGAGGCGTAGTCCTGGCCGTTGGTGCCGACGAACACGCCGGTTTCGGTGGATTTGAGGGAGACGGGGTCGATGCCGGCGCGTTCGATCGCCTCCCAGGAGCATTCCAGGGCCAGGCGCTGCTGCGGGTCCATGGCCAGGGCCTCGCGCGGTGACAGGCGGAACACGCTGGGATCGAACTCGCCGGCCGTGTACAGGAAGCCGCCCGCGTTGCGGTAGGCGGGTCCTGTGGCGCCCTTTCTGCCTTCGCCGAAGCGGCTGAGGATCTCCAGGTCCCAGCCGCGGTCGGTGGGGAAGCCGCCGGTGGCGTCCTGTCCGGTCGACACCAGGCGCCACAGGTCCTCGGGTGAGCGCACCTCGCCCGGGTAGCGGCAGCTCATGGAGACGACGGCGACCGGGTCGCCGGCCATGGGGGCGGGGGCGGTGTGCGGGCCGCCGGCCGTACCCGCGAGAAGGTCGTGCAGGTGACGCGCGAGGGCGGCCGGGGTGGGATGGTCGAACATCAGCGTGGCGGTCAGGCGGGTGCCCGTGGCGGCGGCCAGGCGGTCGCGCAACTCGACGGCGTTGAGCGAGGTCAGGCCGAGCTCGGCGAACGGACGCGTGCCGGTGACCTCGCCGGCGGCCAGGTGGTCGGCGGCGAAGGCGACCTGGGTGCGCACGAGGTCGGTCAGGACGCGCAGCCGCTCCCGCTCCGGCAGTGCCGGCAGCCGCTCGCGGAGGGAGCCGCCGGGGCCCGTCGCGGTGTTCCCATCGGAAAGACCGGCCGGGAGCGGGTACGGCTCGGCGCCGGAGCCGGCGAAGATCGGGTCCCAGCCGACCGGGGTGCCGCGGGCGTGCAGTTGCGCGAGCGCGAGCACGATCGCGCGGGCCTCGGCCCTGCTGCCGCGCAGCGCCGGGACGAGTACCGCCTCGGCGTCCTCGCCGAGGCAGGCGCGGCCCATGCCGGTGAGGGTGCCGTCCGGGCCCAGTTCCAGGAAGGTGGTGACGCCTTCCTCCCGCAGGCGGCGCATGCCGTCGTGGAAGCGCACCGGCTCACGGACGTGGCGTACCCAGTAGGCGGGCGAGCGCAGGTCGGTCTCGGTGGCGATGGCGCCGGTGACGTTGGAGACGAGGGGGATGCGCGCGGGCCGCAGTTCCAGCCCGGCCAGGACCTCGCCCAGCGGGCCGAGGATGGCGTCCATGTGCGGGGAGTGCCCGGCGAGCCGGACGTTGAGGCGCTGTACGACGCGACCCTTGGCCTGCCAGCGCGCGCCGAGTTCGGCCACGGCGTCCGCGTCTCCGGCCACCACGACGGAGGCGGGCCCGTTGACGGCGGCCAGGGAGACGTTCGCGGCGAGGTCGGCGGCGACTTCGTGCTCGGCGGCCTGGATCACCGCCATCGCGCCGTCCCCGGCCACCTGGCCCATCAGCCTGCCGCGCGCGGCGACCAGCGTGCAGGCGTCCGGAAGCGACATGACGCCGGCGACGTGGGCGGCGGCCAGCTCGCCGAGGGAGTGGCCGAGCACGTAGGCAGGCCGCAGCCCCCAGCTTTCGACGAGCCGGAACAGTGCGACCTCCAGCGCGAACACGCCCGCCTGGGTGTACAGCGTCTCGTCCAGCGTGGCGCCGTCGGCGGCGAACATCGCCTCGCGCAGCGGGAAGTCGAAGTGGGCGCAGATCTCGTCGAGGGCCGCGGAGAACACCGGGAAGACCTCGGCGAGTTCGCGGCCCATCCCCGCGCGCTGACCGCCCTGCCCGGAGAACAGGAATGCCGTCCGGCGATTTGGGCCGGTGCCGCGAAAGAGCCCCGGAACGTCTTCGCCGTCGGCCAGCGCGGCCATTCCCGCAATCAATCCGGCGCGGTCCTGAGCCAGCAGAACGGCCCGGTTACTTGACCTGCCATCGGCCTTCGAAAGGGAATAGGAAAGGCCGGTCAGGTCGATCCGCTCCTGTGCTGCTACGTACCGTGACAGTTCCGCCGCCCTGGCCCGCAGTGCGGCTTCGTCCGGGCCCGAGACAATCCAGGGCAGCAGACCTGAACGCGTCAAGACATGGGTTTGCACAGGCACCGTCCCCCGATTTGAACCCTGGCTACATCATTGGCGAGATTCGCATCGGAAAATGAATGTGTCAATCCCCGACCTTGTTGTGACGTGGGTCACAAGGCACCGCCGACCAGCGCCCGGACGGGCCGTAATCCTGTTTTACGGCTCCCCCCTTATGAGATTCTTCGCAGGTAGGGGGCACTGCGGTTCGGACGCATGTCGAGACGCCTATCAGGCTCCTGACAGCCGGCGCGGGCCGCTCGGACGCATTGACATTCCGGACGCGATCTGTTGGAGTTCCATTCGCGTCCGGGCGACGGGGCAGCAAATACAGCCCGAACACGACATACGGAGGAAGATTTGGCGCGGTCCGGGGGAATTACCGTCCTATCGAGAGCCGACCGAGATCTGCCGGTATCACACACCCAGGAAGAACGCCTCCTGGCCGGCGGCGGGCATATTCCGAACAACATCATCGCCACCTGCATTGAGATAACCGGGAAACTCGACCGTTCCGCGCTCGAAACCGCGCTGCACGGCGTCGCCGCCCGCCACGAGAATTTACGCGCCACATTCGACGGCCTGCGTATGCGCCCGGTGGCCGAACTGCGCGACTTCTTCCACGTGACCGCCGCCGGCTCGCGCGAGCAGGCGCTGAGCCTGCTGGAGCGCCGCCTGCAGGAGCCCTTCGACCTGGCCGGTGGCCCGCTCCTGCGCGCGTGGCTGGTACGTGTGGAGGAGGATCTCAGCCTGCTCGGCCTCAGCGTCGACCACATCATCGCCGACGGCAAGTCCCGCGACGTCCTGGTCAACGACCTGATCCGGCTTTACGGCGCGCAGACCGCCGGGACCGACCCCGGGCTGCCCGAGGTCGCGGTCCAGTTCGCCGACTACGCCGCCTGGGAGCGCTCGTATCTGCAGGGGGCCGTCCTGGAGCGGCTGTCGGACTACTGGCGTACCACGCTGGACGGCGTCGACCCGCTGCCGGCCTCCGGCCTGACCGACCCCGCGGCGCCGGGCGGAGAAACAGGGGCCGACCGGGTGCGCTTCACCACCGCGCCGGACCTGCAGCCCAAGCTCGCCGCCGCGGCCACGGCCGCGGGCGTCAGCGTCTACGGGATCGTCTCGGCCGCGGTCAAGGCGGCCGTCGCCGCGCACCGCCTGCCGGGCTCCACCCCCCACGACCCCTACGACGTCGCCGTCTACGGCTCGGCGGCCAACCGGGTGCTGCCCGAGGTCGCCGAGGTCTTCGGCTACTTCGCCACCCCCATCGTCTTCCGCACCGACCTGAGCGGCGACCCGACGCTGGAGCGGCTGCTGACCATGGAGACGCGCGCGGTCCTCGGGGCGCTGCGCCGCCAGCAGCTGCCGCACTCGCTGGTCACCAAGCTCGTCAACCCTGCCCAGTACGGCGTGCGCCACGGCGCCGACCCGGCCAGGGTGCCGCGCTACGTCAACTTCGACTTCGGCAGCCACAACGACCCAGCCGCCGCCAAGCCGGACACCGGGCCGGCCGGCACCGGGCGGGCCGTCTTCAGGCAGGTCGGCCTGCCCGTGCTCCCGGTACCGCGCGGCGGCCTGCGCATCCTGAGCGCCGAGCGGCCCGGCGTCATCAGCGTGGACGTGCGCTACCGCACCGACTTCTACTCCCGGCCCTGGGTGAGCGCCTTCGCCACCGGCATCCACCGCTTCCTCACCGCCGCGGCGGGCGACTGGAGCGTACGCCTGTCCGACGTGGTCCCCGCCAGGGGGGCGGGCCGGTGATCGACGCCTCCCGCCTGCGCGTCGTGGCGACCGATCTCGACCGCACCCTGCTCCGCAGCGACGGCTCGCTGTCACCCGCCACCGTGGGCACGCTGCGCGCGGTCGCCGCCGCCGGGCTCGACATCGTCTACGTCACCGCCCGCCACCTGTCCGCGCTGCGCCGCGTCTCCGACGAGGTGGGGCTGGTCTCGGCCGGCATCTGCTGCGGCGGCGCCATCACCTACGCCCTCCCTTCCTGCGAAATTTCCGGACAACAGGTGCTGGATGCGGAGACGATCCACACCATCGCCGACCGGATCACCGCCGCCGCGCCGCGCACCAGCTTCGGCTGGGTCACCGCCGAGGCGGCCGAGGTCGAACACGACTACCCCGACCGGCTCAGCACCGTCCGCGTACGCCGGGCCGGGGAGGGCCGCGTCGCCGGCCCGGTCTTCAAGCTGTTCGCCCGCAACCCGTGGATGGACCCGGCCCGCTTCGACGCCGCCGTCGCCGCGTCCGTGGCCGGCCTGGCCGAGGTCTCGCACCGCTTCGACGGCTTCGCCGACATCGTCGCGCCGGGCGTCGACAAGACCTCGGCCCTGCGCCGCTGGTGCGCGGACCGCGGCGTACGGGCCGGCCAGGTGGTGGCCTTCGGCGACTCGGCGGCCGACCTCGGCATGCTGCGCTGGGCGGGGGTGGGCGTGGCCGTACAGAACGCCGAACAGGACGTGCTGCGCGCGGCCGACGCGATCACCGGAGCCTGCGACGCCGACGGCGTCGCCGCCTGGCTGGCCGGAAACCTTCTCCCCCACCGAGGAACGGAGTGAAGAGCATGCAGATCACCTGGGACGAGCGGTTCGAGGCGGCCATCGCCGAGTGCCTGCCCGACGGGGTCGTCGCCGACGGGCTGGAGCCCGACGTCTCCCTGGTCGACCTGGGCCTCGACTCGATCAGCATGATCAACCTGGCGGCCAGGCTGGAGGACGAGTACCAGCTCGCGCTGCCCGACGACCTGGTCACCTTCACCACCTTCGCCACCCCGGCCGCCCTGTGGGAGACGATCCGCGAGCTCCGGGCCCAACCTTGACCGAGGATCTCGCGACCGGCGCGGGGCCGCGCCTGTGGTCGGCGAACTTCCGCAACTACTTCGCCGCCCGCACCATCTCGCTGCTCGGCGACATCATCCTGCCGATCGGGCTGATCGCCGCCGTGCTGGGCGAGGGCTACGGCGCCAGCGGCGTCGGCTACGCGCTGGCCGCCTCACTCGGGCCCACCATCGTGCTGATGCTGTTCGGCGGCGCGCTGGCCGACCATTTCCGTCCGAAGCCGCTGCTCGTCCTCGCCGATCTGGTACGGCTGGCCGCGCAGGGCTGGCTGGCGGTGAGCCTGCTGACCGGCAGCCCGAGCCTGGCCGAGATCCTCATCACGCAGGCCGTCTTCGGCACCGCCACCGCCCTGTTCCAGCCGTCCATCTCCGGCATCGTCCCGGAGGTCGCGCCGGGCCGGGTGCACGAGGCCAACGCCGCCCTGCGCATCACCGAGTCGTGCGTGACCCTGGGCGGGCCGGCGCTGGCCGGAGTGCTGCTCGTCGTGGCCGGGCCGCCGGTCGTGATGGTGTTCGTCACCGCCACCTGCCTGATCAGCTGCCTGCTGGTCTGGACGCTGCGGCTGTCCGGCGCCGCCGCCGCGGGCCGTCCCCGCGTGCTGAAGGACATCCGCGAGGGCTGGACGGCCTTCGCCTCCCGGCCGTGGTTGTGGTCGGTCATCTGCGTCTTCGTCGTCCTGGGCCTGACCGTGTTCGGCCCCTACCACGTGCTCAGCGCGACCGTCCTGACCGAGGACCGCGGCGCCTCGGCGTACGCGCTGCTGATGTCGGCCCACGGCGCGGGCGCGATCGCCGGCGGCTTCCTGGCACTCAAACGCATGCCGAAACGGCCCCTGCTGACCGGCGCGCTGTGGCTGGCCCTGTTCATCCCGCAGTTCCTGTTCATCGCGCTGAAGGCGCCGGTCGTGCTCGTGGCCGCGGCGATGTTCGCGGCCGGCGTCGGACGCTCCTACTGGGCGGTGATGTGGTCGACCTCGGTGCAGACCCAGGTGCCGCCCAAGGTGCTCAACCGGGTGCTGGCCTACGAGATCACCGGCTCGATGATGCTGGTCCCCGTGGGCCGGGCACTGTCCGGACCGGTCGCCGAGACGGCGGGCAGCGCGCCGGTCCTGCTGGCCAGCGCCGCCGTCCTCACCCTCGGCTGCCTCGCGCTGGTCGCGATCCCCGCGGTACGCGGACTGCGGCCGGTGTCACCCACGCCCGCGGGCACAAGCTGAAGGGAAGAACATGAACGGCAGGATTCGGGCCGGGATCATCGGCGCGAGCGGCAACGGCTGGGCGGTCGGCGCCCACCTGGCGGCACTGAGCAGGCTGCCGGACTTCACGGTCGCCGCCGTCGCCACCACCAGGAAGCACAGCGCGGAGGAGACGGCCAAGGCCTTCGACGTCCCCCTCGCCTTCGGCGAGGCCGCCGAGCTGATCGCCAGCCCCGACGTCGACCTGGTGACGATCTGTGTGAAGGTGCCCAAGCACGACACGCTCATCCGCGCGGCCGTGGCCGCCGGCAAGCACGTCTACTGCGAATGGCCGCTCGCCCTGGACGAGAACCAGGCGCGCGAGCTGGCCGAATTGTCGGCCTCCTCCGGCCGCGTGCACCTGGCCGGGCTGCAGGGAGTGCGCTCGCCGAGCGTCCGCTTCGTCCGCGACCTGGTCGAAAGCGGCCGGATCGGGCAGGTGCTGTCGGCCTCCTTCCAGGTAGTGCTGTCCGGATTCGGCGAGGCCAGCGTCACCGAGGCCCGCCGCCAGATCATCGACCAGGCGAGCGGGGCGACGCTGCTGACCGTCGGCGGCGGCCACGCCCTGGCCGTGCTGCGGGCCGTTCTCGGCCCTTTCGCCACCTTCTCCGCCCAGGTCGACACGCGCCGCCCGCGCGTCACGATCGCCGAGACCGGGCAGCTCGCCGACGCGAGCGCGCCGGACCAGGTCGTCATCGCCGGATCGCTGCACGACGGCGCCACCGCCACCGTGGCCGTCCTGTCCGGGGCGCCGCCCGCCGCCGCCGGGTTCAGCCTGCGGATCGTCGGCTCCGAGGCCACGCTGGCCATCGAACCGGCCGTACCAGGACTGCCCTGCCAGATCGCGCCCTGGGACATCCGCCTGCTCGAAGGCGAGACCAGCCGGCCCTTGGCCGTCCCGGTCGACGTGCACGACCCGGCCTCGGCCCTCGCGCCGGGACCGGCCGCCAGCGTCGCCCACGCCTACCAGGGGCTCGCGCGCGCGGTGCGGACCGGCGAGCCGGCCGAGCCCGGATTCGCCTTCGCCGCCGGCATCCACCGGCTCATGGACCTGGCCGTGCGCGGCTCGGCCGGCGGACAGCGCCAGACACTGTGACCCTTTCAGGAGGTTGGGTGGACACCGAGCAGTCAGCACACCGGCTCACCATCATCGGAGCAGGCACGATGGGCGTCGGGATCGCGACCATGGCGATCGGGCACGGCGTCCCGGTCGTGCTGGTCGAGACCGGCACGCTCGCGCGCGACAGCGCGTACACCAGAGTGCGGCAGCAGACCCGCCACGCGCAGTTGCTGGGCGGGACCCCGCGCGGCGCCGCGCCCGCCGAGCTCACCGTCACCGGCGAGCTCGCCGACGGACGCCACGCCAGCGCCGTGATCGAGGCGGTCACCGAGTCCGCCGCGCTCAAGGCCGACGTCCTGGGCGAGGTGTGCGGCCTGGTCGAGCCCGGCACGCCGCTGATCACCAACACCTCGGGCATCCCGATCGGCGAGCTGGCCGCCACGCTCAAACGGCCCGGCGACCTGCTCGGCACCCACTTCATGAACCCGCCGTACCTGATCAGGATGGTCGAGGTGATCCGCGGCGAGCGCAGCGACCAGGCCGCGATGGCCGCCACCATGGCGCTGCTGTCCGCGCTGGGCCGCCAGCCGGTCGTGGTACGCGACGCGCCCGGCTTCGTCACCAGCCGTCTCCTGCACCCGATGATCAACGACGCGGCGCGCGTCGTCGGCGCGGGCACCGCCACGGTCGAGCAGGTCGACGCGCTGATGCACGGCTGCCTCGGCTACCCGACCGGGCCGCTGCGCACCGCCGACCTCATCGGGCTGGACAACCTGGCCGACTCCCTCACGGCCCTGTACGAGCGGACCGGCGACGAAGGCTGCCGGCCATGCGAGGTCCTGCTGGACAAGGTCCGCCAGGGCCACCTCGGGCGCAAGAGCGGCCGAGGTTTCTACGACTACGGAGAGGCGCTGTCATGACCGTCGAACCCATCACCACCGTCGAGGACGAGCTGCTGGCCCATCTGACCAGCCGCACCAAGTCGTTCGTCACCAAGGACGAGGACCTGTTCGCCTCGGGCCTGGTCTCCTCGATGTTCGCCATGGAGCTGGTCGTCCACCTGGAGAGCACGTACGGCGTGGCCGTCACCGGCACCGACCTGCAACTGGACAACTTCCGCTCGGTCGAGACGATGGCGGCGCTGGTGCACCGGCTGCGCGAGCAGCGGGCCGATGCCTGAGCCCGCCCTGACCCGGGCGCGGGAGCTGGCCGACGAGCTGATCGGCGGCCGCGCCGGCGACTGGGACCTGGCCGGGCGCATCCCGCCCGAGGTGCTGCGCACGCTCGGCGCGCGTGGCCTGCTGTGCGCACAGGTCCCCACCGCGTACGGCGGGCCCGGCCTCGGCAGCCGCGACGGCGGCGAGTTCACCGCCCACGTCGGCAGCCGGTGCAGCTCCCTGCGCAGCGTGATGACCTCCCAAGGCATGGCCGCCTGGACGATCCAGCGACTCGGCGGCCCCGGCCAGCGCGCCGCGCACCTGCCCCGGCTCGTGGGCGGCGACCTGGCCGCGGTCGGCTTCAGCGAGGACGAGGCCGGCAGCGACCTGGCCGCCATGACCAGCGAGATCCGCCGCGACGGCGACACGGTCGTGCTCACCGGCCACAAGAAGTGGGTCACCGCCGCCGCCTACGCCGACCTGCTGGTCATCGTCGCCAAGGACGGCGACGGGGCCGCCGCCGTCCTGGTGCCCGCCACGGCGCCGGGCGTGACGGTCGAGCCGGTGGCCGCGCCGCTCGGCTGCCGGGCCGCCGGCCACTCCGACGTGCGCTTCCACGAGGTGCGCCTGGCGGCCGACGCGGTGCTCGGCGGCGGCGGCCAGCCGCTGCCGCTGCTGGTCACCACCGCGCTGGCCTACGGCCGCATGTCGGTCGCCTGGGGCTGCGTCGGCATCCTGCGCGCCTGCCTGGCCGCCACCACCGCGCACGCCGGCTCCCGCCGCCAGTTCGGCAAGCCGCTGGCCGAGCACCAGCTCATCGGCCGGCACCTGGCCGAGCTGTACGTGGCCGAGCGGAGCGCGACCCGTGCCTGCGAGCACGCCAGCGACTGCTGGGACGCCTCCTCCCCCGACGTCGTGGTGGCCACCGTGCTGGCCAAGCACGTCAGCGCCAGCGGTGCCGCCCGTGGCGCGGCCTCGGCCGTACAGGTGATGGCTTCGGCGGGCGCGCGCGACGACCACGTGGTGGCCCGCGCCTACCGCGACACCAAGCTCATGGAGATCATCGAGGGCAGCAGCGAGATCTGCCAGCTGATCCTGGCCCGGCATGCGCTCACCGGGTCGTGACGACACTCGCGACAACACTCGCGACAGGAGGAAGATCATTTCCGCGACCATCAAGTGCCTCGTGTGGGATCTGGACAACACGCTGTGGCAGGGGACGCTGCTGGAGGACGGCGACGTCCGCGTCAGCGAGCAGGTCCGCGAGGTCATCGCCGCGCTGGACGCCCGGGGCATCCTGCAGTCCATCTCCAGCAAGAACGACCACGACCTGGCCTGGGCCCGCCTGGAGCGGCTGGGCCTGAGCGAGTATTTCGTCCTGCCGCGCATCGGCTGGGGGCCGAAGTCGGCGGCCGTGCGCGAACTGGCCGAGCGGCTCCGGTTCGCCCACTCCACGCTCGCGTTCATCGACGACCAGCCGGCCGAACGCGCCGAGGTCGCCTTCCACCTGCCCGAGGTACGCCTGTACGAGCCCGGCCAGCTCCCGGGGCTGACGGCGCTGCCGGAGTTCAGCCCGGCGACCGTCACCGCCGACTCCCGCCAGCGCCGGCGCATGTACCAGGCCGGATTCCTGCGCGAGGCGGAGAAGGAGGCGTTCGCCGGGCCCGACGAGGAGTTCCTGCGCTCGCTGCGGCTGGAGATGCGCATCGCGCGTGCCGGCCACGACGACATCGCCCGCGTGGAAGAGCTCACCCTGCGTACCAGCCAGATGAACGCCACCGGCGTCCACTACGGCGCCGCGGCGCTGCGCGAGCTGACCGGCGACCCCGGCCACGAGGTCCTGGTGGTCAGCATGAGCGACCGCTTCGGCCCGCACGGCGCGGTCGGCGTCGTACTGCTGCGCGTGCACCCGGCCATGTGGCACGTCAAGCTGCTGGCCACCTCCTGCCGCGTGGTCTCCTTCGGCGCCGGCGCGGCCATCCTGAACTGGCTCGGCGACCAGGCCGCGACCGCCGGCGTCCACCTGGCCGCCGACTTCCGGCCCACCGACCGCAACCGGATGATGGAGATCGCCTACCGCTTCGCCGGCTACACCCTGGAGCCGTGCGCCTGCCTGGACGGGCACGCCGTCGAAGGCACCCAGTTGCTGCACCAGGTGCCCGCGCCGCGTCCGGCCCCCGCGGCCATCGACCTGACCGCCCCCGACCTGACCGCCCGTGACCTGGCCCGCGCGGCCCCTCAAGGAGGCTGAACCCATGGCCGGCCAGCTCGAATGGACCCCCGAACTGCGCTCCTACGTGCGCGAGGTCTCCCTGCGCGACGATCCCGTCCTGACCGGCCTGCGCGAGCAGACCGAGCGCCTGCCCGGCGGCCGGCTCATGCAGGTTTCGCCCGAGGAGGGCCAGTTCCTGGCCACGCTGGTGAGCCTCACCGGCGCACGCACCGTGATCGAGGTCGGCACCTACACCGGCTACAGCGCGCTGTGCATGGCCCGCGCCCTGCCGCCGGACGGCCGCCTGATCACCTGCGACATCACCGAGCGGTGGTCGCCGGTGGCACGCGAGTTCTGGCAGCGCGCCGGCGTCGCCGACCGGATCGAGCAGCGCATCGGCGACGCCGCCACCACACTCTCCGACCTCCTCGACACGTACGGCCCGGCCGGCGCCGACCTGATCTTCATCGACGCCGACAAGGCCGGCTACCTCACCTACTACGAACTGGCCCTCAGCCTGGTGCGGCCCAACGGCCTGATCGTCATCGACAACACACTGCTGTTCGGCAAGGTCGTCGACGAGGACGCCCAGGACTCCGACACGCGGGCGATCCGGGAGCTGAACCTGCTGCTGCACGCCGACGAACGCGTGGAGATCGCCCTGCTGCCGATGGCCGACGGCGTCACCCTGGCCCGAAAACGCCCAACCGGCCTTCAGATTCGGTCACCGTGGCCATGAACCAGTCGAGCACCGCCACGACCACGTCGAACACAGCCAGGCTCGCCAGCTGGGTGTTCTTGACAGGGGGATACAGCTCCAGCTTGGCGACCGGGATGTCCACGCCGGGCGCGTCGTTGAGGCGCTGCCGAAGCTCCTCTCGCAGCCCCGGGTCGTTGAACGGCTCGCGGTTGCGTAGCAGCCCGAAGGGGATCTCGGCGGTCTTCGCGTAGAACCGGATGACGTACATGGTCTGCCCGCCGACCTTGATGATCGGCGCGCAGGAGGCGGCGGCGGACGTGCCGTACTGAAGCTCGCCGCCCCGCGACCGCCAGTGTTCCAGCAGACGCTGGACGGCGCCGGCCGCCTGCGGGCCGCTCTGCTCGTTGAGCTGCCGGAGGAAGCGCTGCTCCAGCGTCGTCAACGCCTGCGGCGAGAGGCTCTCCTCGCCCGCGCTCTCGGTCTCGGCCAGATCCGCGGCGATGGGCAGTCCGAGCAGCTCGGCGATCTCGCGGACGCTGATGTGCTGGTCCGCGGCCGCCCGTCCGGCCTCGTCGAAGGTGAGTCCTTCCGCGCGCAGGACGTCGTGCACGTCTCGATCGTCGTCGGGATCGACCCAGCGGAAACCGTCGGACACCTGTCCTGACCTGGTGAGGACCCGGTGCGCGTTGAGGACCGGGACGCTTGCGAGGTGTACGCCGACGGGAACCGGATGCGAGCCGATCAGCTCGGCGAGGTCGGAGTAGGAGGTCCAGGTGGCGGCCGGCAGCGCCGCCAGGGCGCTGTGCAGCTGCGTCCAGTCGCGTGAGGCCGCGCTGCCCCGCCCGGACTCCTCCGGACCGGGCCAGATGGCGATCGCCCGGTCGGCGAGCCGGTCGGCGCGAGCGAGAATCTCGGCCTTCCCCCAGCGCTCGCCGGCGGCGATCTCCTGGTTCATGACCAGCCCGCTCTGGCTCAGCTGCCGGCGTTTGGCGGCGAAGGAGTTGTTGCCGAGCTCGGAGTTGTAGCCGCTGAGCGTGAGATTGCCCAGGGTGTGAACGAGCCGGCGGTGCAGGAGATCGGCGTCCTCTCCCCCGCCGGACAGTTCGCTCAGCCAGTCGGCGGTCATGGACTGCGGCAGGACATGCTCAATGGTGATGCGCTTGTCGGCGAGGTCCACCCGCTCCTTGCTGCCCAGCGACTCCTCGATGCGCCGCAGGACCAGCTTCTGCTGCACCGTGCGGCCCTGCCAGTAGAAGGCACGGCTGCGGATCTCTTCCCGTAGCTGGTCGTCCGAAGGCCAGTACAGCCTGGCCGGCGACAGTGCGGCTCGTACCGCCTGCGGCACCTCTTCCTCGGCCGACAGTTGTACGGCGAGCCGCTGGAAGATGCGGTTGAGGTTTCCGGTAGTGACACCGGCGATCAGCCGGCGGACGAGGAAGCTCTCGACATAGGCCAGCGCCTGCCCCACTTCCTCGTCGCCGATGAAGTCGTCCTCGCGCAACTCCATCAGGCGCATCACCAGCGGGTAGGCGGTCGAAGCCTGCCACTCCTTGAGGAAGCGCACCTTCCCGGCGAACGGCAGATCATCGCCGGGAAAGAGAATCTGCCGGAGATGCCGGGCACGGCGGTGCAGATCCCGGACGTACTCCTCGACCCGGCTCTCATCCGCGGACAGTGCGAGCAGCAATTGCTGGTGCCCACGGTAAACGGCGCTGTACTGGGCGTCGCCACCCTCCTTCAGAACCAGCACCAGGTACATCAGTTGTTCCATGGCCTTGGCGTCCAGCAGGTCCTGGATCGGCTTCCAGTACGCGTCGTAGACGTGCTGGCCCCGCGTGGGCAGGCACATGAAGACATAGTTGCGGATCAGGTCCACCTGGCTGAGCCGCATGCCCGTGTTGTTGATCGACTCGAAGATCCGGAACGCGTTGTCGTCCTTCTCCACCAGGATCTGCACGAGGTTCAGCCGATCCAGCAGCACCGACTCCACCCGCGCGACGTCATGCGGGTCGGCCGGATCGTCGAACTCCTTCAGCACGCTGCGGAAGAACTGATAGGCGTTGCCGATCAGACTCTCGGACCTGCCTTCCGCCGCGTCGTCCACACACGCCTTGAACGCCGCCCGGTCCGCCTGGGTGGGCAGGAGCCGATAGCGCATCTCCCCCTGCTGGAACTTGTTGATCAGGTGGAGCTCGTTGATCCGCTCACGAGCAGTGGGCTCCTCCGCGACGAGGTGATCCCTGATCGCGCAGAGCGCCAGCATCAGGGTGGTCAGCCGCTGCTGGCCGTCCACGATGATCCATTGGGACCGGTTCGGCGCCAGCTCCGGCCCTGGCGCGAGGACCACCGACCCCATGAAGTGGCTGGGGGCATCCTGCCGCCGCTCGGCCAGCACATCGACCTGGGCGGTGATGTCGGCCCACAGCTGGGTGAGCTGCGGGCGTTCCCAGGTGTATTGGCGCTGGTAGAGAGGGACCACTAATTGCTGGTCACCCTGAATGAGCTTGCGAAGAGTGGTTTCGGTCGCCTTCATGCCGTCCCGTTCATTGCCGGAGCATCCTGTACACCGCAGAGACACAATAAGTTACGCGCCCCGCAAGGCAACCTCGTCGAGGAAGAAAGACGCTGTCATACCTGGTCAGTCGCAACCGTGGCGTCTCCCTTGACTCCGCCACAACCAGTCGCCACGAGATGCACACATTACGCATAACGCCACTACGGAAATCCCCGGCCACAGCGATACAAAACGGAACTCACAGCCACTGAGCGCCATCAAGGGGCCAGCCCTACACCCAGGCCCTCACCGCCTACGACCCCGACTACCGGCCCACCGCCGGCAAGCTCACCTC
Source organism: Nonomuraea sp. NPDC059023 (assembly GCF_042740095.1). Lineage (NCBI taxonomy): Bacteria > Bacillati > Actinomycetota > Actinomycetes > Streptosporangiales > Streptosporangiaceae > Nonomuraea > Nonomuraea sp. NPDC059023. The sequence goes on along the minus strand of NZ_JBHYIO010000032.1, from coordinate 75,508 downwards.
GCGCTCGGCCGGCACCGGCGGCAACCCAAGACGATTGCCCTCCCAACATCAAGCTCGGCAACAACGGGCCTGAATGGCAGGAGCGCCTTAATCGCAGGGCAATATTCACAACGGATTCACGCCCAACGGATCTCGGGTAGAGCTTAAACGCAACACCAAAAGCGGAATCAAGGCGAACACTAGGCGACTCCGCCGCTACATGGGTAAGATGGGTGCCAGGCATGGAGAGCTCTGGACCTATTCGGAAACGCCCGACGGGCCTCGAAATTGGTGACCTGGTGATAGCCAATGGCCAAACCGCTGACTCTTCCGGCAATCATCCGACTGGCGGTCGAAATCGGAATAATCCCGAGACATGCTTCATTGACGCGAGGCGGAGAGGCCGCCTGGGAGTCGGGCGAGCTTGAATATGTCGGCTGGGTAAGTCGGACCGCCGCAGGCAACCTGTCATGGGACATGAACATCGGAGATGTCAATTTCGGCCCACAAATGGACAGATTTGGCAGAATGTCGATTCCCATTCGAAGTGAACAGAACGAGGTAACATGGCCCCGAAAGGCCGACGACACACTCGAAGAATTTCTCACAGAAGGCCCAGGAAAGGCTTCAAAGTTCGTTATGAGCCGCCTCGATCTATGCCAACTGCTAGCCGCAGAATCGAGTATATATCGCGGCAATCTGCATGCCTGGCTACCGGTGGCGAACTATCCGGCCCGGCTTGTGCAGGCCTTAATAATCGCCAGAGACATCCCTAGCACTCAACTTGAAAGCGAGATTCTCGAAAGGATGAATCAAGGCGATATTCATATATCGCCCGACCGTTCCTTGAACGTCTACGAAGATGCTCGATACTGGGCGCAACGATATTCTTCCGCGCTTGGCATTGCAATCGCTATATAGCATGCTATTCGATGCAAAGCATCCGTCTTGATTGGCATATTAACGCGGGTTGCAGGCACCATGGTCTTACAGAGGATGAACCCGATCTTGGACAACAGACTGGAGAACATCGAGCTCTGGGTTGATGCTTACCACGCACTGCTTATGCGCAGCTGAACCACCTTGGATGATGAGATATATCACCGAGACCCAGTGCCCCATCCCACGACCAACCGAGAAGAGATCAAGAAGGATTGTCGCAGGAAGTTCGCGACCAAACAGGCGCCGAAGATATTCAGGTAAGGCACGGTGGAGGATCTTGCTGGACATGTGCAACGCATCAGGACACACGAAGATCTCGCTGCGTTTCTCCCAGTGCTTGCCGAAGCCGCCGAGTCGCCCGACCTGATCTCCTGGGAAAACAGCACTATGCCGCGATTTCAGGATGGCCTGTCGGCTCGGACGCGGGACCTGGATGGATACTTCGAAACCCAAGGAGCGAGCGTTCCCGTCCCCGGTGATGATCAGCCGACGGCGCTTGAGGGCGCGAAACTGGCGGGTCAGATCGGCGATGTCATCAGCACGTGCGGAAAAGGGCGGATCTCCGGCCGTGATCAGGTGAGGTTGACTCATCACCGCGGCGTTGCCGGTCAGCCGCCAGGCGATGGGCATGGGTTCCGGATCGTCCAAGACCCGAAGCCGGGATTCCGTCTTCCACTGCTGTTCCACCTGCTCAGCAAGAGTCTGCCGGGCCATCTCGAGATTGGTTGTCCGCAGGACGGGTGCAGGGAAGGAACGTTTGAGCCAGGAAAGCACTCCTGCGGCCGCTACCGCCGCGGCCACAGCCAAGGCGGCCAGATCAGCCCGGCTGACCTCGGCCTTGCGGTCAAGCTCCTGCGCGGCGAAGGCGATGAGTACCCCCAGCAACGTAAGGGTCACGACCGCGACCAGTGTCCGCCAGCCTGCCCCCGGGGGAATCACGTCATCATCGTTCCCTCTCGCTCACCCGGCACGCCAAGAACGCACAAACCGGTCTTTCTGCATGGACATAGCGAACTGCCGACGGCAACCGGCGTTGCTGCCACGTCGGCTGCACTGTGGTCAGGGCAAGCAGGATGCCGGTCGTGGCCGGGGGCCGGCGATGCACAATCCGGCGGTCGGTGGCCGGTAGATCCCGAACAGCGGCGCAGCGCATGGTCAAGCGGGCGCGACTGCAGACCGCCACCAGCAATCTGAGATCTCATGTCGCCGCTTGGTCGCGCATCCGCCACACCGTTCATGCCGGCGTCACGGCGATTCGGCACTTACGCCGGCACAGGAGCTCTTCGGCAGATCGAGACCGGCCCGGGATGAGTGGCGCCAGCATGCGGCGGATCTGGGGCATGGTCAGAGGAACGTGCCCATCGGAACACGTCGCAAGCGATCGCCGACAGGTCCGCACCGCTGCTGCCTCCTGGGCGATCACGTGGTCGTGACCTTTCCTGTGAGTGCCGCACGGCCGGGGGAAGCCCGTGTCCGCGTGGCGCTGTTGGCCGTGGGCGGCGACGAGTGCCGGGAGGTTCGTTTCGGTTCCGAGCAGCGCTCGGGGCTCCTGGAAGGGCTCGGCGTTGCCCGGGAGCCCGTGGCAGAGGGAGAAGTTCGCACTGCCGCTCTCGACCAGCGGGCCCGTCGCCCGCTCGGTGGTGTCGAGCGCGGTGATCGCGTCCTGCCAACCACCTCGGCTCGCCCAGGTGGGCGTACGCGTGCAGGCGAGACAGCGCGATGCTCGGGAGCGCCAGGACCATCCGGTACGCGTCTTCGCCGCCGAGCCCAGCAACCGGTCAGCGGAGCCGGCCGCCGCCCACAGCCGTCAGGAAGCGCCCGTTGATCGTCTGGATGGCGTGGAAGCCGTTCCCGACGGGTACCAGCGCGAACTTCTCCCAGGCCAGGCGCTGCGTCGCGTCGGTGTGGATGACGTCGGTGACGCGCCCGCCGCCGCCGACGGCGGTGATGCCCGCGGCCCGCCGTAGCATGCGCTTGATCTTCATGGGTTGTCCCCTTCGGGTGCTCGGCCCCGCCGGTTGCGGGGCCACCATCCGATGGGCGTTCCAGCCCGGTTCCACGGCTGTTCCGCCGGGCGTCTCTGTCACCGGCCGATGGCTTGGGGGTGGCGGAAGTGGCCGGTGGGGTCGTAGCGACGTTTGATCTCGGCCAGGCGGGTGTAGTTGGCGCCGTAGTAGGCGTGTTGCCAGCCGGGCAGGTCGGGGTCGGGGAAGTTGACGTACGCGGCGTCGGTGCGCAGGTGGCGGCGCAGGGTCTCGTGAAGGGCGCGGATCTGGCCGAGCAGGAGGCGTACCTGGTGGGCGGGGGTGCCGGGTCGCCAGTGGGTGCCGATGTCGATGACGAAGGTGCCCGCGCGGTGCGGGTAGGCGCTCTCGTCGGGGCGGGGCGCGGCGCTGGTGGCGCCCATGGCGAACAGAGTCAGGTAGCCGGTGGCATGGGTGGGGCCTGGCTTCCAAGTGCGGGCCCATTCGGTGATGTGCTCGACGGTTTCGGGGCTCAGCCACCGGTCGGGGACCAGGGACTTGCTGGCGTAGCAGTCCTTGGGGCCGGGGCGTTCCATGAGGTAGTCCTGTCCGGCCCAGAAGCCGAGCTCCTCGATGTGGGTCGTGGCCGGGCGCAGGCGCAGCAGCGGGGTGAGCAGGCGGCGCAGGACCTCCTGGTCGCCGAGGCGCTGGCCGAGCACCGCCACCGTGCCGGTGTGCCTGAAGCCGATGCGTACGTCGAACTCGCCCGACTGGTCGGCGTGCAGGATGTGCTGGAGCTCGTCGACCACGCGCGGCCCGGCGGCCAGGGGGAAGGTCAGGTCGAAGACCGTGACGCGCTGACGGTCCACCGGTACGGCGTCGAAGACGAAGGCGGTGTTGATGCCGAAGTTGCCGCCCCCGCCGCCGCGGCAGGCCCACAGCAGGTCGGCGTTCTCGTCCTCGGCGGCCCGCACGACGCTTCCGTCGGCCAGCACCAGGCGGGTCTCGACGAGCCGGTCGCAGGTCAGCCCCCATTTGCGGTCGTTGAAGCCGAGCCCGCCGCCCAGCGTGAGGCCGGCCACGCCGACTCCGGGGCAGCGGCCGCCCGGGAAGTACAGGCCGGCGTCGCGGGCGGCGTAGACGTCGGAGTTGGTGGCGCCGCCGCCCAGGTGCAGCCGCCGCCCGCGCGGGTCCACCCGGTTGAGCGCCCGCACGCTGACGACCAGGCCGGTGGTGGCCGAGTGCCCGGCGTAGTTGTGGCCGCCCGAGCGAGCCGCGAACGGCACCCGGTGCTCGGCGCACCAGCGCAGCGCGGCCTTCACGTCGGCTTCGGTGGCGCAGGCCAGCACCCCGGCCGGCCGTACCGCGGCATAGCGCAGGTTGTCCACCGCGGCCCGGGACGGGTACTCCGGCGCGCCCGGCCGGTACAGGCGGGCGGCGGGGCTCAGCCGCCGCCGAAGCTGGCGCCACGCGGCCGGCTCCGGTTCCGGCCTCGCCGGTAGTGCCGAGGCCCGGGCGGGAGATCCCGGCACCAGCGCGGCGCCCGCCACGACTGCCCCGGCTCGCAGAAGTACTCGTCGGCTGACCGTCATGCTGCCCCCCTGTGATCCGCAAGGGCCAGAGTAGGCAGCCGCCGCCCTCGCGATCGTGGTGACACTCCGTGAGCAGCCGGTTCAACGGTGTCGCGACTCGAAGGTCTCGGATCGGAGGGTCGCGCCGCCGAGGGGTCGTCGCCTGTCGAAGGCCCAGACGGCCAGCGCGCAGGCCGCGAATCCGGCGCCGAGGAGGCTGGAGCCCACCCAGCCGTGGGCGGTGAAGACGGCGGTGGTCGTGGCCGCGCCGAGGGCGGAGCCGAGCGAGTAGAAGACCATGTAGCCGCCGATGACGCCGCTGGTGCGGTCCGGATGCGCGGCGGTGAGCAGTTGCTGGTTGCTCACGTGTACGGCCTGGACCGCGAAGTCGAGAACCACGATGCCGGCGATGAGGAGCCCCAGTGACCACGGCAGTTGCGCGATCGCCACCCACGAGACGATGAGCAGGGTGAGCGCGAGGCCGGTGACCGGGCCCGCCCGTCCCGCGTCCGCCCACCGTCCCGCGCGTGCCGCGCCGAGCGCGCCGGCGAGTCCGGCGACGCCGAGCAGCCCGATCTGGCTCTCGCTCAGCCGCCACGGCGTGTCCGCCAGCGGCAGGGACAGCCCGCTCCACAGGGTTCCGAACGACGCGAACAGGAAGAACGTGATGAGCCCGCGCGTCAGGAAGACGCGCTGCCGGAACAGTCCGCCCAGCGAGAGGACCGCCCGCCGGTAGCCCGCGGGCGGGCTGGGGCGCTCCTCCGGTGGCAGGGCGGCGAGGACGAGGGCCGCGAGCCCGAGTGCCAGCACCGCGAGCACGGCGTAGACGCTCCGCCAGCCCCACACCTCGGCGAGCGCGCCGGTGACGACCCGCGCGCCCAGGATGCCGACCACGACGCCCGAGGTCACGACACCGATGTTCCGTCCGCGTTCGGCGGGCGGCGAGACCGACGCGGCGTACGCCACCGTGGTCTGCACCACGACCGCGAACACCCCGGCCGCCGCGAGCCCCGCGAACGCCACCCACGCGGCCGACGCCGAGGCCGTCAGAATCAGGCCCACCGCGGTGAGCGCCAGGTGCGCGGCGATGAGCCGGCGCCGATCGGCCACGTCGCCCAGCGGCACCAGCAGGACCAGCCCCGCCAGATAGCCGATCTGGCCGGTCGCCACGATCCACCCGGTGAGCTCCGCCGGTACGCCGAGATCGTGTCCCATCGGCTCCAGAACCGGCTGCGCCGCGTAGATGCTCGCCACAGCGACACCGCACACCACCGCCAGCAGCAACCGCCGCCGCATGTCCATCGCACTCCCACCTTCGATTAGTAGCAAATTGCCACCAATTTTGACCGTACGGCATAATGGTTTCAATTCGCAACTCATTCGGAGGTGTCATGTCGCGCAGCACCGACCTCGGCTGGACCGACCCCACCTGCCCCGTCGCCCGCACGCTCGACCTCGTCGGCGACAGGTGGAGCCTTCTCGTCATCCGTGACGCGATGGACGGCGCGCGGTCGTTCACCGAGTTCCAGCGGCGTACCGGCATCGCCCGCAACATCCTCACCGACCGCCTCGGCAAGCTCACCGCTCACGGGCTCCTCGCCCAGCGCACCGCGCCGTCGGGCCGCCGCCAGGAGTACGTGCTCACCGACGCCGGCCGCGACCTCTTCCCCGTCATCCTCACCCTGCGGCAGTGGGGAGAACGCCACGCCTTCGCGCCGGGCGAAGCCCACTCCACCCTGGTCGACCAGCACGGCGTCCGGGTGCCGGAAGTGGCGCCGGCCGGCGCCGACGGCGCCCTCCTCGATTCCGGCACCACCCACGTGCGGAAGATCCGTTAGCTCATCCCATCTCTTTCCTGAGGTAGTCGATCAGCCGCGTCGGGCTCTCGCTGCCGTACCCGTCGGCGACGGCCTGCTCCAACCGCGCCTGCTGGGCGAAGAGCCAGTCGGCGGGCAGGCCCGCGTCCTGGCTCGCCCGGATGACGTGGCCGATCGCGAGCGCGTTGGTGTTGATGTTGGACACGTCCGTGGCGTGCTCGCCGGCGTCGATGGCGTGCGCGTTCTCGGGGCCGGCCATCGGCCCGATCACGTGGGTGAGCCAGGCGTTCGCGTAGGGCTGGAACTCCGTCGCGCTGACGCCGGCCGTTCCCACCAGCGCCTGCGCGTGCTCCAGGCCCTGGCCGGCCGCGTACAGCATGGCCAGCAGCGCGAGGTCGTACAGGAGCGGGACGCCCGGATCCTCGGACAGATGGACGGTGGTGCCGCCGAAGACCCGCAGCATGGGCTCGCCGGCCGCGAAGAGATCCTTCGGCCCGCCGTACAGGAGCTGCGCCTGGGGCGTGCCGATCATCTGCGGCGAGGCCATGATCGCCCCGTCGAGGTAGGCGGCGCCCCGCTCGGCCGCCCACGCGGCCGCCCGCCTGGCCTCGCCCGGGGTGCCGGACGTCAGGTTGATCACGGTACGGCCGCGCAGCTCAACGGTCGAAAGCACCTCGTCCATGACGTCGTAGGTCGACAGGCAGACGACCATCGTCGGGCTCGACTCCGCCACCGTGTCCAGCCGGGTCACGCCGTCGGGGACCGCGGTCGCCGACCTGTTCCAGGCGGTCGTCGGATATCCGTTCCCCGCCAGCGCGGCGGCCAGGGCCTTTCCCATGAGACCCAGGCCGATGACAGTTACAGGAGTGTTCATGGCTTGAGCGTGCCGGGCGGGGGTTCCGGTTCGATGCCGGTCGGATGCCGCCTACCGTGGTCTCATGCGTTTCGACGTGCTGGGCCCGCTCGCCGTACGGTCGGCGGACGGCCGTGAGGTCGGCGTCCCCGAGGCGAAGGTCCGGCGCGTCCTTGCCGCCCTGCTGGTCGACCACGGCCGCGTGGTCCCCGCCGACCTGCTGATCGACGTCCTGTGGGGCGAGCGGCCGCCGGAGCATCCCGAGGCCGCGCTGCGGGCGAAGGTGTCCAGGCTGCGCAAGGCCCTGGGCGATCCGGCGCTCGTGGCCTGGCGCGCTCCCGGATACCTCCTGGCCTCCGGGGACGTGGACGCGAGCCGCTTCGAGTCGCTGGTCGAGCGAGCGCGGGCGGCGCAGGATCCCGCGGAGAAGACAGCGCTGCTGGGTGACGCGCTGGCCTTGTGGCGCGGGCCCGCGTTCGCGGAGTACGCCGACGAGGAGTTCGCCCGCGCGGCCGCCTTCCGGCTGGAGGAGCAGCGGCTCGCCGCGATCGAGGAGCAGGCGCAGGCCCGGCTGTCGCTCGGCGCGCACGGGCTGTCGGCCGAGCTGGCCGGCCTGGTCGCCCGCCACCCGCTCAGGGAGCGCCTGCGCGCCGTTCACCTGCGGGCTCTCTACCGCGACGGCCGGCAGGGCGAGGCGCTGAAGGGCTATGACGAGGTACGCACCCGGCTGGCCCAGGAGCTGGGCGTGGACCCGGGCCCGGAGCTCCGCGCGCTCCACCGGTCGATCCTGCGCCGCGACCCCGCGCTCGACCCTCCCCGCACCAACCTTCCCGTCTCGCTCACCGAGCTGGTCGGCAGGGAGAAGGCCGTCGAGGAGGTACGCGCGCTGCTCGCCACCGCCCGCGTGGTCACCCTCACCGGTCCTGGTGGCGCCGGCAAGACCAGGCTGGCGCTGGAGGCCGGCGCCCGGCTGGCCCCCGCCTACGACGACGGCGTCTGGCTGGCCGACCTGACCGGGCTCGACCGGCACAGCGGCCCGGACCGGGTGGCCGAGGCGGTGGCCGCCGCCATCGGCGTCCGGCACGACGTGGTCGACCGCCTGGCCGCGACCGTGCGGAACAAGCACCTGCTCCTCCTGCTCGACAACTGTGAGCACGTGGTGGACGCGGTCGCCGAGCTCGCCGAGCGGCTCCTGACCAGCGCGCCGGGCCTGCGGGTTCTCGCGACCAGCCGGATCCCGCTGGACATTCCCGGCGAGCATCTGCACGCCGTACCACCGCTGGACCTGGACAGCGCTGTCCGGCTGTTCGCCGCGCGGGCCGCCGCCGCGGCGCCGGGGTTCGCCGCGGACCGGCCCGCCATGGAGGCCATCGCCAGGCGGCTGGACGGCCTGCCGCTCGCGCTGGAACTGGCCGCGATCCGGGCCCGCACGCTCAGCGCCCGCGAGATCGAGGCCCGGCTCGGCGACCGCTTCCACCTGCTGGACGCGGGCCGGCGCGGCGCCCCGCCGCGGCAGCGGACACTCGGGGCCATGATCGACTGGAGCTGGGAGCCGCTCACCGGCCCCGAACGTGCCGTGTTGCGCCGGCTCGCCGTCCACGCGGACGGGTGCGCGCTGGAGGCGGCCGAGACGGTCTGCGCGGGAGACGGCGTCGGCTCCTCGCAGGTGCTCGGTCTCCTGGCGCGGCTGGTGGACCGTTCCCTGGTGGTCGTGAGCGACGACCGGTACCGGCTGCTGGAGTCCGTCCAGGCCTACTGCCTGGAGCGCCTCGACGAGGCCGGCGAACTGGACACCGTGCGGGAGCGGCACGGGGATTACTACACCGCGCTCGCCGTACGCGCCCGGCCGCACCTGCACGGCCCCGACCAGGGGCACTGGCTGCGCCGCCTCGACGCCGAGGCCGCCAACCTGCGCTCGGCACTGGACGACGCGGTACGGCGGGGCGCAGCGGACCGGGCGCTTCGGCTGGTGACCGCGCTGTCCAGGTACTGGTTCCTGCGCGGCCGGCTCGGCGAGGCCCGCCGTTCGCTGGAGCTGGCACTGACGCTCGGCGGCGACGCCGAAGCGCGCGCGGTGGCCGCCGCGTGGCACGCCGGGATGGGCCTGATGATCCGCGACCGGCCGGCCGCGATCTCGCCGGAGCATCTCGACGAGCTCTGCGCGCGGATCGCCGGCCCGCGGGCCCGCGCCGAGGCGCAATGGCTCCTCAGCCTGGCCCACTCCGGCTTCGACGACCCGTCCGTCAGCCTGGGCCTGGCGAGCCGGGCACTCGAGACGTTCCGCGCGCTGGATGACCGGTGGGGGATCGCCGCGACGTTGAGCGTGCACGCCTCCCACACCCTCGCGCTCGACCTGGACGCGGCCGGGCGCGACGCCGAGCGGAGCCTGGCGCTCTTCAGGGAGGAAGGCGACCGCTGGGGACTCCTGCAGGCCACGCACCTGCTCGGCTCCCTCGCCCAGATCAGCGGCGACTACGAACGCGCCCGCGCCCTGCACCGCGACGCCCTCGACGTCGCCGAGGACCTCCGGCTCTGGCCCCAGGTCGCCGACAGCCTGGCCATGCTGGGCCGGATCGCGCTGCACACCGGCGCGTACGCCGAGGCCGACGAGTACCACGAGCGGGCCAGGCGGCTGGCGGCCGAGCAGCTGAACACCCTCACCGAGCAGTTCGCGGAGGTGGGCCTGGGCCTGGCCGCCCGGCGGCGCGGTGACCTCGACGCCGCCGAGCGGCATCTGCGGGCCTGGCTGGACTGGTGCCGGCGGTGGCAGGGCGATCCCGGCGCCGCACTCATCCTGGCCGAACTGGGCTTCGTGGCCGAACTCCGCGGCGACCACGAAACGGCCTTCGACCTGCACCGGGAAGGGCTGGAGGCCGCCCTGGCCACGGGCGATCAGCGTGCCGTGGCGCTCGCCCTGGAAGGGCTCGCCGGAGCATGGGCGGGCGCGGGCGACCACCGGGCGGCGGCCCGCCTCCTGGGCGCCGGTTCGGCGGCCCGTGACTCGGTGAAGGCTCCGTTGCCGGCGGGCGAGCGCGGTGACGTCGACCGCGTCACGGCCGCCGCCCGGCGTGCTCTGGGGTTGGACGCCTTCGCCGAGGCGTTCGCCCGCGGCCGGTCGGAGGGTGCCGGCGCGTCTGTCGCCGCGCTACAGGCTGTGGCTCGCCGGCGGGGTTCTTTCACGGGGTAGCCGGGAGGTCGTTCTCGGGGAGCCAGTGGTGGACGGGATCGTATTCCAGCCACCGGTTCCGCTCCGCCTCCGCCACGAAGGCGCTCACCAGGGTGTCCAGCAGCGGATGAGCGCCGTCGCCGCGCCACAGCAGTGACCAGGCGTACAAGGGAGTGGGGCCGATCAGCGGGATCGAGCGGATCGCCGGGCGGGGCGGGAGGGGCACGTCCGCGGGCAGCAGGCTGAAGCGCCGAGCGTCAGCGGCCAGGTCGGCCAGGAAGTGGTCCAGTCCGAGGTTGGCGCCCTCGGCGCGCTCGCGGATGCCGAAGGAGTCGGCGAAGCGGCGCAGGAAGTCCAGCCGGTGCAGCGCGCCCGGGGCCCACAGGACGCCGTCACGCAGTTGCTCGGGCCGGATCGCCGGCGTGTCCGCCAGGGGATGATCCGCGCCGAGGATCACGTCGACCGGCTCCAGCCGTACCAGGCGATGCGTCAGCCCTGCGGGCAGCGGGGCGTGGACGCGGCCGAAGGCGGCATCGACGTCGCCGTGCGACAGCGCGGCGATCACGGAAGGCAGGTCACGGCCGTGTCCCGGTTCCAGCCGCGGTTCGGCGGTGGTCACCTGTGCCAGCGTGCGCATGGGCGCGTACAGGTGGCCCCACACGTCGATCCGCAGCGGGCGGTGCGCCTCCAGCACCGCCGCCACGGCCCGGTCCGCGGCGGTCAGCGCCTGCCGGGCAGGCTCCAGGAAACGCCGTCCGGCTTCGGTGAGCCGTACTCCCTGGCCGCCGCGGTCGAGCAGGCGGCGGCCGAGCGTGGACTCCAGGCGGGCGATCCGCTTGGAAAGCGCCTGCTGGGAGATCGACAGTTCCTCGGCCGCGTGACCGAAGTGCCGTCCTTCGGCGGTCAACACGAACGCACGTACCTGCGCCAAGTCGAGATCCACGCCTGTCACCTTAGGTGACAACCGATGGTTGTCGGCCGGTCGCGACCGTTGTTGGAGCACCCGACCCCGATGACGGTTTTATGGCCGCATGCGTAGATTGATCCCTACGGGAGATGTGGCGCGGCCGGTGGAGTTCGCCCAGGACGTTCAGCCCACGCCCGCCCCGGGCGAGGTGCTGATCAAGGTCGAGGCGTTCTCGCCGAATCGCGGGGAGACGTTCCTGCTGGAAGAGCCGGAACCCGGCCTGACACCCGGGAAGGACGTCGCCGGCCTGGTCGTCCAGGCCGCCGCCGACGGCTCCGGGCCGCCGGCCGGTACCCGCGTGGCAGGCCATCCGGCGATGGGCGGCTGGGCCGAGTACGCGGCGGTGCCCACCCACTCCGTCGCCGTCCTGCCCAACGAGATCACCACCGTCCAGGCTGCCGCCCTGCCGCTGGCCGGGATCACCGCGCTCCGGCTCCTCCGTACGGCAGGCGCCGTCGCCGGCAGGCGGATCCTGCTGACCGGCGCCTCCGGCGGAGTCGGGCACTATCTGACCGAGCTGGCCGCCTCGGCCGGAGCGGAGGTGACCGCGGTGAGCGCCACCGCCGAGCGCGGCGCGCGCCTGCGCGAGCTGGGCGCCGCGGCGATCGTGCACGACGTGGCCGCCGCGGAGGGGCCGTTCGACGTGGTCATGGAGTCCACCGGCGGCGGCGTGCTCGCGGACGCGCTGGCCAGGCTGGTCCCCGGCGGCACGCTGATCTGGTTCGGCCAGGCCGGCCGTTCACCCGCGACGGTGGATTTCTTCGACCTGCTCGCCGGGCCGGAGAACGCCGTGATCCGGCACTTCCACTACGCAGGCGGCCCGTACGGCGGCGACCTGGCCACCCTGCTGCGACTGGTGGCCGGCGGGCGCCTGCACGTGGAGATCGGCCGCACCGCTGACTGGAGCCGGACCGCGGACGTCCTGATCGACCTGCGGGAACGCCGGATCCGTGGCAAGGCCGTCCTCACGATCGGAGCATCACGATGAACGCAGCGGACTTCGCCGCCGCCAACCTGTCGCGCGCGACCGGAGCCGGGCTGGACCCGCACGAGTACCAGCGTGTCGCCGCCGAGCTGGCCGGCCTGGACCAATGGGGTCAAGCCTTCATGAGCGCCGCGCGCGGGCACCTGGCCCGCGCGGCGCGGGCGGGAACGGCGATCTCAGCGGCCGGACACCTCCAGGACGCGGCGCGCTGGTTCCACTTCGCCACCCTGGGGCCGAACAACGAGCGCGCGCTGGCGGCCGCAGAGGCGGACACCGCCATGGGCCGCGCGCTGGACCTGCTGGAGCCGGACGCGCGCCGGATCGAAGGCACGACCTTCACCGGCTGGCTGCGCGGCCCGGCCGATGCCACGGCCACCGCGATCGTGGTCCCCGGGCTGGACTCCGGTAAGGAGGAGTTCCACGACGTGGTCAACGCCTTGCTGCGCCGCGGCATGGCCGTGTTCGCCATGGACGGGCCTGGACAGGGCACGCTCACCGCCACCACCACCGTCCGCGCCGACTACCACCACGTGATCGCGCAGGTCGTCGACGCGCTCGGCGCCGAGCGCGTGGGGCTCGTCGGACTCAGCCTCGGCGGCTACTACGCCGCGGAAAGCGCCGCCATGGAACGCCGCGTCGCGGCTGCCGTCACGGTCAGCGGCCCGTTCCGGCTGGACTGGGACACCCTGCCGCCCCCGGTACGCGACCTGCTCACCCAACGCGCCGGCGGCGAAGACGCGGCCCGCCGCTTCGCCGAGCAGGTGGACCTGTCCGGCCTCGCCCCGCGGATCACCTGCCCGCTGCTGGTGATCGACGGCGGCCAGGACGTCATCCCCGGCGTCACCAACGGCGAGCCGCTGGCCCGCCTGGCGTCACGCGGGCGGTACCTGCACGTTCCGCACGGCGACCACCTGCTCGGCAACGCCCGCCCGGACTGGCTGACGGCGGCCGCCGACTGGCTTTCCGGAGAACTGACAAGACCGCGCTGATCACGGCTGTCCGTCCTCGCGCCCGAGTTCCGGCCATTAATGATCATTTCGATAGTCTACGTACCTGCGAACCTCCGCGAACGCAGCCCACAAGCGGACCACCCCTTCCGCTATCGAGAACGGAGACCCCCATGGAGATCGAGCAGACGGCGCTGCCGGGCATCGGGCTCAAACACGAGTTCACCTCCCACGCGGGACGCAGGATCGGGGTGGTCTCCCACCGCACCGGCCGCCGCGACCTGATCATCTACGACCCCGACGATCCCGACAGCGCCTGCGAGGACATCGTCCTGAACGACGACGAGGCCGACGCCCTGGCCGAACTCCTCGGCGCGCCCCGCATCGTCCAGCGCCTCAACCAGCTGCACAAGCAGGTCGAAGGCCTGGTCAGCGTCCAGCTGCCGATCACCGGCGAAAGCCCGTACTCCGACCGGCAGATGGGTGACGCGCGCGTGCGCACCCGCACCGGCGCCTCCATCGTGGCCGTCGTCCGCGCCGGCCGGGTCATCACCAGCCCCGCCCCCGACCTCGCCCTGCTGGCCGGCGACGTCATCGTCGTCGTCGGCACGGCCGAGTCCACCGCGGCGGTCGCCGAGATCCTCGCCACCGGATAGAAAAGACACCGCGTGCACCACACCGCCATCCTCATCCTCGAACTCGGCGCCATCATCCTCGGCCTCGGCGTACTCGGCGCCTTAGCGGTACGGGCCGGCATCTCCCCCATCCCCCTCTACCTCGTGGCCGGTCTCGCCTTCGGCCAAGGCGGCATCCTCCCCCTGGCCACCAGCGGCGAGTTCATCGCCACCGGCGCCGAGATCGGCGTCATCCTCCTCCTGCTCACCCTCGGCCTCGAATACAACGCCTCCGAGCTCGTCTCCTCCCTGCGCAGCAACGCCCGCGCCGGCCTCGTGGACCTGGTGCTCAACGCCGCGCCCGGCGCGATCGCCGCCCTGCTGCTCGGCTGGGGCCCCGTCGCCGCCGTCGCCATGGCCGGCGTCACCTACGCCACCTCCTCCGGCATCACCGCCAAAGTCCTGTCCGACCTGGGCTGGATCGGCAACAGGGAAACCCCCGTCGTCCTGTCGCTCCTGGTCTTCGAAGACCTCACGATGGCCCTCTACCTGCCCATCCTCACCGCCATGCTGGCCGGAGTCAGCTTCGCCGGCGGCGCGGTGACCGTCGGCATCGCGCTGGCGACCGTCAGCGTCGTCCTGCTCATCGCGCTGCGCTTCGGCCGCCTCATCGAGAAGTTCGTCGCCAGCCCCTCCAGCGAGGTCCTGCTTCTCAAGGTGATCGGGCTCGCGCTCCTGGTCGCCGGCATCGCCACCAAACTCCAGGTCTCCGCCGCCGTCGGCGCCTTCCTCGTCGGCATCGCCCTGTCCGGCGAACTCGCCCACGAAGCCCGCACCCTGCTCGCCCCGGTACGCGACCTGTTCGCCGCCGTCTTCTTCGTCTTCTTCGGCCTGCAAACCGACCCCGCCGCCATCCTGCCCGTCGCCGGGCTGGCCATTTTGCTGGCCGTCGTCAGCATGATCACCAAACTGCTCACCGGCGCCTACGCCGCCCGCCGCGCCGGGATCGCCAAAGCCGGCCAAGCCCGCGCCGGCATCGCCCTCATCCCCCGCGGCGAATTCAACATCGTCATCGCCGGACTGGCCGTCGCCGCGGGAGCGCACCCCGACCTCGGGCCGCTGGCCGCCGCCTACGTCCTCATCCTGGCCGCTTTCGGGCCGCTGGCCGCCAAACTGGTCCAGCCGCTGATCACCGCGATCGCCCGCCGTACCTGAAACTAAAAGGCATGGGGCGGTTCGAACGCTGGGCGGCAGGCTACGACGACAGCCTGCCGGCCGCCGTGAGCGAGCCGGTGCAGGCCGCCCTGCTGGACCTGCTCGACAACCATCGGCCGCCGCCCGGCGTGCTGGTGGACGTGGGCTGCGCCACCGGGCGCCTGCTCCGGCGGGCGCGCGAGCGCTATCCGGACGCGCGCCTGATCGGGGTGGACGCCGCCCACGCCATGCTCGCGGCCGCCCGCCCCTGCCCGTCCGGTTCCGGGCTGGTGCGGGCGCGGGCGGAACGGCTGCCGCTCGCCGACGCCGGCGCGGACGTGGTCACCGCCACCCTGAGCTGCCGCCACTGGCACGACCTGGCCGCCGGGCTGCGTGAGATCGCCCGCGTGCTCGCCCCCGGCGGGGTGTTCGCCTACGCCGACCTCACCCACCCACCGCCCCGCCGCCTGGGCGCCCGCCCACGCCCCGACGGCCTGTCCCGCCACCTGGCCGCCGCCGGACTCGCGATCCAGGCGCAGCGCGTGATCAGCGGGACGGTGCTGTTTCCCTGGTTCCGCCTGGTCATCGCCGGGAGATGACAGACGCTCTGCTGTGGAGCCGCTCCCGGCGGGATCCCGCTCACCGCTGAGCAACGCATTCGATTGTGCAAGGAGGAAGCCACGAGACGGATGGCGCTGGCCGCCCGAACGCCCTACAGAGGAGAGGTCCGCGTCGTCAGCGGAGGTAGCGGGCTGGCGGCGGCGGGGCGCAGCGCGTCCAGCAGGAGCACCAGGTAGCGCCGCCACCCCTCATTGGGCTCGCTGCCCAGGCTCCTGGCGCCGATGAGCAGGTCTCCGGGGTCGCTGCCCAGCCGTTGCACCGCCACGAGCATCGTGAACAACCTGGGCACGTCCTCCCCCGTCAGGTCGGCGCGCACCAGCCCCGCCTCCTGCGCGCGGCCGAGCAGTACCGCCAGCGAGTCGAAGTACTGCGAGGCGAGCCCGAGGAAGGCCGCGGGACCTCTCGCCGCGGCGAACGTCGCCCGCTCCCCCGCCGCCACCTCCAGCACCGTTTCGAGCAGCAGCACGATGCCCGACCAGGGATCGGGGTCGGCCAGCGCCCGGTGCATGGCGGGCTCGACGTCCTCGTCGAACCTGCGCCTGACGATCGTCAGGATCAGGTCCTCCTTGTTGGCGAAGTGGCGATAGAGCGTCGCCTGTCCCACCCCCGCCCGTCGCGCGATGTCGTCGAGTTGCGCCTCCGCGCCCTGCTCGGCGAAGACCTCACGCGCGGCGACGATGATGCGTTCGACATTGCGGGCGGCGTCGGCGCGCAGCCTGCGCGGAGCTTCGGCGTTCACGGCGCCCATCCTACCTTAGTGAGAGTTGGCTCCCAGTTGTGCTACCGTCGAAATCAGCCATAAACGAGAGTCGACTCTCACTCATGTTCGTGCGAGAAAAGGACAGTCCATGGCCCTCCACGTGCAACGCGACGGCTACCACCCCGGCGAGACCCTCTACCAGCTCCGCGACGAGGCCCCCGTCGCCGAGTACCGGCTGCCGATCGGCCTCCAGTCCATGCCCGCCTGGCTCGTCACCCGCCACGAGGACGTACGCCGGGTCCTGAGCGACTCCGCCCTGTTCAGCAGCACCGGCGGGGCGCAGGCCGCGTCCCTGGGCGAGGAGTCCGCGGCCCGGCTCAGCATGAGATCTCCCGGCTGGTTCATCGAGGAGGACCCTCCCGAGCACACCCGGCTGCGCCGCCTGCTGACCCCCGAGTTCACCGTCAGGCGCATCCACGCCCTGGTGCCGCGTATCAAGCGATACGTGGACGACCTGCTCGACGCCATGGAGAGCGGCGGCGGGCCCGTCGACGTGATCGAGACGTTCGCGCTGCCGCTGCCGTCCCTGGTGATCTGCGAGCTGTTCGGCGTCCCGTACGAAGACCGCGCCGAGTTCCAGGAGCGCAGCAGCGCCCAGCTCGACTTCCGGCGCGGCGTCCAGGAGAGGGTCGCCATCTCCGCCGAGTCACGTGCCTACATGGCCAAGCTGGTCGCCCTCCAGCGTGCCGACCCCGGCGACGACCTGCTCGGCATGCTGGTACGCGAGCACGGCGACGAGATCACCGACGAGGAACTGACCGGGATCGGCGCGCTGCTGCTCCTGGCCGGACACGAGACGACCGCCGCCATGCTCGGCCTCGGCACGCTGCTCCTGCTCGACCATCCCGAACAGGCCGACCTGGTCCGCGACCGGCCCGGAGCCGTGGAACAGGCGGTGGAGGAGATGCTGCGCTACCTGTCCGTCGTGAGCATCCCCATCATCAGGACCGCGACCGAGGACGTGACCCTGGGCGGCCGGTTGATCAAGGCGGGCAGCGCGGTCGTCTGCTCGCTGGCCATCGCCAACCGTGACCACACGCTCGCCGGCAAGCCCGACGTCTTCGACATCACCCGCGAGACCGTGTCGCACATCGCGTTCGGCCACGGCATCCACCACTGCATCGGCGCGCCCCTGGCCAGGACGGAGATGCGGATCGCCTTCCCGGCGCTGCTGCGCAGGTTTCCCGGCCTGCGGCTGGCCGTACCCAGGGAGGACGTCGTGTTCCGCGTCAACTCGGTCTCACACAACGTGCAGGCCCTTCCGGTCACCTGGTGAGCGGAAACGTGACGGGGGAAGAACCGGCGTGGATCGCCGGCTGATCGACGCGCTCACGGGAGTGAGCGTTCGCATGCGATGGGGCTCGTCTGGCAGGATCGCCGCCGGACGGGGCGTCTGTAGCTCTGCCCGTTCTCCGGGGAGCAGTAGGTTGTTCGTCATGCTCTGGGGGAGGCAGCGGGAGACCGCCGTGATCGAGCGGCTGGTGGCGGGCGCCCGGTCCGGGCACAGCGAAGCGCTGGTCCTGCGCGGCGAGCCAGGCATCGGGAAGTCGGCGCTGCTCCGGCACGCCGTCGACGCCGCCGGAACCGCGCGGGTCCTGCGCGGCACCGGCATCGAGTCCGAGAGCGAGTTGCCGTTCGCGGGCCTGCACCTCCTCCTGCACCCGTACCTCGCCCGCGTGGACGCGCTGCCCGGACGCCAGGCCGCCGCACTGCGCGCCGCGCTCGGGCTGGGCACGGGCGCGGACGGCGACCGGTTCCTCGTGGGCCTCGCGGTGCTGACCCTGCTCGCCGACCTCGCCGAGGGCGGCCCTCTGCTGTGCCTGATCGACGACGCCCACTGGCTGGACCACGCTTCCGCCGAGGTCCTGCTGTTCGCGGCACGCAGGCTGCACGCCGAGGGCATCACGATGATCTTCGCCGCCCGTGACGAGCACCCGTCGGGGTTCCCCGCGCCCGGCCTGCCCGAGCTGACCGTGGGCGGACTGGACCGCGACGCCGCCGCGAGCCTGCTGGCCGAGCGCGCCGCCGGTCTCGCGCCGCAGGTCAGGGACCAGATCCTGGACGAGGCACGAGGCAATCCGCTCGCGCTGCTGGAACTCCCGGTGGACCTCCACGACGGCCCGCCACCCGCCGGAGGACCCGGCGACGGGCTGCGTCGGGCCTTCGCCCACCGGATCGCGGACCTTCCGGCGGCCACACGACGGCTGCTGGTGGTGGCCGCGGCCGACGACACCGCGGACGCCGCCGTGGTGTTCGGCGCGGCGGCGCGGCTGGGCGCCTCCCTCACGGATGTGGCGCCCGGCGAGCAGGCCGGCCTGTTGCTGTTCACCGAGGGGCGCCTGACGCTCCGGCATCCGCTGGTACGCGCGACCGCGTACCAGAGCGCTCCTTTGGCCCTGCGCCTGGAGGCGCACCGCGCGCTGGCGGAGACGCTCGGCGCCGCCGACGCCGACCGGCGCGCGTGGCATCTGGCCGCGATCAGCTCCGGACCGGACGAGCACGTCGCCACCCTGCTGGAGGACAGCGCGCAACGCGCCCGCGCCCGCGGCGGCTACGCGGCGATGGCCGCGGCCTACGAGCGGGCCGCCGCCCTGAGCGAGGACCGCGGCAGGCGGGGGCGGCTGCTGCTCGCCGCCGCCGAGGCGGCCACCGACGCGGGGCGCCTCGACCACGCCGGCGCCCTCGCCGCACGGGCCACCGAGTCCGGGGCCGACCCGGTGATGCTCGCGCGGGCCGCCGCCATCCGCGCCACCGTCGCCGACGAGCACCACCGTCCCGCCTCCGCCCGGCGGATCCTGACCTCGGCCGGGCTCGCGGCGGGCCTCGACGCCGAACTGGCCGACTCGCTGCTCTTCCGCGCGGTCGACTCCGCGATCGTGGCCGGCGACCTGCCCGCCGTACGCGAGACCGCGGAGCGGATGGGCCGCCGCGCACCCCACGCCCGCAGAGCCGCCGCCCTGGCGCGCATGGCCATCGGGTTCGGCGGCGACATCGCCGACGGGGTACGCGCGCTGCGCGAGCTGACCGGCCTCGCCGATTCGTCACAGCTGCGCGAGACGGCGCTCGTCCCCTCCTGGTACTGGGCGCTGGGCGACGACGCCGGCGGCCTGCGCCTGGCCGGCGATCTGGTGCGTGCCTGCCGGGAACAGGGGGCGATCGGGGTGCTGCCGCTGGCACTGTGCGCCCTGAGCCGTTTCCAGATCCTGCTCGGCCACCGGCACGACGCCCTCGCCAACGCCGAGGAGGGCCTGCGCATCGCCCGCGACACCGGCCACCGGATGAGCGAGATCTACCTGGTCAGCCTGCTGGCCGACCTCGCCGCCCTCCAGGGCGACGAGGAACGGTGCCGGGCGCTGATCGCCGGCTGCCGCGCGCAGCGGCCCGGCCTCGGAACGGTCCTGACCTCCGGCGCGTCGAGCCTGCTCGCGCTCGGGCTCGGCCGCCACGACGACGTCCTCGCCGAGCAGGGGACGATCGAGGACGCCGCGCACCTGCCGTTCACCCTCTTCGCGCTGCCCGACGTGATCGAGGCGGCGGCCCGTGCGGGACGGCCCGAGCAGGCCGCCGCCGCCCGCGACTGGTACGCCGGCTGGGCCGCGCACTCCGGCAACACCTGGGCCGCCGCCGTCGCGGCGCGCTGCCGGGCGCTGGCCGGCGACCACCCGGAGAGTCACTACGTCCGTGCCGTCGAACTCCACGAACACGGCGCCGGACGGCCGCTGGAAGAGGCACGGAGCCGGCTGCTGTACGGCGAGTGGCTACGGCGTGAGCGGCGCCGCACCGACGCCCGCCCCCACCTGCGTACCGCGCTCGCGATCTTCGAGCACCTCGGGGCCGCGCTGTTCGCCGAGCGGGCCCGCGCCGAACTGCGCGCGGCCGGAGAGAGCCGCCCGGCCCGGCAGGACGCCGCCGACCTGGTCGGACGCCTCACGCCGCAGGAACTCCAGGTGGCCGGGCTGGCCGCCGGCGGGCTGAGCAACCGCGCCATCGGCGCCCGCCTGTTCCTCAGCCCGAGAACCGTCGGCTACCACCTGTCCAACGCCTATCCCAAACTCGGCATCTCCTCCCGTACCGAACTCGCCGGACTCGACCTCACCCCTCGGCCCGGACCCGGCGCAGCAGAACCGCCGCGACCGCCAGACACACCATGATCCCCGCGCTGAGGCCGGCGACCGTGTTCAGCCCTCGCGTGAAAGCCTCCCGCGCCACACCCTCCAGCAGCCCATCCGGTACGGCAGGCGCCGCCGTACCCGCGATGCCCGCGCGGTAGACCGCAGCGCCGGCACTGCCCATCAGCGCGATCCCCAGAGCGGCCCCGAGCTCGGCGCCGGTCTCCGCCATGGCCGCGGCCGAGCCCGCCTTCTCCGGCGGCGCCGCGCCGACGATCAGGTCCGTGCCCAGGACCATGGCCGGGCTGACGCCGAAGAAGGCCACGGTGAACCCGGCCACCGTGAAGGCCGCGCCCGACGTGTCGTCCACCTGTGCGATGGCCAGGAACCCGGCCGTCGCGAGCGCCATCCCCGCCGCCACCACGACCACCGGGCCCGCCCGGCGCGCGAGCACCGGGGCCAGCAGCGAACCGGCGATGATGCCCAGCGCGGGCACCACGATCCACAGCGCGGCGCGCAGCGGCGACAGCCCCTCGACGAGCTGGAGATACTGCGCGAGGAAGTACTCCGTGCCGTTCAGCGCGATCATGCTCAGCAGCAGGAGCGCCAGGGCGGCACCGAACGCGCGATGCCCGAACAACCGCAGGTCCAGCAGCGGATCCGCCAGCCTGCGCTGCCTGCGGACGAAGATCACGCCCACGGCGAGCCCGGCCGCGGCCACCAGCAGCGGCTCCGCCCCCAGACCTCGCTCGGCCACCTTCTTGACCCCGTAGACGACCGGCAGGGTCGCCGCGAGCGACAGCGCCACGCTGGGCAGGTCCAGCCGCCCGGCCGCGCCGGGCCGCTGCTCGGGCAGGAGCACCGGCGCCACCACCAGCAGCAACGCCATGACCGGCACGCCCGGCAGGAACACCGAACCCCACCAGAAGTACTCCAGCAGCACCCCGCCCACCACGGGACCGAGCGCGGTCCCTGCCGAGAAGCACGCCATCCAGACACCGATCGCGATCCCGCGCTGCCTGGCGTCGCCGAACATCGTGCCGATCAGCGACAGCGTGGACGGCATCAGCGTCGCGCCGGCGATCCCGAGCAGGGCGCGGGCGGCGATGAGCAGCTCCGCGCTGGTGGAGTACGCGGCGAGGATCGAGGCCACGCCGAACGCGGCGGCGCCGGCGACCAGCAGGCGCCTGCGCCCGATCCGGTCGCCGAGCGCACCCATCGTGACCAGGAACCCGGCGCTCATGAACACGTAGACGTCCATGATCCACAACAGCTGGGCGCCGTTCGGCGACAGGTCCGCGCTCAGGTGCGGCAGCGCCAGGAACAACACGCTCACATCCAGGGACAGCAGGAGGGTGGGCAGGGCCAGCACGGCCAGCCCGATCCACTCCCGGCGGGTCGCCCGTACCGTCTCAGTCCGTTCCATGCGGGCGACGTTAGGTGGGGGCGGCCGGCGGGCGCCTCTGTCGGGTGACCGGGTTCCGTGGACGGGGCAGAACCCGGTCAATCAGCGTCGGGCATGTTCCCCCCGGTCAAAGGTCGTGCGCCCAGCCGCTCACGGGCCGAGGGGCCGCGGCGGACATGGCTCCGCCTGGCCGGAAGCGGGTCGAGCCCTGAGCGTTTTGGTCAGGAACTGGACGGCGAATGGCCTGGGAACTGGCCGGCCGAAAGCTCGACACTCGGCAGGCTGAGCCGGCGACGCCGAACACCGAGGCGCCGGCGCTGTCTCCGTGTCCCTGAGGAAGGCTGATCAGATCGTGACTGAACGCGTACGCGTGGCCGTACTGGCGGGAGGGCCGTCCGCGGAGCGTGAGGTGTCGCTGCAGTCGGCGCACGCGGTCCTCGACGCCCTGCCGAAGGATCTGTACGACCCCGTCGCCGTCATCATCGACCGGCAGGGCAGGTGGCCGGTGGAGCTGCGACGCGATCGGGTGGACGTGGTCTTTCCCGCGCTGCACGGGCCGTTCGGCGAGGACGGCGTCATCCAGGGCCACCTGGAGACGCTGGGCATCCCGTACGTGGGCTGCGGCGTCCTGGCCTCCGCCGTGGCCATGGACAAGGTCGCGATGCGGCGCGCCTTCCTGGCGGAGGGCATTCCGGTCACTCCGCACGTGTGGTTCACCGAGCACGAATGGCGTACCACCACCGACTCCTGGGATCTGGTGAAGTCGCTCGACTGGCCGATGTACGTCAAACCGGCCGCCATGGGCTCCTCCATCGGCATCTCCCGCGTCACCTCCATGGAGGAACTGCGCGCGGGCGTGGATCTGGCGCTGGCCTACGACCGGGTGGTCATCGTCGAGCAGGAGGTGAGCGCGCGCGAGCTCATCTGCAGCGTGCTCGGCGGCTACGACACTCCGGACGCTTCGGTGCCCGGCGAGCTCATCGTGCCCGGCGAGTGGCTCGACTACGAGGCCAAGTACCTCAGCCAGGCCGAGATCGCCACCATCCCCGTCGAGTTGCCGGAACGGGTGGCCGAGAACGTGCGTGAGCTGTCCCTGCGCGCCTTCCGGGCGATCGGCGGCTACGGCCTGTCCCGTGTCGACTTCCTCTACGAGCAGGGCACGGGACGCCTGTACGTGCTGGAGATCAACACGATGCCCGGCTTCACCGCCCGTTCTGTCTACGCCAGGACGTGGGCCGCGAGCGGCGTCCCCTACCCCGACCTGCTGCGCCAGCTCATCGACCTCGCGTTCGCCAGGAGCGGCTCATGATCCCCATGACCCTGGACACGATCGCGCGGGTCGTCGGCGCCCGCCTGTGTGACGTGCCCGACCCGCGGGCGACGGTGACGGCGCCCTCGGCGGTCGACTCCCGTGAGGTGGTGCCCGGCGGCCTGTTCGTCGCTACGGTGGGCGCCCACGTCGACGGTCACGACTACGCGGCCGGCGCCGTCGCGGCGGGCGCCGTCGCCGTGCTGGCCTCAAGGCCCGTCGGCGTGCCCGCCCTCGTGGTCGAGGACGTCCAGCTCGCGATCGGCCTGCTGGCCAAGCACCTGCTCGAACAGATCAGCCCGGCCGTGATCGGCCTGACCGGCTCCGTGGGCAAGACCACGACCAAGGACCTGCTGGCCCAGGTGCTCGAACGGCACGCCGCGACGGTCGCCACCGACCGGTCGTTCAACAACGAGCTGGGGTTGCCGCTCACCGTGCTGCGCGCCGATGCCACCACCCGATACCTGGTGCTGGAAATGGGCGCGGGCCGCAAGGGCGACCTGACGTACCTGACCGGGCTGGCGCCGCCCCAGGTCGGGCTGGTGCTCAATGTCGGCAGCGCGCACGTGGAACGTCTGGGAACCGGGCCCGCCGACGTGGCCGAGGCCAAGGGCGAGCTGGTCGAGGCGCTTCCGGCGGACGGGTTCGCCCTGCTCAACACCGACGACCCGTACGTCATGGGCATGGCCGGTCGCACCAAGGCCACGATTCTGCTGTACGGCAGGGCGCCGGAGGCACAGGTGCGAGCCGAAGACGTGCGGATGACCGATGGCGCGCGAGCCGCGTTCGAGCTGGTGACGCCGTCCGGCCGCGCCGCGGTCGAGCTCGGTCTCATCGGCGAGCACCAGGTGGGCAACGCCCTGGCCGCCGCCGCCGTCGCCACCGCGCTCGGCCTGGGCGCCGCCGAGATCGCCGATGGGCTGAACGCCGCCCGGCGGCGCTCGGCGGGCCGGCTGGAGATCGTCGAACGACCGGACGGCGTCACCGTCGTCAACGACGCCTACAACGCCAGCCCCGAATCCATGCGGGCCGGGCTGCGGGCGGTGAAGGCGCTGGCCGGCGCCCGCCGTACCGTCGCCGTGCTCGGCGCGATGGGACAGCAGGCGGAGGCCTCGCGCGCCCGGCACGCGGAGATCGGCCGGCTGGTCGCCGGCCTCCGCTTCGACGTGCTGATCGCGGTCGGAGCGGGGGATCCGCTCGCGCTGGCGGAGGCGGCGGAGTCCTCGGACCAGGGCGTGGCCGTCCACACCGCCGATGACGTGGCCGATGCGATCAGGCTGGCCACCGCGCTTCTCGAACCGGGGGACGTGGTGTTCGTCAAGGCCTCCAGCGAGATCGGCCTCGGTGTCTGCGCCCGGGCCCTGGCGATTCAGTGAAACGGAGTTCCATGCGCACGATCGGTCTCATCGGCGGGCTGAGCTGGGAGTCGACGGTGGTCTACTACCAGATCATCAACCAGCGGGTACGCGAGCGGCTCGGCGGCAGCCATTCCGCCAACAGCCTCATCTGGTCGGTCGACTACACGACCGTCGAGGATCTCATCTTCGCCGACCGCTGGGAGGAGGTGAGCACGTTGCTGACCGGTGCGGGCCGCGGCCTGGAGGAGCTCGGCGCCGACCTCCTGCTCGTCTGCAGCAACACCTTCAGCCGGGTCAGCGACGACGTGGAGCGGGCGGTGAGCGTCCCGGTGCTGCACATCGCCGACACCCTGGGCGCCGAGATCCGTGCCAGGGGCATGCGCAGGGTCGGCCTGCTGGGCACCCGGTTCACCATGGAGGAGCCCTTCTACCGCGACCGGCTGGCCGCCCACGGTCTCGACGTGGTCGTCCCCCGGCGTGAGCAGCGGGAACTGGTCCATCGCGTGATCTTCGACGAACTGGTGCGCGGGGTGCTCCGTGACTCGTCCAGGGAGGCGTACAGGAAGATCATCGATGACCTCGCGGATGACGGCGCCGAAGGCGTCATCCTGGGCTGTACGGAGATCGAGCTGCTGATCGGCGAGAAGGACAGCCCCATTGCGGTGTTGCCCAGCGCCCGGCTGCACGCGGAGGCGGCGGCCGGCTTCGCGCTCGCCGACTGAACGGCGATTCAGGTGCCATACAGCTCCCGGTGCCACAGGCCGGCGCGGACGCGTTCGATGCCGGCGCTCAGATGGCGGCGGTAGGTGGTGAGCGGGAGGCCGAGCCGTTCCGCGGCCAGTTCCTGGGTGGGCGTGCCGCGCAGGAACGTGACGGACAGCGCCCGGTGGAGCTTGGCCGAGCGCGGGTCCTCAGCCAGGTCGTCGATCGCCTGGCGGAGCACGTCGCCCAGGGCGGTGGCCGGGTTCTCCCCGGCCCGCCCGGCGATCAGCCTGGTGCGCGTCAGCGGGGAGTCGGCCAGCGCGTCCTTGCGCGGCAGCCGGCGCAACGCCTGGCGGACGGCCTCGGCGAACTCCGCCTGGGACAGCACCTCCAGTGTCGCGACGGTGGGCCGCTGGTTCCTTCCTTCCAGCCACGCCCGCGCCGGAACCGCGCGCCAGTCGTGAGCGAACAGGGTGTGCGCGTCATCGGAGATCTCCCGCATCCCGAGGCGCTCCGCGTGCTCCAGGAAGGACCATGCCATCCGCTCGGACCGCAGGCAGTTGCCGATCGCCCGGCACTGGATCAGGTCCATCACCGGCGAGTTCCCGCGATACGGCGGCAGCGCCCACGTCCGGCTGATCGCCAGATGCTCACCGGCGCGCAACGGCGTGGTGGCACGCGCGTGCGCCCACGCCATGGCCACGACGGGGTCGGCCGCCAGCTCCTCCTCGTCGAGTTCCGCCAGCCGCAGCCACGCGGAGAAAGCCACGGGCTCGCCGGTTCCGGTCCGTCGATACAGCCGGAACGCCTCCGGCTGACGTTCGGCCCAGAAGACGGCGCTCTCCGCTCCGGCCGCCACCCGGAGCAGCGTGCCGACGTCCTCCTCCCGCAAGGGCTCCTCCCGGAACCGGCCCTCGTCCGGCGCCCTGGTGTCGCGGTGCAGGTAGAGCAGTGCCGCCACCGCGCCGGGCACGTCCGCGTCGCTCACCGTGCGCACCCTGTCCGACAGGTGCGCATGGACGCGGTCGTGCATCGCCGCGTACCCCTGGGGATCGCGCCATCGCAGGTCCGCCTCCAGGGCCTCCCGCACCACGTCATGCGGGAACAGGCCGAGCCGGCCCGACCGCATGAACGGCGACCGCCGCAACCACCGGAACAACGTCCCGGCGTCCTGCGGCACGACCGCGCGCAGCAGGTCTTCCGTGGTGGTGTGCGCGTGCGCGCAGATCTCCAGAGCGTGCCGGTGCGCCGCCGAAGGCACCTCGCCCACCAGGTGATCCAGCAACGTGGCCACCATGGCCTGATCCGGCGTCCACCGCCCGCCGTCCTTCACCGCCACGGCCGCCCCGAGCAGCAGCGCCAGCGGATGGCCACCGGCGAAGGCCAGCAGCGGCTCGCGCGACTCGGCGGGCACCCCGCTGGAGTCCAGCAGGGCCCGCGCGTCTCCGGGCCGCAGGTCGCGCAGCGGCAGCACCTCCAGCGCCCCCGTCCATCCGGGATCCACCTGCCACCGCAGGTCCGGCGGGTTGCGACCCGCGATCACCACCAGCGCTCCCACGGGCAGCCGCGGCAGGTACCGCTCGCGCAGCCATTCCTCCAAGCCTTGCAGGCGCTCGAAGTCGTCGACGAGCAGCACCGCGTCCGTCTCGCGGAGATCCGGCACGCGCCCGTCCACCATGGACACCGGCCGGCCCGCCGCCGCGGCCTCGCGGGCGAATCGCCGTAGCAGGGCCGTCTTGCCGATGCCGCCGGGACCGTGCACGTACAGGACGCTGGTGCCGCCGCCGTACAACGCCGTGGTGAAGACCGCGAGCTCTTCCTCGCGCCCCACGAACGCCGTCTCGCGTGCCGCTCGCAGGCGGCGTCCCAGCAGTTCGTTACTCCCCGCTGACATACCGGTTCCCGTTCCCGCTCATGTGGGCCACGCCGGGGTGGGGCCGTCGTCGTGGTGGTATGCCGCGGCGCTCCGGGTGGTGCTCGAAGTGCCACCACTCGTTGTCGTACATGCGGTAGAGGTCGTAGCGGGCGCCGTGCTCCTCCAGCCAGTGCGCGCCCTCGTGGGGGCGTACGTCCAGCGCGATGCCCTTGACGTGGCAGGATTCCGCCGGTGGCAGCACGAGCATGCGGGCCAGGGCCGGGGAGCCGGTGCGGCGTACCTCGTCGTCGAACATCCGCTGCTGGACAACGGGATCGCGGTGTCCCGAGGTGAGGCCGATGAGCTGGCCGTGACGCCAGAACGCCTCGGTGCGCGCCGCGGTGAACGCCGCCAGGGCGCCCTCGGTGAGCCCGGTGAGGTCCTCGGCGGGAAAGCGCATCCGCAACGCCCAGCCGCAGGCCAGTTCGCGGGCCCGGCCGGGGTCGCGGGCGAGCGCCACGGGCAGCAGGAGTACGGCGAGCACGTGCGTGACCACGGCGAACAGCCGATCTCGGGGCCGGGATGGGATGGTGCGTGGTTCGTTCATGACGAACTACGATTGGCGCCGAATGTGTGTGCGTCGTCTGTCGTTTGTCACCGTTTGACGACGGCGGCCACCGCCGGCGGGACCGTGACACAACCATGACATGGCGCGGACGAGCCGGGGACATGACCGGCCGACAGTGGATGGAGTTGACCGGCGGACGAGTTACGGAGCGTGCTGTGGTACTCGGCGGCGTGTCGCGAGTGTTGTTGATCGAGGATGACCCGGCCGTGCGGGAGGGCCTTGAGCTGGCCCTGACCCGGCACGGGCATCGGGTGGGCGCGGTGGAGTCCGGCGAGCAAGGGCTGGACCGGCTGCGTACGGACCCTCCCGACGTCGTCGTGCTCGACCTGATGTTGCCGGGCATGGACGGGTTCGAGGTCTGCCGCCGCATCCGGGCCATCGGGGAGATACCGATCATCATGCTGACCGCTCGCGGCGACGACATGGACGTGGTGGCGGGGCTGGAGGCGGGCGCCGACGACTACGTGGTCAAGCCGGTGCAGCCCAGGGTGCTCGAGGCGCGCATCCGCGCGATTCTCCGGCGGATCGGCCGGGACCAGGCGGAGCTGGAGCGGCACGGGGACCTGACCATCGATCGGGCCGGGCTGGTGGTCGCCAACCGCGGCGTGCCGGTCAGGCTCACCCCGGCCGAGCTGCGCCTGCTGCTCGAACTCTCCGGTACTCCGGGCCGGGTGCACAGCCGCCAGCAACTGCTGGACTCGGTGTGGGAGCACGGGTACTTCGGTGACTCGCGGCTGGTGGACGCGTGCGTGCAGCGGTTGCGCGCGAAGATCGAGGACGACTCGGCGGCGCCCGTCTACGTGCAGACGGTGCGGGGGTTCGGGTACCGGTTCGGGCCGGTGTGAGCCGCCGATGACGCCTCGGCCGAGTCTGGGGCTGCGTGCCCGGCTGTTGTCCGCGTTCGCGCTGCTGTGCGTGGTCACCACGGCGGCGGTGGCCGGCGGGATCTACGTCCAGGCCCGCAACGACATCCTGCAGCGGGCCCAGGACGCCGCGCTGCAGGCGATGAAGGGCCGCCTGGAGGCGCTCTTCCCGCTGCGGACGTCGACGCCGGACCAGACCGAGCTCGGCAGGATCGCCGAAACCATGACAGAAAGAAACAGCTCCACGCTCGTCCTCTACCAGAAGGCGTACGCGCAGGCCGGCCCGCCGGAGGGCCCACCACCCGGCGCCCCGCCCGGCCCGCCGTGGGGCACGGGGCCGGGCGGGAACATGCCGCCCGCCCTGGGTCCCGGGGACATCTCACGGGGGCTCCGGCAGGAAGTGGCCGGCGGCGCCATCGCGTGGCAACGCGTCGTGCGGGACGGCAAGCCCTTCCTGATCATCGGCGCGCCGTTGCTGATCGTCGAGCAGGAGGGGACGCGGAACTCCGGCATCGAGATCTACACCACGCGCAGCCTGCTTCCCGAACAACGCAGCATCGACCGGCTCGCCATGAACTCCTGGCTCATCGGCGGCGCGGCCATGGCGTTCGCGGTCCTGCTCGCGCTGCTGGCCACCCGGAGCGTGCTGCGCCCGGTGCGCGAACTCGGCCGGGCGGCACGCCTGCTGGGCGAGGGCGAGCTGCGGACCAGGATCGCGGTCAGCGGCTCCGACGAGCTGGCCGACGTGGCGCGTACGTTCAACAACACCGCCGCGGAGCTGGAACAGCACGTCACGCAGTTGCGTGAGATGGAGGCCGACGCGCGCCGGTTCGTGGCCGACGTCTCCCACGAGCTGCGCACCCCTCTGGCCGCGCTCGCCGCGGTCGCCGAGATCCTCGACGAGGAGGCGGCCCGGCTGCCCGAGACCGCCGGCAAGGCCGCACGGCTGGTCAGCCAGGAGACGCTCAACCTCACCGAGCTGGTGAACGACCTCATCGAGATCAGCAGGTTCGACTCCGGCGTCGCGGCCCTCACGCTGAACGAGGTCGACGTGGCCGAGCTGGTGCCCGCGACCCTGCGTGCCCGAGGCTGGACGGAGCAGGTGGACACCGAGCTTCCACCCGCGGTGACGGCCCGGCTGGACCCGCGCCGGGTGGACGTCATCCTCGCGAACCTGGTCGGCAACGCCCTGCGGCACGGCGCGCCACCGGTGTCGGTACGGCTCTCCGCCGACCCGCACTGGATCACTCTGCAGGTACGCGACCACGGGCCGGGGCTGGACGAAGCGGTGCTGCCGCACGCGTTCGACCGCTTCTACAAGGCCAGCGCGGCCAGGGCCAGGTCCGAGGGCAGCGGCCTCGGCCTGGCCATCGCGATGGAGAACGCGCGCCTGCACCGAGGCGACCTCACCGTCACCAACGCCCCGGACGGCGGCGCCCTGTTCACCCTGCGCCTGCCGCGCCGGGCACCCGATCCGGAAGGAGACTCCGCATGAGGGCCGGGCTCTCCCGCCGCGTGCTGGCCGCCGGCCTCGTGTCGCTCGTCGCCGTGGCCGGCTGCGGCGTACGGCCCAGCGACCCCATCTCCGCCGGCGAGCCGCCGAGCGGAGGCGTGGCACAGACCAAGACGATGACGCTCTACCTGGTCAAGGACGGCCGGCTCAGTGTGGTGACGCGGCCGCGTATCCGTCCGATGTTCCTGACGGACACCCTCGCGCTGCTGGCGGAGGGCCCCACCGCGGAGGAACGAGCGCGCGGGCTCACCACCGACGTCCCGCCCGGCATCGGCCCGATCGCGGCGACCGTCAAGCCGGGCGGCCACCTGGTGCTGAACCCGTCCACCCCGGGCGACGAACTGTCCCCGCTGGCCGTCCGGCAGATCGTGTGCACCACCGCCGCGCTGCAGGAGGGCCTTGCCCGGATCTCCGTCGTCGGTGCGGGGCAGAGCGTCGACCCTAGAGACTGCCCGGGGTAGCGGTGGCGCGGATCAGGTCGCCGAACGTCTCCTCCAGGTGCTTGGCCGTCTCCTCCTCGGCCTGGCTCATGCGGGTGAACATGGCCTGCTCGTACGCGGCGAGACCGGCCTCGACGTCGTCGAGATGGGCGGCGAGAGCCTTGCCGAGCTCGGCGCCGTCGTACATGGCCTGATTGGCTCCTTCGCCGTTGGGCGCCAGCAGATGGGCGGCGTCGCCGACGAGGGTCACCCCGGGTGTCCGGTCCCACCGGTGCGGGTGGGGCAAGGCGTGGTGCGGGCGCAGGACCGGCCGGGTGTCGGTGTCGGTGATCAGCGCGGTGAGCTCGGGCGCCCAGCCGTCGAACTCCGCCACCACCCGCGTGACGGCCGCGGCAGGATCGGCGAAGTCGATGTCGTCGAACCACGCCAGCGGCCTGGTGAGCTCCACATAGGCGTGCAGGGTGTCGCCGCGTTCGCGGTGAGCGGTGATCGTCTCCCCCTCCGCGGGGACGAGCATCATGCCGCCGCCGACCGCCTTCGCGGCGGCCGGGTGCCGCGTGTCGGCGTCGAACAGGTAGGTCTCGACGAAGGACGTGCCGGCGTACTCGGGCACCGCCTCCGACAGCAGCGGGCGGACCCGCGACCAGGCGCCGTCCGCGCCGACCAGCAGACTCGTGGTGACACTGCCGCCGTCGGCGAAGATCACCTCGTGGCGGCCGCCGCCGAGGCTCCTGGCGCCGGTGACCTTACGGCCCCACCGGACGGTGCCCTCCGGGAGCGCGTCCAGCAGCATCCGCCGCAGGTCCGCGCGCTGCGCCTCCGGACGGCCGCCCGTGCCGTCGTCGGCCTTCTCGAACAGTACGGCGCCGTCCGGCGCCAGACCGCGTATCGCCTGGCGGCCTTCCACCACGATGGCGCGGAACTCCTCCATCAGACCGGCCGCCTCAAGGGCGAGTTGCCCGTTGTAGTGGTGGATGTCGAGCATCCCGCCCTGCGACCGTGCCTCCAGCGAGGCCTCCGCCTCGTAGACCTCGGCCGGGATGCCGTGGACGTGCAGGACGCGGGCCAGCGTGAGTCCGCCGAGCCCGGCGCCGATGATCGTGACTGCATCTTTGGTGCGCTGTTCCATGTTGGAACACTATACCAACTTGGTTCAGCGCTCCAAGGTGGCAGAATGCGGGACATGGCAACGCGAGCGCGCCGGACCGAGCGGCGCAGACAGGTGCTCTCCCGCGAGCAGATCATCGATACCGCCATCGAACTGCTGGACGCGGGCGGCGAGGGCGGGCTGACCGTCCGGGCACTGACCGAGCGCCTTGCCACCGGATCCGGGGCGATCTACTACCACGTGGGCACCCGGGACGAGCTGCTGGACACCGCGACCGAAACCGTCGTCGCCGCCGCCCTGGCCACCGAACCTTCCCGGACTCCGGCCACGCCCGAGGACGAGATCCGGGTCGTGGCGCTGGGCCTGTTCGACGCGGTCGCCGTACACCCGTGGCTGGCGACTCGGCTGGCCGTACAGCTCACCCGCAACCCGTGGGGCCCGGTGACCGTGGGGATCTTCGAGAAGATCGGCCGGCAGGTGCGCGCCTTGGGCGTGCCGCACGCCATCTGGTTCGTCGCGGCTTCGACGCTCGTGCACTACATCCTGGGCGCCGTCAGCCAGACCGGCATGGGAGGGGACCCCCCAGACGCCGAGACCGACCGCGAGAAGTTCTTCGAGGCGACGTCGACGGCGTGGCAGGAACTCGACCCCGCCGGCTACCCGTTCATGCACGCCATCAGCGGCCAGATGCGCGAGCACGATGACCGCGAGCAGTTCCTCGCCGGCATCGCCCTCATCCTCGGCGGCATCGCCAACCTGCCATAGGCGAAGGAGTGCCTTCCAGGGTTAACGTCTGGGTCGTGATTCCTTCCCAGAAGGAGATGATGACCGAAATGCAGCACGTGGACCCATCCCTCGGCTACGCCTTCCCGCGAGGTTTCCTGTGGGGCGCGGGCACCAACGGCGTTCAGAACGAGGGAGCGCCGCTCGCCGACGGCGGCGGCCCTTCCATCTGGCACCCCTGGTCACGTTCGCCCGGCAACGTGACGACGGGCGAGACCGTCGAGGACGGACCCGACTTCTACCGGCACTACCGCGACGACCTGCGGCTCATGCGCCGGCTCAGGCTCGGTTCCCACAACTTCGGGATCAGCTGGGCCCGGGTGCTACCCGAGGGCACGGGCACCGTCAACCACGCCGGGCTGGACTGCGCTACGGCCTTGTCCACGTGGACCATCAGACCAAGCGCAGAACCGTCAAGGCCTCCGGCCACTGGTACCAGACCGTCGCCACCGCCAACGGCCCGCCGTCCACCTGACCCGCTCCCCCACCGGCCCCCGCGGCGACGGGACCGCGTGGCCATTGCCGACGTAGGCGCTCCCGCAGTTGTCAATCGGCGTGTTCTCGCGCGGCGCAGGCGGCGTCGAGACGTTCGAGCGGGCTGGGACCGTCGTGCGGCTTCGGCGGGGCGCCGAGGTGGCGGGTGCGGAGTTCGTCCATGAGCTCCTCGATGAACGCCGGACCTTCGTCGCGCATGAGCTGCTGCCGGCTCCGGAGCCCGTCGCTGCCGGGGCGCCAGTCGAGGCCCCAGTTGCCGAGGGCGTAGATGATCGGGAGGGTCTGGATGCCGGCTTCCGTGAGGCTGTAGCGAGCGCGCTGCCCCCGGACCGCGGTGCCGCGGGTGAGGATCCCCGCGTCGATGAGCCGCACGAGGCGGTCGGCGAGGATGTTCGAGGCGATGCCCTCGATCGACCCGGTGAGCAGCGCCCGGAAGTAGCGGCGGTCGCCGAAGATGATGTCGCGAAGCACGAGCAACGACCAGCGATCTCCGAGCACTTCGACGGCGGCGTTGACCGGACACCCGGACCGAGGTTCCACGACTCCTCCTTGACAGGCACTTCGCCCTGATTATAGTGATTGCAAAATGCAAGCACTCTTGGGAAAGGGGGGACGATGGGCCGCTTCGTCTATTCGATGAACGTGTCCCTCGACCTGCGGATCGAGCAAGTCCCCGGGGACAACGGCGCCGGCGAGTGGCTGCGCCTCCACGAGGACATGCACCGCGAGGCCAACGCGCGGACGCGGGCGCTCGCGCTCATGGTCCACGGCCGGGTCTACTACGAGCTCATGGAGGAGTCCTGGCCCGGCACCTCCGAGGACGCGTCGCTGCCGGACTACATGCGTGAGTACGGCGAGCTCTGGACCGCCAAGCCCAAGGTGCTCGTCTCACGCACCCGGCGCGGCGCCGGCCACAACACCCGGATCATCGGCGGAGACGACGCGATCGAGCGGCTCGCCGCCCTGCGGGCCGGGACCGACGGCACCATCAGCGTGGGCGGCGCGACGCTCGCGACACAACTGCTCAGGGCCGGGCTGCTCGACGAACTGCTCCTCTGGACCCACCCCGCGATCCTCGGCTTCGGCAGGCCGCTCTTCGACGACTACGACATGCCGATCGATCTCGACCTGATCGAGCAGCGAACGTTCGAGCACGGCGTCACGATGCACCGCTACGCCCTCCAGGATGTGAAGGAGGCGAGCCCGTGCTGACGCGGATCGCCGAGGGTGTGCTGGTCCACGAGAGCGAGTTCGTCCAGAGCAACGCCATTGTCGTGCAAGGCCGCGCAGGCGTGTTGCTCATCGACCCCGGGATCACGGGCGGCGAGATGAC
This sequence comes from Nonomuraea sp. NPDC059023, assembly GCF_042740095.1. Taxonomy (NCBI): domain Bacteria; kingdom Bacillati; phylum Actinomycetota; class Actinomycetes; order Streptosporangiales; family Streptosporangiaceae; genus Nonomuraea; species Nonomuraea sp. NPDC059023. Next base: position 41,227 of record NZ_JBHYIO010000032.1, on the reverse strand, counting down.
CTGCCTCGCGAGCGACCTGTCCGACCTGGGGCAGCCCGTCGTGGCGGGCTTCTCGACGCATCCGGATTGGGATCACCTGCTCTGGCACCCGCTGTTCGGCGCGGCCCCTCGCTACGGTACGGCCCGATGCGCGGCCGCCGTCCGCGACCAGTTGTCCGACCCGGGCGCGAAGGCCGAGATCACCGCCCACCTGGAGCCGACCGGCATCGCCGACCAGGTCCCGCTCGACCTGTACGGGCTCATCACCGCCCTCCCCGCCGAAACGGCGCAGATCCCCTGGGACGGCCCCCGAGTCCGGATCATCGAGCATCGGGCGCACGCCCCGGGCCATGCGGCGCTGTTCGTCGAAGACCGCGGGGTTCTCGTCGCCGGCGACATGCTCTCCGACGTCCTGGTTCCGATGCTCGACCTGGACGGCACCGCCGACCCGATCGAGGACTACCTCGCGGCGTTGCGGCTGCTGGAGGGCGTGGCGGGCGACGTCGACGCCCTCGTCCCCGGCCACGGGTCGGTCGGCGGAGCCGATCAGGCGCGGGCACGGATCGAGCTGGACCGGGCGTACGTGCTCGCCCTGCGCGACGGCCAGGACCCCGGCGACCCGCGGGTGGGCCCGTCGGCCAAGCCCGGCTGGGAATGGGTGAGCAGCATCCACACGGGCCAGCTACAACGCCTCACGCCCCCCGGCTAGACCCGGCATCGGGCGCCGTGCGATTGACATCCTAGGGCATCTATGTTTACTTAATGCCTCTAAGTAAACTAGATGCTCTAAGAGGAATGCACGTGATGCCCCTCCCCCGAATCCTGATCGTCCTGGTCGCCGTGATCACCACGGTCGGCGCCGTGCTGGCCGACCTGGTGATCCCCGACCTCGCGGCACAACACGCCTTCAACCCGGCCTGGCCGCCGCACGCCAAGTTCCACGACGCCCAGTACATGGTGATGACCGTGCTCCTCGGGATCATCGGGCTGGCCCTCGCCCTCCGGCGAGGCCGGAACTCCCTGCTGCACGCCGCCGCCATCCTGGCCGTCCCCTGGCTCGGCATGATCGGCGCGCTCCTGTTCCCCGGCACCGCCACCTACGACCCGGAGTTCGCCGGCCGGACCGTCTTCGTTCTCGGCCTGCACGGGCAGGTCTTCATGGCGATCGTCCTGCTCCTGGTCCTGCTGGCCGCCGCGGCGGCGACCCTGCGTCACCACGCCTCCACCTGAGAGGTCACCAGAGACGTGGCTCAAGCCTGGCGGCGGCCGCGATAGGCCGCGGTCTTGGCACGAGCGGTACACGCCGCGCTGCAGTAACGACGCGACCCATTGCGGGTCAGGTCGATGTAGACCGCCTCGCACTGGTGCGCGGCGCACTCGCCGAAACGATCCGGCCCGTAGCCGTCCACCACAAGGGCGAGCACCATGGCGAACTCACCGCCCAGAGCCTCCACCGGGGTTCCACCGGAACCGTGAAAGTGCAGGTGAAAGGGCTGGCCAACATCGTCGACCAGGTACGGCTGCGCGCCGTACCTGGCGATCATGGCATTGACGCGAGCGGCCTGATCGGCCGGGCTCGCGGAAAGGAGGGCCTGCCGCAGCTCGGTGGCCAGCTCGGCCAGGCGCGGCCCGGCATCCGGTACGGCGAGCACCGCCGCGGCCGTCCGGTCACCGAGTCCCGCGGCGAACGCCGCCGCCAGGTCCGCGCCGACCGGCGGCACCACCGAGGCGCCGCCCCGCAGGCGCGCCGTCGCCAGGTTGACCAGTTCGGCGAGCAGCGGAGCCTGCCGCGTCACGTTACAGGCTATTTCCACTTGACTAGTAACACCCCTTCCCGATGTTATGGGTGTAGTCCAGTTAGATGGTAACGGAGTCGCCATGCTCGCACCCTACCGACACCTGCTCGCCTGTCCGGGTGTCCCGCGCCTGCTCGCCGCCGGGCTCATCGTCAAGCTGGGCACGCCCGTTCTCAGCCTTGCCCTGCTGCTGGCCGCGGTCGACAGACTGGGTTCCTACGCCGTCGCCGGGCTCGTCCTCACCGGCCACGCGCTGGCACTGGCGCTGTGCGCGCCGCTCGGCGGCCGGGTCGCCGACCGGTACGGCCCGCGCCGGGCGCTGAAGGGTTACCTGGCCGCCCACGCCCTGGCCTACGCCCTGCTCCTCCTCACCCCGCCCGCCCTGATGATCGGCGCCGCGGTCCTGCTCGGCGCCACCACTCCGCCCGCGGGTTCGGTCATCCGGGGCGCCTGGCCCCGCCTGGTCCCCGAGGCCCGCCTGCCCGCGGCGTACGCGGCCGACAACGCGGTCAACGAGATGATGTTCATCGCCGGCCCCATGCTCGTGCCGCTGCTGACCCTCGCGGTCTCCGCCCACAACGTGGTGGCGGCCGCCGGCGCCGCGGTCCTGCTCGGCACCGCGCTGCTCCTGACCTCGCCGGCGGTACGGCTGGCGGAACCCGCGGCACCGGGCAGGTTCCGCCTGGCCGGGCCGCTCACCCACCGGCCCACTCTCCTGCTGCTGGCCGTCGCCGCGTCCGGCACGTTCACCTTCGGCTGCCTGCGCGTCGCCGCGGTCGCCTCGGCCGACGCCTTCGGCTCAGCCGCCTCCGCCGGCGTCCTGATGGGCCTGCTGTCTGCCGGGGCCCTCGTCGGCACCCTCGGGTACGGCGCGCGGTCCTGGCCGATCGCCTCCGGCCGCTTTCTCGTCCTGTTCTCGCTCGCCGAGTCCCTCCTCCTGCTCGGGGCGGGCTGGGCGCCCGAGTTCATCACGCTCGCCGTGCTGATCACGCTGGTCGGGCTGGCGACGGGGCCGCGCGACGCCGTCGTACCGGCGCTGCTCGCCGACCGCGCGCCCGCCCGCTACCGCACGGAGGTCTTCGCCTGGCTCAACACGTTCATGTGGGCCGGTTACGGGCTGGGCACCGCCGTCGCCGGCCAGCTCACCGGACCGGGCGGCAACGGGGCGGCGGGCGGCGACCCCGCCGCCTTCGTCGCCGCCGCGGCCGGCGCTGTCCTGGCGGCCGTCGCCGGGTGGTTCGCCACGCGCTCAGCCAAGCCCGCCGACCCGGGCCCGGAAGCCGATCACGTGGTGTCGGAGGACCTCAGGGGGAAGTGTTCGTGAATCCGGTTCTGGCCACGATGTCCGCGTAGCCGTTGACGTTGAAGTCCTCGGTGTAGAAGTAGGTGAATCCGCCCGGCCCGGCGCTGACCGCGGTGGCGAACTGGTTGCCGACCGTGTTCGGGTTCATGCGCTCGGCGGGAAAGCGTCCGGTCGCGGAGCCGTCGGCGTTGAAGCCCTTGGCGTACACCTCGTGCGTGCGGTCCTGGTTCCAGAGGTCGGTCTCGGTCCAGCCGACGACGAAGCTTCCCGACGGCTCCGCGGCGATCGACGGCGTCCCCTGCACGGCGCAGGCGTTCAGGTGGCAGAGGGGCGGGTACTCCAGGTTGCCGTCGGCCTGGTCGCCGAGGGTGTAGCGGCCGTTCTTCACCGGCTTCTCGGCGAACCGGCCGGCCAGCGCCGGGGTGAATCCACGGGTCCGCACCCGCCAGATGCCGCCGAGGTTGTCGCTCCAGGCCACCACGCTGTTTCCCGACGAGGTGGTCGCGACCGCCGGTGCGAGGTGCTGGCCCGCGTTGTTGGCGTTGATCTGGGTACGGCCGGCCACCACGGCCCCGTTCGTGCCGAGCCGCTTGCCGTACACGTGAGGGGCCTGTTGCCAGACCACGGTGGCGACGCCGGAGGCGTCCACCGCGACGTCGGGCCGGTTGCCGGCGCCGGCCTCGTCCGGGCCCCAGAGCCGGGTCGCGGCCGAGGAGTATCCGGCGGCGCGGACGGACGAGGTGTGAGCGTCCTCCCACACCACGGTGAACGCCCCGGTACCGGTGACCGCGATCCGGGGCCGCGTCTGGTCACCGCGCCATTCCGGCTGGTTGACCCAGATCGTGGCGCCGAGCTGGCCGGTGACGGAGAGCCTGCGCACGGCGATGTTGTGCTCGCCGCGGCAGTCGCCGTCCTCGGCCCAGGCGATGGAGGCGTTACCGCCGTCGTCGACTCCGGCCGCGGGCTGGACGTGGTTCCAGCCGGTGGCGCAGCCCGCTCCGCCCATGTCGACGCGGATCGGGGCGGTGACGGGCCTGCCGTACCGGTAGATTCTGGCGAAGACCCGCGCGCCGCTCTCCCAGGTGAGGGCGGTGTAGCCGTTGCGTTCCGTCGAGGCTCTGGGAGTGCGCTCGTCGGCCGCGTCGTTGGCCGCCATCTGCAGGGCGGCGTCCGGGTACGCGGCGGGCACGACCTTGATCGCCTGCTCGTACAGCAGATCCATGTTGGCGGCGTAGGCGGCGTGGATTGCGGCATCGTCGATCTTGACGAAGGAGTCGTCTGCCGTGGTCAGCGAGCCCATGTTGATGTTGTGCGAGCCGGTGTAGACGTACTGCCTGCCCAGCGCGTCCTCGGTCAGCATGATCTTGGAGTGGAGCGTGCCCACGTCGCAGGTGGTGACGGGCTCGTGGCAGCCGCCGGGGCGGAAGGTGTGAACGACGAGGCCGTCCTTGGCGAGCTCCTTGGCCACGTCCGTCGTCTGGTTGCCCTCCGGTACGAAGATCTGGATCGAGCAGCCCTGCTTCTTGCGGTTCACCAGCGCGGTCCGGACCGCGACGCGGTCGAGCGCGAACTGGGAGTGCGCCAGCCGGATCGAACCCGGGCACCGGACCGCGCCGATCGCCGCCGCCATCGGGTCGTCGGCGCGTGGCGTCATCCAGACGGTGACCTTGCCGCTGTCGGAGGTGAAGGAGCCCGACCAGGTGTGGATCTGCTGCGACCACAGCTTGTCGAAGACGCCGCGATAGCCGGCCGCCAGCCCGGCGTCGCCCGAGCTGACCAGCATGTTCTGGTGTGCGCCGAACTTGGCGTCGAGGTTCTGCGAGCTCTGTGCCACCACGTCGGTCCGGCCGTCCAGCAACCGGCTGAAGACGGCGAACTTGTGGTGCATGACGTCCTTGGCGGTGCTGTTGCACGCGTCCGCGCAGAGCACCACGTGGCCAGGACCGAGATCGGCGGCCAGCTGGTCGAGAAGGGCGTTGTGCCCGGTCTTCTCCGCCACGACCCGGACGTCCACGCCGCGCCCCGCGGCCTGGACGAGCTTGTTCTTGATGACCGCCCGTTCGAGCACGAACGTGGCCAGCCGGAGGGTGGAGCCCGGCGCCGCCTGGTCGATCAGCCCGGTGAGCTTGGTCTCCAGCGAGTCGTCGGTGGGGCCGGTGACGCCCGGGGCGGTGAAGTACGCCTCGAGCTGCGGGGTGGCTGCCGCCTGAGCCGGTACGGCCAGGCCGAGCAGCATGACTAAGCTGGCAAGAATCTTGAGCATGTGACCTCTCTCATGGGATGACACAGCGAGGGGTGACAAGATCGTCTCTTAGTGCTGATCCCCGAAATCGCACTTATAGTGGACTCCACAATTAATAACCGTCAAGAGGGGATCAACGCAGTGACCCTCGCTGTCAGCGGCGGCGACCTCCAGCGGCTGCGGCGGCTCAACGCCCTCGCCGTCGTCTCCGCCCTGCGCGGAGCCGGACCGCTCCCGCTCACCCGCCTCGCCGAGCACACCGAGCTGGCCAGGGCGACGATCAAGGAAGTGGTCCGCGACCTCATCGCCATGGGCTGGGTCGCCGAGATGGATCCGAGCACCGGCGGCGGCAAGGGCCGCCCCGCCCGGCGCTACCGCTTCCGCGCAGAGAACGGCCGGGTGCTCGGCCTCGACATAGGGGCGCACAAAATCCTGGCCGCCATCAGCGACCTCGACGGCGAGGTCCGGCACGTCTCCCGCGAGCCGATCACCCCCGGGCACACCAGGCAGGAGCGCCTGGCCGCCGTCGACCGGGCCGTCGACGCGTGCCTGGCCGCCACCGGCACCTCACCGGCCGACGTCTGGATCACCACCGCCGGGAGCACGGGCTACGTCGACAACGAGGGCAACATCGTCGTCTCCCGCGCCATCCACGACTGGTCCGGCGTACCCCTGGCCGGCCACCTCACCGGCCGGCTGGCCGGTGAGGTCCTGGTGGACAACGACAGCCGGCTCGCCGCGCTCGCCGAATGCCGCCGCGGGTCCGCCCGCGACGCGCGCAACATCGTCTACCTGCACATCGGGCGCCGGGCCGGCGCGGCCATCATCCTGGACGGCGTCCCGCTGCGCGGCTCCACCGGCGCGGCCGGCGAGATCGGCCTCCACCCGCTGTTCCACCTGGCCGACTCCAGCGACCTGCTGACCGCGGGAAACTCGGGACAGGCCGTCTTCGACGCGGCCCGGCTCGGTGACGCCGCCGCGCTCAACGCGGTCCTGCGCTACGTCAAGGTGCTCGCCCTGGCCACCGCCGCCATGACGCTGACCGTCGACCCCCAGGTGATCGTCATCGGCGGCGGGTTCTCCCGCTCGGCCGACGTCCTGATGCCACCGCTGCGCGCCGAGCTGGAGACGATGTGCCTGCGCACCCCCGAGCTGCGCGCCTCGACGCTCGGGGACGAATGCGTGGCCATCGGGGCCGTCTGCCTCGGGGTCGAGCATCTCAACCAGCGGTTCTTCAACCCGGAGCACGGGCCGGTGGCTCCGCTCCATTAATTATGGTCTCCTCCATATATGACGATCCGTGCGCGAAATCGCTTCAAGTCTTGTCTTTTCAATCACCATTAGGCATCTTGATCGCAACGGCACCACGCCTTGACGACTCAACGTGATGGAGAGGCCGACAGAGCATGGACGATCTCCGCATTGCCGCCATCGGGCTGGGACAGAGGCGTAGCCTCGCCGTCGCCGCCCACCGCGAGTCAGGCCGCGGATCGCGCATCACCGCAGTCTGCGACCTGGATGAGACCACCCTCCGCACGGAGGCCGGCTTCTTCGGCGCGAACGCCGCCGAGACCGACTACCGCCGCCTGCTGGACCGCGACGACGTCGACGCTGTACTGGTGGCGACCCCCGACCACACCCACGCCCAGGTGGCGATCGACGCGCTGCGCGCCGGCAAGGCCGTCTACCTGGAAAAACCGATGGCGACGACGGTGGCGGACGCCGACGCCGTCCTGCGTGCCGCCAGGGAGTCGGGCTCCCGGCTGTACGTCGGGCACAACATGCGGCACATGGAGGTGGTACGCCTGATGCGCCGTCTTGTGCTCGAAGGCCGGATCGGCACCCCGAAGGCGGTGTGGATCCGCCACTTCGTGGGCCACGGCGGCGACTACTTCTTCAAGGACTGGCACGCCGAACGGTCCAAGGTGAACAGCCTGCTGCTGCAGAAGGCCTGCCACGACCTCGACGCCATGCACTGGATCGTCGGCGGCCACACCGAGGAGGTGCAGGCGCTCGGCGGGCTGACCGTCTACGGCGACCTGCCGCGGCGCGCCGCCGGAGTGCCCAAGGCGGAGAACTGGCTGAGCCTGGAGCACTGGCCGCCGTCCAGGCAGCGTGACCTCAACCCGGTGATCGACGTCGAGGACCTGGCGCTGCTGAACCTGCGCCTGGGCAACGGGGTGCTGGCCGCGTACCAGCAATGTCACTACACCCCCGACTACTGGCGCTCCTTCACGGTGATCGGCGACGCCGGGCGGCTGGAGAACTTCGGTGACGAGCCGGGCGGCACGATCCGGGTGTGGAACTCGAGCCGTCGCGGCTACGACCCGGCCGGGGACGCGGAGTTCCGTATCCCGGGGCCGGTCGGCGGGCATGGCGGGGCGGACGCGAAGGTGATCGAGGAGTTCGTGCGGTTCGTGCGTGAGGGCGGGCGTACCGACACCTCGCCGGTGGACGCGCGCACGGCCGTGGCCGCCGGTGACCTGGCCACCCGCTCGTTACGGAACGGCGGCGCCGTACTGCGGATTCCCGAGCTGGAGGAGTCGCTGCGGGCCTACTTCGACAACGGACAGGTGGAGGCGGCATGAGCGGGCGTCAGGACCGATTCGACCTGAGCGGGCGGGTGGCGCTGGTGACCGGCGCGGCCGGAGGCGTCGGCCGGGTGACGGCACGGCGGCTGGCGGCGTCGGGCGCGGCGGTGGCCGTCACCGACATCGACGAGTCCGGCGCCGCCGACCTCGCCCGGGAGATCGCCGCCGGCGGTGGCCGGGCGCTCGGTCTCCGGCTGGACGTCACATCCGCCGAGAGCGTGTCCGCGGGATTCGCCGCGGCCGCGCGAGAACTGGGCGGCCCGGTGGACGTGCTGGTCAACAACGCCATCGTGGCCTGCCCGGTACCGCCCCGCTTCCATGAGGCGCCGGAGCGGCTCTGGGACACCGACTTCGACGTGATCGTCAAGGGTGCGGTGCGCTGCGTACAGACGTCGCTGCCCGCGATGATGGCGCGTGGCGACGGCGTGATCGTGAACGTCGTGTCGGTGAACGCCTTCGCCTTCTTCGGCCACCCCTCCTACAGCGCGGCCAAGGCGGCGATCGTCTCGCTGACCCGCTCGCTGGCCGTGGAGTACGGCGGGCACGGCATCCGGGTGAACGCGATCAGCCCCGGAACCATCCGCACCCCGGCCTGGGACGAGCAGATCGCCAAGAACCCCGCCACCTTCGACGCGCTCAAGAAGTGGTACCCGCTGGGCCGGGTCGGGGAGCCGGAGGACGTGGCGACGTCGATCTGCTTCCTGGCCTCCGACAGCGCCGCCTGGATCACCGGGTCGGTCCTGACCGTCGACGGCGGGCTCACCGCGGGCAACGCCCTCATGGCCCGCTCCGTCGAAGGCAACTGACCCCTCGACCCGACAGGAAAGGACGCAACGCATGCGTGTCATGCATCTGGTGCAGTGCGGCCCCACGACCGGTGGAACCGTCAGCCACGTCGCCACCCAGGTGACCCACCAGATCGCCCGCGGGCTGAAGGTCGCCGTGGTGGCCGGGAGCGACGGGGTGCTGACCGGGCACTGCCGGGAGGCGGGCGCCGACGTCTTCGTCGACCCGACTCTGCTCCCGGTCCCGGTTCCCGGACAGCCCGGCGACCCGGCCGCCCTCCTCGCCGCCGGCGCCGGCTGGCGGCCGGAGCTGATCCACGCCCACCTGATGCACGCCGGGTTCCGTGGCCAGGAGCTCTCCACGGCGATCGGGGCGCCGCTGCTGTACACGCAGCACATGTACAAGCCGGTGGACCCGTTCCTCGAGGCCGCCCTGGCCACGGGCGCGGACTTCCCGGTCATCGCGGTGGCAGAGTTCGCCCAGCGGGCCATCGGCAAGTTCCTCGGCGACGCGGGCCGCGTCCACTATGTGCCGAACGGCGTCGACGTCCCCTCGCCGTCGGGCTTCCGGCTGGAGGCGGGCGCGGGTCCGCGGGTGCTGTACTGCGGGCGGCTGTCGCCGGAGAAGGGCGCCGATGTCGCCGTCCTCGCGTTCGAGCTCATGCTCGGCCAGCTGCCCGGCGCGACGCTGCACCTCGTCGGGACGGGCCCCGACGAGACCCTGCTCCACAGGCTGGTCTCCGCTCTCGGGATCGCCGGGCACGTACGTTTCCACGGCAGCGTGCCGGGCGCCCTGACCGCCGGGATCGGCGCGGACGTGCTGCTCGCCTCCTCCCGCGGCGACGCGGCCAGCCTCGTCATCCTGGAGGCGATGGCCTCGGGCATCCCGATCGTGTCGACGGCGGTGGGCGGCATCCCCGAACTGGTCCGGCACGAGGTCGACGGCCTGCTGGTCGCCCCCGACAACCCGCACGCGCTGGCCCGCGCCGCGCTGAACGTCCTGGCCCGCGAGGACCGCGGCGCCGCCATGACCGCCCGCGCCCGCGACCGGCACCGCGAGCTGTACACGGCCGCCCTCATGGTGGAACGCACCTGCGCCGTCTACGAAACCGTCACGCGGTGAGCGGTGGCAGAGGGCGGCTGATCTGGCAGTCCGCCGCGCTGGTCCTCCTGCTGGCCTCGACCTGGCTGGTCGTGGAGGCCTCCCTGCGCGACGCGAGCACCGGGATCGTGTCGGCGGGCCGTACCGCGTTCACCGTCCTGGGCCTGGTGGCGCTCACCTGGTGGTCGCCCGCCTCCGCGCCGCCCGCCTCCCGGGCCACGGGCTATCGGTGGTGGCAGATCGGGCTGCTGGCACTGACCGGGGTGACCGCGTACACGGTGCTCTCGACCGTCGCGATCAGCCTCGCCGGACCGGCCCTGCCCGCGCTGACCCTCTCCCTGACCCCGGCCGTGGTGCTGATCGCCGAGAGCGTGATGCTGCGCACCCGGCCCTCACCACGCACCATCGCCGGAACCGTGATCGCGGTCGCCGGTGCCGCGCTGTACACGGTGCCCAGGCTGGCGGGGTCGCTCGGCGACGACGTGGCGCTCGGGGCGCTGGTCGCGCTCGCGGCGATGTTCTCCATGGCCTTCTACGGCCTCTACTTCAGCAGGACGAACCGCGGCTACCAGGGGGCGATGGCGCCACGCATCCTGCCGATCTTCGCGGTCGGGACGATACCGCTCGCCGCTTGGGCGGCGACGGACGTCGCGGCAGGAGAGCGGGTCAGCTGGACGGTGCTGGGCATGCTCGTGCTCCTGGGCATCGTCATCTACGTGCCCGTCTACCTCCTCCAGCACCGCATCCTGCTGACCGGCGGACCGTCCTACTCGGCGCTGCTGGGCCTCGCCGTACCGCCGCTGGTGGGAGTGAGTTCGGCGCTGTTGCACCTGGCCGGGGCGCCGACGTCACTGCAGGTCGCCGGCATGGGGCTCACGCTGGCCGGGATGGCCCTCGTCATCCGGAGCAAGCTGGCGCGGGAGAAAAAGGACGAACCCGCTCACGCCACGTCATCGTAATGGCGGTGGCCACGGTACGGTTCCGATCCGACGCCCGACCGGGTGTCACGGGCCGTCGTCGATCCGGAGGTCGAAGCCGTCGCTGGCGAGCTCGGTCAGGAAGGCGATCGGGTCCACCAGCTGCTCGATGTGCCGGACGCCGGGCGGTAGCGCGGGCAGGTCGCGGATGAGCAGCGCGGCGGCGCGGCCGGTGACGCGGCTCTGCCGCCGCCCGCTGAAGGACGCCCCGCCCCTGCCCGAGGTGACGGTCACGGCGAACCCGTCGCCGCCGAAGTGGAACCTCGCCAGCGCGCCGAGGAGCAGGGAGCGGACCCCCTTCCGGCGCAGCAGGCGGGCGACCGCGGGCCGGCCGGCCACGGCCAGCAGTCTGGTGAACAGCCGGGAGTCCAGGCACAACCCGGTGCGTACGGCAGGCACGCCGAGCGTCCCTGGCAACGTGTACTGATCGGAGAACGGGAAGCGGTGGACCACGCGGGAGCCGTACGGCACGGGAAAGTTCATCGTCCAGGAGCCGTCAAGGGCGCCCAGCCCGTCCAGGGTCCAGGCGATCGCGGCCGGGCCGTGGTGTTCACCAGAGCCGAGCAGGACGCCGACGCGCAGTTCCGTGGCCGGTGAACGCTCGGCGCAGACGCGGGCCAGCAGGTTGGTGACCCCGGGGACCAGGCCGACGCTGAGCGCGGCGGTCGCGCCGGACGCGCGGGCCACGTCGTCGAGGCCGCCGATCTCGGCCAGCAGGTCGTGGGAGGCCGACACGTCCACGTAGCCGATGCCCCTTTTCAGGCAGGCGCGGGCGACGCGGGCGTTGTCGATCTCGGCGCACATCAGGACCGTCGTGACCCCCTCCAGCGCCCTGTCCAGATCGGCCGGGTCGGCGGCGTCCACGCGCATGGCGGTGGTGCCCGGAACGGGCGCCGCCCGGCCGGGGTTACGGCCGGCCACGATCACCCGGGTACCGGGAACTCCGGTGAGCGCGGCGGCGGCTTCGCGGCCGACCGCCCCGTAGCCGCCGAGAATGAGGACGGTGTTCATCCCTGGCTTCCTCCCCGCCGATCGCGCGACCCGCACGCCTCTTCCGTCCGTTCGGTAACACCCATATCCATGTCGAGCCCTGTCCTTATGAGGAACGTGCGATTCGTCAGCGCCCGCGTTCATGAAGAGCGTGCAGGCTAGGGGGTGACGACCGTACGTCCGCCCGCCATCACAAGCAGGGGGAACTCGAGGTTCTTCACGCCGCCGTGCCCCTTGCGGATGTCCCCGGCGGCGGCGATGAGGTCGGCGGGCGCGCCGGGCCGCAGGGTGCCGAGCGGCGCCAGCCCCAGGTGCTCGCCGGCCAGCGAGGTGGCCGCGGCGAGCGCCTGCTCCAGGGAGAGCCCGGCGTACATCATCAGGCTGAGCTCCTGTGAGTCGAACCCGTGCGGGATCTCGGGGTGGGCCATGTCGGTGCCGTAGAGCAGCCTGCCGCCCAGGGCGACGAACTCCTTGGCGTTCTTCATCGCCCCCTTGGTCCTGGACTGGGTGTCGAGGGTGCCGATCATGCGTACACCCTGCCGGACGGCCTTCTTGAGCACGTCGGCCGGCAGCGGGTCGGCGGGGCTGTGCGCCCATTCGTCCGCGCCCGCCGCCAGCGCGAGACGGGCCCCGCGCTCCTCGCCGATGTGCGCGCTCACCTTGCGTCCGCGCCGGTGCGCCTCTCGCACCACGGCGAGCGCCGTCTCAGGCGAGAGCATCGGCCACGGCGGAGGCGTCGAGGCGTGCTCCCCGCCCCACGGCGCCCCGGACTCCCCGCCGGGCTCCAGCGCGATCTTGATGACGGCCGCTCCCTGGTCGACGAGCTTGGAGACGGTACGGCGAGCCGAGTCCGCCCCGGTGACCACGGCGGCCAGCCCCGTCCCCCAGGTGGGGATCGGATAGCCGCCCGGCGCGGTGACCAGCGGCCCGGAGCCCAGGTAGCGCAGCCGCCCGGGTCCTTGCGGGCCGCCCCGCACGTGGCCGCCGAGGTCGCGGACGGTGGTCACCCCGTGGCGCAGGATCCGGTCGAAGGGCACGTGGTTGTGCGTGGCGTGCACGTGCAGGTCGATCATCCCGGGCGCGATGGTCGCCGCACCCAGGGCGAACCTGCGGGCCGAGGACCCGCCCACCGCCCGTGCCGGGCCGGACCGCACCACCTTGCCGTCCCTGACGAGCACCGCGGCGTCCTCGACGAAGCGCCGGCCGTCGAACATGAGGTCGGCGGTGACGAGCACCTCCTTGCCCGCGGCGACCACCTGGTTCTCGGCGAAGGCCGCGCCCGACACGGCGACCAGGGCGCCCAGCTTGATGCTTTCGCGTCTGTTCATCTGACCTCATTTTGTAGTCCGGCTACAAGAATGTTTTTGTAGTGCTGCTACAGTCAAGTAGATGGGAGAAAGATCACAGCAGGTGGACGGCCGCACCGCACGGGCACAGGCCACCAGGGCACGCGTCGTCGCGGCGGCGGCCGACCTGTTCACCGGCGCCGGCTACACCCCGACGAGCATCGGCGCCATCGCCGCGGCGGCCGGAGTGAGCGAGCAGACCATCTACTACTCCTTCGGCACCAAGAAGGCGATCCTCGCCGCCGCGCTCGACCGGGCCGTCGCCGGCGACGACCAGCCGATCCCCACGCTGGACCGCCCGTGGGCGCGGGAGGCGGTCGCCGACCCCGACCCGCGCGGGCAGCTCCGCCGCCAGGCCGCGGGGGCGGGCGACATCTACCTGCGCGCCGCGCCCCTGCTCGACGTCGTACGCAGCGCGGCGCCCACCGATCCCGACCTGAGCGAACTCTGGGCCACCAACCTGCGGCAGCGCCTGACGGTGCAGCGGGTCTTCGCCCGGGCCCTGGCGGGCAAGACGCCGCTGCGCGACGACATGGACCCGGAGACCGCCGCCGACATCGCGCTGACGATCTTGTCTCCCGAGACCTACACGCTGCTGGTCACGGAGCGCCGCTGGAGCCACGCCGCCTGGCAGGCGTGGGCGGAAACCGCCCTCACCAGAATGCTCACTCTCCTGTGACTGCTACTGTCGTACTAGTACGATCGTAGTGAATGGAGGGCGCATGCGGATCGCGGTGGTGGGCGCGGGGCTGGGGGGAGTCGCGGCGGCGGTCGGGCTGCACCGCCAGGGTCACCAGGTGAGCCTGTACGAGCGGGGCGCCGAACTCAGGGAGGCGGGCACCGGGGTGGTGATCATGCCGAACGGCACCCGGGCGTTGCGGCAGCTCGGCCTGGACGGCTACGTCCGTACGCTGTCCCTGCCCTCCACCGACGCGGGCCTGCGCGACTGGCGCGGACGGCCGCTGCTGGTCACCGACTCGGCCCAGGCGCAGCGAGAGGTCGGCGCCGCCGCCGTCGTCGACCGGGCGGAGCTGCACCGGTCGCTGCGCGCCCCGCTGCCCGACGGCCTGGTACGCACCGGCATGCCCATCGAACGCCTGGAGCCCGGCCCCAACGGGGTCACGGTGATCAGCGAGGGCCGTACCGTCGAGACGGTGGACGCCGCGATCGCGGCCGACGGAGTCCGCAGCAAGCTGCGTACACACCTGTTCCCCGGCCATCCCGGGCCGGGACGGACCGGCCGGATGGACCTTCGCGGCACACTCCCCCGGAGCCCGGAGGCGGAGGAGAACGGCCTGCTGGCGGCCATCATGGTCGACCGGCGCACCGGGGTGAACTTCGGCCTGTTCCCTCTCGGCGACGACTCGTTGTACTGGTACACCGACACCCCGCAGGACGGCCCGCCCCCCAGCCCCGAGGAGGGGCGCCGGGAGGTGCTGGCCATGATGGCCGGATGGCACCCCGGAGTGCTCAAAGTGATCGCGGACACCCCGGCCGAGGCCATCCACGTCGACCCGATCGTCAAGCTGGCCGAGCCGCTCACCTCGTACGTGTCCGGCCGGATCGCGCTTCTCGGCGACGCCGCGCATGCCATGTCACCCGACCTCGGGCAGGGGGCCAGCCAGGCCTTCGAGGACGCGGCCGCGGTGACCCGGCATCTGACCGGCGCCGAACCGGGAGAGGTCGTCCAGCGGCTACGCCGCTACGACGCCGAGCGCCGTCCCCGCGCCAACCGCATCCTGCTGGCGGCGGCCCGGCAGTCGCGGCTGACCTCCCTGACCGGTCCGCCGGCGTGGCTACGCGACACCCTGCTGCGCCTGGTCCCGAAGCGCCTGGCCACCCGCCGGCTCGCCGCCCTCTGGCACGCCTAGAAGCCGTTGACCGACCGCTTCAGTCGGGACCCGCGACCAGTAGAACGACCATCATCCCGGCGATGGCCAGAAGGACGAGCACGGCCAAGGCGGTGAGGACGGCGATGACCACGCGCTGCCATCCCCTACGGAGATCCATGCCGGATACCCGCCTCGGTGGCGATCAGCGCCTCGATCCCGTCGAGGATCAGCCCCAGGCCGAACCCGAACTCGTCCTCGGCCCCTTCTTCCGCGGGCGCCCGGAACACGCTGGAGGCGAACAGCTTGGCCGCTTCCGGGAAACGGTCCGGCTCCACCAGGCGGGAGAGGGCCGCCCCGTAGTCCCGCTCGCTCTGCGCCTGGTCGAGTCCGCTGCCGAGGCGGCCTTGCGTGAGTTGCTGCTCCAAGGCGCTGACGGTGCGGACGTATCCGCCCAGGAGGTTGAGGATGCCGAGTTTCGCCGGCCAGCCGAGGCCGGTCTCGCGGAGGGCGCGCAGCAGCGCGTCCATCCAGCCGATCGCGTTCGGGCCGACGGGCGGGCCTGTGATGGGCAACTGCGCCAGCCAGGGGTGACGGCCGTAGACCCGACGGCTGGTCAGCGTCCACCGCCGCAGCGCCTCCCGCCAGCCGGCGGCCTCGTCGACCTCGGGCGCCGGGCCGATGGCCAGGTCGCCCATCAGCTCGCACAGCTCATCCTTGGAGCCCACGTAGCGGTACAACGACATCTTCGTGAATCCCAGCGCCTCGGCGACTTTGGGCAGCGTGGCGCCGCTCAGGCCGTCGCGATCGGCGAGCTCCATCGCCGTGCGCACCACCTGTTCCACGTCGAGCTCGGCCGGACGCCCGCGCTGGTGTCCCGGGGAAAGGCGCCACAGCCGTTTGATGTGCGGGGAAACGTCGGGCTCCGCCCTCTTGTCCTGCATACCTATAGTCTCCCACAGATAGTATATGGAGGACACTAATCGATGGGAAAGGAAGCGGCTGTGTGGGTACGGGTGGCCACGGACGACGTTCCCGCGCGCGAGAGGACGGACTGGTATCAGGACGTGGTGGCGCAGACCATCGCGCCCCACCGGTTGCGGATCACCGACCCCGCGGGCTTCCAGGCATCGGCACGCGTGCTGCGCCTGGGCCGGATCGAACTGTCTCAGCACGTGCAGTCCGACCATCACGCGTGGCGTACGCCGCACCTGATCCGCCGTAGCGATCCGGAAGACTACCTGCTCGGGCTGATCACCCACGGGCGGAAAGCGATCTCCCAGCGGCGGACCGTCAGCGTCATGGACTCCGGAGACATGGTCCTGTTCGACACCTCACACCCCTACGCGGCCGGGTCGCCCGGCCCCCGCGACACAGCGGTCACCCTCCTCCGCATCCCCCGTGGCACGATCCCCCTCCCCCAGGACCGGCTCGACGCCGCCCTCGGCCACCGGTTCGGCACCCGCCAAGGCCTGGGCGCCATCCTTCGCCGGTTCCTGACCTCCATCGACGCCCATGCCGCCGACTGCACACCCTTGGGCCTGCGCGTCCTGGAGCGCACCGCGCTCGACCTCGCCTCCGGCCTGCTCGCCCAGCAACTCGCCAGATGGCGGCACCTGCCGGCGGAAACCCGCCGGCAGGTCCTGCTGCACCGCATCGACGCCTTCATCGACCACCATCTGGCCGACGACCGGCTCACACCTCAGACCGTCGCCGCCCGCCACAACGTCTCGCTCCGCACCCTCTACACCCTGTTCGAAGACCGCGGCGACACGGTGTCCGCGCTGATCCGGCGACGCCGCCTCGAACGATGCCGCGAGGAACTCGCCGACCCGGCCAGAGACCGGCACCCCATCCACACGATCGGCGCCCAGTGGGGTTTCCCGAACACCTCCTCCTTCTCCCGCGCCTTCCGGCGGGCCTACGGCATCACCCCCAGCGCCTACCGCCGGTCCCACCAGAAGTCCTGATGAACGCTAGAAGAAGTCCGCGGCCTCGCCCTTCCACGACTTCACGACGTGGTAGAGACCGATGGCGCCCAGGAAGGACAGATAGATCACCAGCGTTGTCGGTACGCGGGCAATGACCAGCTCCACGCCCCTGCCTCTCCCCGCGCCTCAACGGACCTTGCCCTGGGCAACTCCGCGAGGTCGTGCGCCGGTTCCGCCTTCACCGCCTTCTGCTGGACGGGCCACGCGCCGGGCCCAGCGGGCGATGCCCCACAGCCGGTCACCGTCCGATCGATCCGCCCGCGCCTGCGCCTCCGCCGCCGCGGGGGCGGTCTGGCCGAGGAAGTACTCCGTGAGCCCGATGGCCATGGCTAGGTGCCTCATGCCTTCAACGTAGGTGGCATCTGGCTCAGAGATATAGTCCAGATTTATGCGAGATCAGTGGTCCAGATCAGGCTTGGATCTTCATCTTCAGACCGGCACGGGTGAGGGGCTGAGAGCCGGGCTCGAGCTCGCTCTGCGCGAGGCCGTACGCAGCGGGCGGCTTCCGCCGGGAACGCGGCTGCCTTCGTCGCGGACGCTCGCGAGCGACCTCGGGGTCTCGCGCGGCACCGTCACCCAGGCCCTGGACCAGTTGGTCGCCGAGGGGTACCTGGAGTCGAAGCCGCGCTCGGGCCTGCGCGTGGCGCCCCAGCCCGCGCCGCCCGCCGAGTCCCCGCGCCCGTCGCACGCGACGCTGCCGGCCGTACCGGGAATCGATCTTCGATCGGGTTTTCCCGACCTGGCCGTGTTCCCGCGACGCCAGTGGCTCGCCGCCACGCGGCACGTCCTGCGGACCGCGCCCAACACCGCGTTCGGCTACCGGGATCGGGCCGGCGCCGTCGAGCTGCGGCAGGCGCTGGCCGAATACCTCGGCCGGGCTCGCGGAGTCGCCACCACCCCCGCCCACATCGTGGTGTGCGCCGGATACGCGCAGGCGCTCCGGCTGGTGTGCCAGGTCCTGAGCCACCACGCCGGCGCCGGGAGCACGATCGCCTTCGAAGATCCCACCGAGCCCGACTACCCCGCCCTCATCGAGCAGCTGGGACACCGCGCGCGCCACATCCCCGTCGACCGGGACGGGCTGATCGTCGACAGGCTCACCGGCGAATCGGCCGCCGTCGTCACCCCCGCCCACCAGTACCCGCTGGGGGTCACGCTGAGCCCGGCCCGGCGGGTCGAACTCGTCTCCTGGGCCAGGCGGTCCGGCGGATTCATCGTGGAGGACGACTACGACGGCGAGTTCCGCTACGACCGCCGCCCCGTCGGCGCGCTCCAGGGAATGGCCCCGGACCGGGTCATCTACGTGGGAACCACCAGCAAGACCATCGCCCCCGGCCTGCGCCTCGCCTGGCTCGTCCTGCCCGGCAGCCTCGTCGACCCGCTACAGGAGGCGACCCGCTGGGACGAGTCGTCCGTCAACGTGATCGACCAGCTCGTCCTCACCCGGCTCATCCAGACCGGCGAACTCGACCGGCACATCCGCCACTGCCGGACCCGCTACCGCCACCGCCGCGACCTCCTCGGCCAGGCGGTCACCGAGCAACTGCCGTACGCACGGCTGTCGGGCATCGCCGCCGGACTGCACGCCGTGCTGCAGTTCCCCGCGCACACCGGCTCCGAGTCCTCCCTGCTCGGCCACCTCGAGCGACACGGCATACACGTCGAGGGCCTGTCGCCGTTCTACCACCGGCGGCAGAACGCGCCACCCGCCATCGTCATCGGCTACGCCACCCCCGCCGAACACACCTACCGCCACGCCCTCGGCACCCTCGTCGACGCCCTCCGTACCGCCCCTCCCTCATGAGCGGCGGTACGGCTCCCGCCTTCCGCGGCGCGAGCCGTACCGGATGGCAGGTCAGGAAGGGGGCCTACCTGCTGTAGTTCTTGCCGAATGGGCGGCCGGGGATCGGCTTGCCGATGAGCGCGACGGGGACGGACAGGCTGAGGTGGCCGAGCGCCATCGTGAGCGTCCACAGCGCCTGGTCGTCGTAGTGGGCGGACGCCCTGGCGAACAGGTCGTCGGAGACGCGGTCCTCGAACGGGCTCGGGGTGAAGACGGCCTCCGCGAGCTCCAGCGCGACGCGTTCGGCGCCGGTGAAGTAGGGGGCGCTCTGCCAGGTCGCCACGGCGGTGATGCGCTCCTCCGTCTCACCCGGTCCGACAACGCACCGCTCCGGAATGTGAGGCGAGGCTCACCGGTCGAGCCCGAGCAGGCGCATGCCCTCCTCACGCATCTCGACCTTGCGGATCTTGCCGGTGACCGTCATCGGGAACCCGTCGACGACGTGGACGTAGCGCGGGATCTTGTAGTGGGCGAGCTTGCCGGCGCAGTACTTCCTCACGGCCTCGGCGCTCAGCGGGGTGCCGCCCTGGCGGATGACGATCCAGGCCATGAGCTCCTCGCCGTACTTCTCGTCGGGCACCCCGACCACCTGCACGTCGGCGATGTCGGGGTGGCGGTGGAGGAACTCCTCGACCTCGCGCGGGTAGACGTTCTCGCCGCCCCTGATGACCATGTCCTTGATCCGGCCGACCACGTTGACGTAGCCGTCGGCGTCCATGGTGGCCAGGTCGCCGGTGTGCATCCAGCGGGCGGCGTCGATGGCCTCGGCCGTCTTGGCGGGCTCGTTCCAGTAGCCAAGCATCACCGAGTAGCCGCGGGTGCACAGCTCGCCGGGTTCGCCGCGCGGCACGGTCAGCCCGGTCTCCGGGTGCGTGATCTTGACTTCGACGTGCGGCATCACCTGGCCGACGGTCTCGGTGCGGCGCTCCAGGCTGTCGTCCGGCCTGGTCATGGTGGAGACGGGCGAGGTCTCGGTCATGCCGTAGCAGATGGCGACCTCGGCCATGTTCATCTCGGTGACGACGCGCTTCATCACCTCGACGGGGCAGGGCGAGCCCGCCATGATGCCGGTGCGCAGGCTGGACAGGTCGAAGCGGGCGGCCAGCTCCAGCTCGGCGATGAACATGGTCGGCACGCCGTACAGGGAAGTGCATCTTTCTTCCTGTACGGCCCGCAGCGTCGCATCGGGGTCGAAGCCGGGCGCGGGGATGACCACGCACGCGCCGTGGGAGGTGGCGCCGAGGTTGCCCATCACCATGCCGAAGCAGTGGTAGAAGGGCACGGGCAGGCAGATCCGGTCATCCGGGGTGTAGCCGAGCAGTTCGCCGACGAAGAAGCCGTTGTTGAGGATGTTGTGGTGCGAGAGCGTGGCGCCCTTGGGGAAGCCGGTCGTGCCGGAGGTGTACTGGATGTTGATCGCGTCGTCGGCGCTCAGCGACGCCATGCGCTCGCGCAGCCGCTCGTCGGGGGCGGTCATCGCCAGCAGCCGGTCCCAGCCGGGCTCGCCGAGGTAGACGACGTCGGCGAACCCGATCTCCTCGGCCATCGCGCGGTAGTCGCTGCCCTTGTGCGTGAGCGCGCTGATGAGCAGGCGCAGGCCGGACTGCCTGACGACGTAGTCGAGCTCGTGGGCGCGGTAGGCGGGGTTGACGTTGACCAGGATCGCGCCGATCTTCGCGGTGGCGTACTGCACGAGCACCCACTCGGCGCGGTTGGGCGCCCAGATGCCGATCCGGTCGCCCTTGGCGATGCCGGAGGCCAGGAGCGCGAGCGCCAGCCGGTTCACCTCGGCGTCCAGCTCGGCGTAGGTCCAGCGGCGGCCGGAGGGCACGTCCACCAGGGCCTCACGGTCGCCGAAGCGGGCCACCGTACGCTCGAAGTTGTCGCCGATGGTCTCGCCCAGCAGCGGGGCCGGCGCGAGCGCGCTCGAGTAGGACCGCATGTCAGAACCTCCGTAGATGATCAAGTGGCCAGCCCGGATCGCCGGTACGGGCGAAGCGGACCCACGCGGCGTGCATCGCGTCGGCCAGCTCCTGCGGCGCGTCCGGCCCCGCGGTGCGTTCGACGCCGGGCGCGTCGAGCACGTCGAAGACGAAGGGCAGGTCGAGGTTGTGCACCGCGCCCACGCGTCCGCCGCCGACCGGGCTCTCGACGGGCGACTCCCACCGGAACTCGTAGGCGTAGGCGGGCCTGGCCTCGCGGATCCAGCGTGTCTCGCGGGTGAACAGGTGCGCGGTGAGGGCGCGTCCGACCCGCTCGGCGGGTGTGAGGCCGGCTTCGCCGACCTGGACGCCGAGGTGGTCGAGCAGGGCCCGCGCGGCGGCCTCGTCGACGTCGGCGGCCATGCGGCGGACGAACACGTCGGCCTCCTGGGAGGTGCAGCCGACCAGCAGCGGCAGGTGCGCGCTCGCGGGCAGCGCGGCCAGCGGGACGGCCGGGATCAGGTCGCCGTCGACGACCGGCTTGATCGGCACCGACTCGTTCAGCCCGCCGGAGCCGCCCGCCAGCGGCGGCGGCTGCTCGGCGACGAGCTCCGCAGGGGACAGCCGGGCGAAGGCGGACCTCGTCGGGGCAATCCCTAGCCGGGTGGCGACCGTCTTGGCGTAGTCGCGCGCCTCCTGCTCGGTGGCGACCAGGCCGGCTGAGCCGCTCATCACGATCGCGCGCCGGAACAGCCCTTCCGCGCGGGGCATCGTCAGCAGGGTCGCGACGGCGGCGGCGCCCGCCGACTGGCCGGCGATCGTCACGTTGCCGGGGTCGCCGCCGAAGGCCGCGATGTTGTCGCGTACCCATTCCAGCGCGGCCAGCCAGTCGAGCACACCCCGGTTGAGCGGGGCGTCCTCCAGGGCCAGGAAGCCCTCGAAGCCGAGCCGGTAGTTGATGGCCACGCAGACCACGCCGTCGCGGGCGAAGCGGTGGCCCTGGTGCCAGGCCGCCCCGTTGCCGCCGATGGAGAACGCGCCGCCGTGGATCCAGACCAGGACGGGCAGCCCCGTCCCCTCAAGCGAGGGGGTGCGGATGTCGAGGTTGAGACAGTCCTCGCCGGTCGCGAAGACGTCGGGCGCGTACAGGCCGATGTCCTCCCCCGCCGCCTGCGGCGCGGCCGGGCCGTGGGTGCCGGCCGGCCGTACGCCCTGCCAGGCAGGTGCGGGCGCGGGCGCGCCGAAGCGGTGCTCGCCGAAGGGCGGGGCGGCGTACGGCACGCCGAGGAAGGCGAGCACGCCCTCCTCGGCCTTGCCCTCGACCAGCCCGGCGGTCGTTCGCACGATCATGCCCGGCGCCATCCGGCCGTCCCTTCGACGATTCTGATCGCCGCCCGGGTGAGCGGCTCAAGGCTGGCCTCGTGCACCTTGTCGAGGGTGTCGGCCGAGTCGAACAAGTACATGGGAGCCGACAGGAAGTGCACGAGCGGCACCCCTTCCGGGTGGAAGAAGGCCCCGTCGGTCGGCGGCATCGGGGAGAACACGTCCGGCGGCAGCACGAACGAACGTTTCAAGTCCTCCGCGACGAGGGCGCTCGCCACCAGGCTCTCCAGCTCCGGCTTCCTGGTGGTGAACCACCAGCCGGGCTCGGGATCGCCGGTGGGCACCAGCTCGCCGTCCACGACCACGCACCGCCGGGCGGCGTGCTCCAGGTGGAGCTGCAGGACGACGTCGCCCAGCAGGTCGCGGTGGGTCTCGATGAAGGCCCGGGTGCCCGCGGCGTGCGCCATGTGCCCCGCGGTGAGCAGGAAGATCAGGTTGTGCGGCCGGTCCCGCTCGGGCACGCCCGCCCAGTACCGCGCGGCGGCCAGCACCAGCGCGATCCCGGTGGCGTCCTCGACGGCGGAGGCCCAGGGCGCGTCGTGGTGCGAACCGATGATCACCCACTGGTCGGAGCCGCCGGGGAGCGTGCCGATCACGTTGTGCGAGACGGCCGGGCCCGTCTCCGACTCCACGGTGAGCGTGCCCGTGCAGGGACCGTCGTCGACCAGGTCGAGCACCCGCCGCGCGTCGCCGCCCGACAGCCAGACGGCCGGGAGGTCGCGGTGCACGGCGTCGTAGGGCACGTAGTAGTCGCGTGTCTCCCACGGCACGCCGGTCAGCGCCCCCGCGAAGGCGGCGGCGCCGCCGTCCATGACGCCCTGGATGACGTCGAGGTAGTCGAGCTGGAACGGCAGCGTCTGGACCAGCTCGTCGAAGACGCCCTCCGGGTCGTGCACGGCCG
Organism: Nonomuraea sp. NPDC059023; assembly: GCF_042740095.1. Taxonomy (NCBI): domain Bacteria; kingdom Bacillati; phylum Actinomycetota; class Actinomycetes; order Streptosporangiales; family Streptosporangiaceae; genus Nonomuraea; species Nonomuraea sp. NPDC059023. Next base: position 18,247 of record NZ_JBHYIO010000032.1, on the reverse strand, counting down.
TCGCCAGATCCCTGACGAAGGACTGCGGCAGCTCGGTGAAGGCGTACTCGGGCACGACGATCGCGCCCGGCACGACCTCGCGGCTGACCGGCGCGCTCACGGTCGCCTTCGGTCTGGTGTACGGCAGGGCCGACGCCGCCACCCGCACGACCTTCGACGGGTCGGCGTCGAGGCGCACCTCCAACGAGGCGTGGACCGGCCGCCAGACGGGCAGCTCGACCGGCTCCAGCCGTACATCGTGAAGCCCGAACTCCGTGAAGCGCTCGGCGGCCCACGCGGCGGTCCAGTCGTCGGCCGGGTAGCCGGGACGCCTGATGCCCTGCGAAACGATCGTTTCAATCCAGTCCATCATCGTTTCAGCCCTCCGAAGGTGAGCCCCGCCACGTAGTAGCGCTGCAGCGCCACCATCAGGATGAACGGTGGCACGGCGGTGACCAGCGCCGCGGTGGTGGTCAGGTGATAGGTGATGCCGACCTCGCTCTGGAAGTTGGCCAGCCCCACCGGCAACGGCCACAGCTCCTGCTCGTTGGCCACGATGAGGGGCCACAGCAGGTTGTCCCACTGCGCCAGGAAGTGCACGAGGAACAGGGTGATGAGCGCGGGCTTGAGCAGCGGCACGGCGATGCGCGCGAAGATGCGGAACTCCCCCGCGCCGTCGACCCGCGCGGCCAGCAGCAGTTCCTTCGGGATGCCGAGGGCGAACTGCCGCACCAGGAAGACGCCGAACGCGCTGATCATGCCGGGCACCATCATGCCCTGGAAGGTGTTGACCCAGCCGAGCTCCTTCACGATGAGGAAGACGGGGATGACCAGGACCATCGGGGTGAGCGCGAGCGTGCCGACCACCAGCGCGAACAGGACGCGGCGGCCGGGGAAGGACAGCTGGGCCATCGCGTATCCGGCGGCGGCCGAGAAGATCACGTCCAGGAGCCCGGTGCCGACGCACAGGATGAGGCTGTTGCGCAGGTAGGTGGGCAGGTTGCCCGCGCCGAACAGCACGCTGATGTTCTCGGGCAGGTGGAAGCCGTTGAAGACCAGCCCGCGCAGGTCGGTGTCGTCGGGCGCCGAGGCGACGACGATCATGACGTAGACCGGCAGCAACATCGCCCCGACCGCGGCGATCAGCCAGGCGGCGCGCAGAATCCTCATTCGTCGCCGCCCTTCAGGAACCCGAACTGCAGCGCCGAGACGATCACCATGGCGACGAGCAGCACCATGCCCATCGCGGCGGCGTAGCCCATGTGCTCGTAGGGGAAGGCGTTGGCCCAGATGTAGTACGGCAGGACCTGGGTGGCGTCGGCGGGCCCGCCGCCGGTGAGCAGGAAGGCGGGGACGAACGCCTGCATCGATCCGGCCACCGAGATGACCAGGACGAACAGCAGGGTCCTGCGCAGCAGCGGCAGCGTGATCCGGGTGAACGTGGTCACCGCTCCCGAGCCGTCGATGGCGGCGGCCTCGTACACCTCGCCGGGCAGCGCCTGCAGGCCGGCGGTCAGGATGATCACGAACAGCCCCATGCTCTTCCAGACGACCATCACGACCAGGGCCCAGATGGCCAGGTCGGAGCTGGTCAGCCAGGACTGCGGCTCGATCCCGGCCAGGCCGATGAGGGTGTTGGCCAGGCCGCGGTCGGAGTAGATGATCACCCAGACCATGGACGTCGCCGCCAGCGGCATCACGGCCGGGATCATGACGAGCGCCCTGAGCCAGCGGTTGAGCCGTCCCGGCTTGCTCAGCGGCACGGCCACCAGCAGGGCCAGCACGATCGTCGGGACGACCGTGCAGACCGTGTAGACGACGGTGATCCACGCCGAGTTGAGGAAGCCGGGGTCGGCGAACATGCGCTCGTAGTTGGCGAGGCCGATCCAGTTGGGCGTCCCCGCCATCTCGTAGTCGGTGAAGCTGAGATAGATGGCGGACAGGAACGGGACGAGCCAGAACACGACGAAGAACACGGCCACCGGGAGGGTCAGCGCCACTCCCGCCGTGGCCTGGGGCCGGGTTCTCATTGGATCAGTCGCACGGCGGAGTCGAAGGTCGCCGCGGCCTGGGCGGGGGCCGACTTGCCGTGGGCGACCGCGTCGATGGCGCTCGCCGCGGCCTTCGCCAGTTCGAGGGTGCCGGGGATGATCGGCCCGAAGTCGACGTGCGGGAGGCTGTCGGCGACGATCTTCATGATCTCGGACTTGCCGCGCGGCCCGGCCTCGCGCCAGCCCTTGGCCGGGATGATGATGCCGTTGTCGAGGTTGGCGGTCACCGACGGGGCGCCCTGCAGGTAGTTGACGAGGTGCCAGGCGGTGAACTGGTTGGGCGAGTCCTTGGCCACGCCCCAGCCCCAGGTGTAGGCGGGGACGACGGACTTGCCGCCGGCCCAGGTGGGGATGGGCGCGACGCCGTACTGCTTGCCGAAGGTGAGTTTGTCCTTGCCCAGTTTCTCCAGCGCGGGACCGAGGAAGGCGCCGCTGACGACCATGGCGGCCTCGCCGGAGTAGAACAGGCCGAGCGCGCCCAGCGGGTTGGAGAGCTTGGGGTTGCCGATCCCCGACATGTACGTCAGGGCGTTGATGCCGTGTTCGGTGGCGAGCGCCGGGAATGTACCGCCCTTGCCCTGGATGAGGGCGGTGAGCATCATGAGGGCCCACTGCGGGTCGCCGTAGAGCCACTGCAGGCCGACCCGCCTGCGGTCCTCGGAAGTCAGCCTGGCGCTGTACTCGGCGACCTCCTCCCAGGTCGCCGGGGGTTTGTCGGGGTCGAGTCCGGCTTCCTTGAACCGGTCCTTGCGGTAGTAGAGCATGCAGGGGTTGAAGTCGATGGGCACGCCGTAGGGCACGTTCTGGTAGGTGAGCGGGGTGGTCGTGCCCGGCTCGTAGTTCTGCAGCGAGAGAGCCTTGGCGTCGACGGGCGCGAGCCGCTTCTTCTTGGCGTGCGCGGGGAAGCTCCAGTGGCCGATCTTGAAGACGTCGGGCGGGGCGCCGCCGCTGAAGGCGGTCAGCAGTTTCGCGTCGAGCTGGCCCACGGGCAGGTAGAGCAGCCTCACGTCGATCTGGAAGTCGGCCATGTAGCGGTGCACGAGCTCCTGGAACTGCCGGCCGGTGTCCTGCGAGCCGTGCAGCCAGACGTTGACCGTGCCCTGCGGCTTGCCGTCCGCGGCCTGCTGCCGAGGCTGGTCGTCGCCGCAACCGGCGAGCAGGGTGAGCGCGCCGGCGGCGAGTAGCCCACGCCGCGTCAGATCCGCCATGGTGGTTCTCCTAGGTGAGGTTCTTGAGTGCCTGGTTCTGCCAGGCGGTGTTGGTGGGGAGCTCGGGGGTGGCGCCGGCGAACGCCGCGCGGGCCTGGGCATCGGCCTGCAGGCGGTACCTCAGCCAGGCGGTCACGTAGCCGAGGAAGGCCCCGCCGGTGTTCTGGATGTCGTTGTGTCCCGCGCCCTTGAGCAGCGCCTTGCCCGCTCCGGCGGTGGCCTGGTCGTAGTGGCCCTGCACGGTCGCGGCCGAGGAGATCAGCCAGTCGTTCGCGCCGCTGAGGAAGAGCACCGGGCAGGTCAGGTCGGCGACCGAGAACTCGTCTCCCGGGCCGGCCATCCATGGCGCGGGCACGGCGATCGGCACGACGGTCTTGATCAGCCCGGCGGAGTCGTTGGCCGCGTTGATGGATCCGCCCGCGCCCTGGGAGTGGCCGACGGCGGCGACCTGGGCGGTGTCGAGCTTGCCGTGGAAGACGCTGGCCGGGTCGGTGTTGAGGCCGACGAGGTGCTGGGCGGCGGCGAGGATCTCGGCGCCGGTGCCCGTGGTCGTGTCGGTGGAGGCGACCACCGCGAAGCCCCACGAGGCGAGGTGGTTGAGCAGCCCCGGATAGTTGTCGGGGGTGGCCCACGAGCCGTTGCCCCAGGTGACGATCGGGTGGGTGGCGCCGCCCGATCCCAGGGCCGACGGGTAGTAGAGCCGGTGCCCGCCCGAGGTGCCGGTGGCGACCGGCCACGGACCCGCTGCCTTGTAAATCGTTTCGATGGTGGAGGCGGCGCCGGCCTCGGTGGTCGTCAACGACAGGAATCCGGCCGACATGAGGCCGAGCGCCCCTGCCCGTAACGCCTGCCGACGGGTGAAGTTCTCCATGGTCACCTCGTAGATTATTTGGAGACGTGAACGTCTCCCAACAGAGGGAAGTACGATCGGTGAGCGATGTCAAGACATGAACAGAAGGAAGTTCCGGCGGCCCGGCCACTCCCCAGAGGGCGGCACGGGCTCTCCCCCGACACGGTGCGCAACTCCCAGCGCGAACGCCTCGTGGCGGCCATGCTGAAGCTCGTCGCGAGACGTGGATACGCCGCGACGAGCGTGCCGGACGTGATCGCCGCCGCGCGGGTCTCGCGCAACGCCTTCTACGCCCAGTTCGCCGACAAGGAGGCGTGCTTCCTCGCCGGATGCGAACGCGACCTGCCCGAGATGATCGACTCGATCTACACGGCCGCGTCGGAGGCCGGCGATCGCTGGAGCGAGGCGCTCCGGCTCGGGATGAACGCCTACCTGCGGTGGTGGCAGGAGCGCCCGGAGTACGCGCAGGCGTACTTCGTGGAGTTGCCGAGGGCGGGTGAGCGGGCCGTCGAGCAGCGTGAGGCCGCCTACCGGCCCTTCCTCGACATGTTCGGGGCGCTGGCCGCGCGGGCCAGGCTGGAGGATCCCTCGCTGCCGCCGCTGCGCGCCGCGGTGCCCCGCCTGATCGTCTACGGGACCACCGAGTTCATCGCCTCGGAGGTACGCGCGGGCCGCGCCGCCACCCTGACGTCGTCGGCCGGCGACCTCTACCACTACACGGTCGCCCTGCTCGCCGGCCCCGATCACGGCATCGCGACCACCCCTTCCGCCTGAACCCGCCAGCCTTCCGGGAAACACCGGGAAGCCGCCATGTGCGCGACGGCGGCCAGCAGGCCGCCGTTGCCCGGCAGGTAGAGGGGCAGCAGATCGGGCCACTGGTGGTTGTGGCCGCTGGCCAGGTAGGTGGTCTTCCGGGCGTCCATGAGCAGCGCGTCCACGGCGGTGCCGGGCTCGCCCAGCCTGGCCGCGCACAGGGCGAGCATCGGATAGTCCCAGCCCCAGGTGCTCTCCAGGTCCCAGCCGGCGAGCACGTCGTGCAGGGTGGCCCGCATGATCTCGGGGTCGATCAGCGGCGTGGGCGGCACGAACCCGAGCGCGCCGGTCATCGAGGGGTGATCGGTCCTGATCGTGTACGGCTCCACGCCGACGGCCGCGTAAACACCGTCGCGCACCAGCGGCCGGGCCAGGCCGCGCAGGACCCGCGCCCACTCCGGGTCGGGATCGAGGCCGAGCAGGCCCCGCCACCGCTGCGCCGTCTCCAGCCCCCACCACCAGTAGGCCAGCTCGAAGGTGGGATCGCGCACCACCCGCCTGGACTCGTAATAGGACTCCTGCGCCGGGACCAGCGGCGGACCCAGATGCCCGCCGCCCGCGAAGGAGGCCATGAACTCGGCCGTCTCGAACACCAGGTCCCGGTAGTCCTCCAGCGCCCCCGGGCGGACCCGGCGGAGCAGTTCGGCGAAGTAGATCAGGTGCGGCTGCTGCCAGATGATGAACGCGCCGATCTCGCTCGGGCTCTCCCTGCCCTCCGGCCCCACCTGCTTGGGCCAGCGGGCGCCGCGAAATCCCTGCCGCGCGGCCGTGGCCCTGGCCATCGGCAGGATCTCGCGGTACCAGGGCAGGCTGCGCTCCAGCAGCTCCGGCCTGCCCCACAGGGCGAAGTGGGCGGCGTGCCACCAGTGCATCTCCAAGTGGAACTTGCCGCTCCAGGAGTTGACGGCCAGCCCGGTCTCCTGCGGCGGGGTGGAGCCGGCGCAGTTGACCGCGGTGAGGTACTGCGAGAGCACGACCCGGCGTTCGAGCTCGGGCGCCCGCGGGTCGGTGCTGCCCTCGAAGCTCACCGCTCCCCCGCTGGTCCAGAACCTCTCCCAGTGTTCCTCGGCGGCCGCCCTGACCTGGGAGAAGGACGGGAGAGCGCCTTTGACGGGACGTGGGGAGAACTCGACGACGAGTTCCTCGCACCGGATCAGGTACACGTGAGGGCCGGGCGACGTTAGCCGCGCCGGCCCCGCCCACTCGGCGGCGACGTGGTATCGGTCCTTGTCCAGGATCCTCACGAAGTCGCAGCGCGAACCGTCCTGCTTGTGCGTGGTGGTGTGCCTGTTGGGTTTGTCCCAGTCGGCGGTGGTGTGCCAGCCGTCGCTGGCGTAGGGGAAGGCGATCCTGATCACCGCGCCACCCGCGACGCGGATGGCCAGCAGGTCCCGCTCGGGGTGACAGACCGTCTCCACCTCGTACGGCACGCCGCCCAGCTCGAAGGAGCTGGACAGCAGGCCGGTCCACAGGTCGAGGGTCTGCTTCGACCGGCCGAGCACTTCGAGGCCGGCATCGAGGCCGATCCGGCCCAGATGCAGGCGGTGCGGGTTCACGTGCAGCCAGCCGCCCGCCTCGGTGGCCGGATACAGGTCCGGATAGCCGACGCCGTCGTAGTCGGTGAGCGCGTCCTCCAGCACGTGGCCCTTGGGGTTGGGCATCGTGTGCCAGCCCCACTGCGCCTGCGTGCCCAGCGGCTCGAAGGTCTGCAGCCCGGTGGCGTCGGCGGTGAAGCCGAACTCCCCGTTTCCCACGGTGAGCGGACACCCGGCGTCGGCGATGGTGTGCCGGCGCACGAGCGTCCTCCTGTCTATGCTCACGCACACCCCGGCGTACCCGAGGCGCGCTGCTGGCGCATGGCCGTGACGTCGCCCGCGACGGCCGACTGGGCCATCGGGCCGAGGTCGAGCACGACGTCGGTGAAGGCGAGCGACGCCTTGCGCATCGCCGGCACGTCGATCGCCTCGGCGCCGAACTGCGGCGAGAACAGCGTCTTGGGCGCGGCGATGGGAGCGATGACGGGCAGCAGGTGCTGGTTGTACGGCGTGCCCTCGCCGCCGAAGCCGCAGTGGTGCGGCACCGTGCCGAGGTCGGCCGCCGACAGGCCCTTGAGCACCGCGGTGCGCTTCACGTCCCAGTACTGGACGTGGCCCTTGACCAGTTCGCGCAGCGGCGTGCTCTCGCTGACCGGGACCATCAGCAGTTCGGTGAGGGTGGGGCTGGCGACGAGCTGCTTGCCCGGCAGGCCGTTCGGCCTGGCGACCGCGTCGTAGCGCTTGGCGCCGAGGTGTTCGAGCACGACGACGGAAGAGACCCCGCCCTGGTCGTACTCGGCGTCGAGCTGGGCGGCGAGCTGACCGGCGCCGCCCTCGCGCACGTCGGGACCGGTCAGGTGCTGGTAGAGGTGGCCGGTCACGAACGCGAACTGCACGGTGCGCGGCCGGCACTCCACCGGCAGCGACGACAGGTAGCGGGCCATCTCGATCATGGTGAGCGGGCCGTTGTCCCACACCGGGCTCATGCCGTCGGTGTGGCTCTCCACGACGATCTTCTGGGCGCTGCCGCCGGGCAGTGTCGCGAGCAGGGTGCGGGTCGTCGTCGGCGTCCAGGCGGCGTTCACGGTCAGCTCGGCCTGGACCGGCTGCCCGGCGGCCAGCGCGTCCTTGATCTGCTTGCCCTGGTCGGCGCCCACGTACGCGCCCGGCACGCCGTACGGCAGGCCTTCGTAGGGCGCGTACATGCCCTGGATCTGGGCGTGCGGGAGCTGGCTGACCTCGATCACGCCCACGGCGCCCGCGGCGGCGGCCGCCTTGAGGTCGGCGTCGGCCGCGGCCGGGGCCTCCATCGACTCCGAGCCGAGCAGGTTGATCGTCATGCCCGGGTCGTACATGGAGTAGCCGAGGCCGAGCGGATAGAAGAGCAGGTTGGGCACGTTGGTCCAGGGCAGGTCCCTGACGACGATCTTCCCGGCGGCGTTGGCGGCGGTGATGTTCGTGCCCGCGGCCAGGTGGACGAGCGGCGCCGTGACGCCGCCGGCGCCGGTGGAGGAGGAGAACGGCACGGGGGCCGCGACCTGCACGGCCGTACCGCCGACGGTCAGGCCGGTGCCGAGGCTGTCCCAGCGGTCGATGGCGTAGGGCAGGGAGGAGAACTGGAGGCCGGGAATGGCCGCCATCTCGTCCTCCAGCCAGTCGACGTAGCCGGCGTGCGCGGTGGAGCCGGTCGGTCTGGGGCCGAACGCCTCCTGCTGCTCGGCCAGGGTGTTCAGGCGGGCTTCGGAGGCGAACGCGGCGGGGTCGACCCTGACCGGGCAGGCCAGGGCCGCCGCCTGGGCGTTGGCCGGTTGCGCGGGCGCGACCAGCGGGAGGAGAAGGGCGAGGAGAGCGAGTCGTCTCACGTGGGGGGTCCTTCCTTTGAATCGTTTTAACGCACGGCAGGTGACGGCCGGAACGTTTTACGCGTGGCCCGCGACATGCGGTCCGGGTCTCAGGGGCGCGGGGGTCCGGGTCTCTGGGGGCGAGGCGGTCCGGGTCTCAGAGGCGAGGTGGTCCGGGTCTCAGGGCGAGGCGGTCCGGGTCTCAGGGCGAGGCGGTCCGGGTCTCAGGGGCGAGGCGGTCCGGGTCTCAGGGGCGAGGCGGTCCGGGTCTCAGGGCGAGGCGGTCCGGGTCTCAGGGCGAGGGGGTCCGGTGGTTCCGCGGACGATGAGCGTGGGCGACACCGACGAGGTCACCGAACGGGTACGTCCCTCGATGCGTTCGACGAGCAGGCGCGCGGCGGTCGCCCCGATCACGTGCCCGTCCTGGTCGACGCTGGTGAGCGAGATGCGCTTGAGCGAGGCGATGCCGATGTTGTCGTATCCGGCGACGGAGAGGTCCTCCGGCACCGACAGGCCCGCCTCGTCGGCGGCGCGCAGCACGCCGAGCGCCGCGATGTCGGCCCCGGCGAAGATCGCCGTGGGCCGGTCGTCGCGCGCGAGCAGTTCCCGCGCGCCCTCGAAGCCGCCCACCTCGGTGAAGGAGGTGGCCAGCACGTCGTCGGCGAGTCCGTGGGCGCGCATCGCCTGGCGGTAGCCTTCGGCGCGCACCGTGTGCGGCAGTCCCTGGGCGCGGGCCCGTTCCAGGTGGGTGATGTGCGCGATCCGGGTGTGCCCGAGCCCGACCAGGTGGTCGACCACGAGCCTGGCACCCATCACGTCGTCGTCGACGACCGCGTCGTAGGCCGCGACGCCGCCGTGCCTGCCCACCACGACGACCGGGGTGGCCGTCGCGATGGCGGTGAGTTCGGCGTCCGTCATGACCGGTGAGATCAGGATGAGCCCGTCCATGCTCCGGTCGATCATGGCGTCGGTCATCCTGGCCTGCGTCTTGGGCTCGATCCCGCCGGGTCCGAGCAGCACCTGGTACTCGGTGTCGCCCAGCCGGTCGGTGACGCCCTCGATGATGTCGGGGAAGAACGGGTTGCGGGTGTCGGAGAGCATGACGCCGAGGGTGTAGGTGCGTCCGCGCAGGGCGCGGGCCGCGGCGTGCGGACGGTAGCCCAGCTCGTCGATGGCCTGCGTTACCTTGGTCTGCATCTCCGCGCTCACGCCGTAGGCCCCGCGCACCACCTTGGACACGGCGGCCGTGGAAACCCCGGCCCGCCTGGCCACATCGGCGATCGTCACCCGTCCGCTCGTCACACGCCGTCCTTCGTCGAGTCTTCGTAGAACGATTTCTAAAAATGGAGGCTAGCTCTCCACCGCTACTCAGGTCTACCTCTTGACGGGCGATTCTCTCATGCCCTACCAATGGAGAACGTTCTACACGAAGTTGACCCAACATGAACAGGAGGGCGGGCGTGAGAGCACCATCCCGTCTGCTCGGCGCGGCACTCGGCGCCGTCCTCGCCCTGTCTCTCTCCGGCTGCGGATCGTCCGCCCCGGAGGGGACCGGTCAGGTGAAGCTGACCCTGTGGCACAACAGCGCGGACCCGGCGCCGCTGCTGGAGATGTACAAGAAGTTCGAGAAGCAGTCCGGCCACAAGATCGAGCTGGTGTCGATCCCGTCCGACGGTTTCGAGGACACCACCCAGACCAAGTGGGCCACCGGCGAGCGCCCGGACATCCTGGAGTACCACGCCACGGTGAGCGGCCTGCTCGCGCTCAACCCGGCCCAGAACCTGCGCGAGCTGACCGGCGAGCCGTACATCGCCAGGTCCGGCGACCTCTACCAGGCCGCCGGATCCGTCAACGGCAAGGTCTACGCCGCCATCACCGGCTTCCCCCAGGTCTTCGGCCTCTACTACAACAAGAAGGTCTTCACCACGGCCGGGCTGACCCCGCCCACGAACTTCGCCGAACTCGCCGCCGCCTGCCCCAAGCTCAAGGCCGCCGGGGTCACGCCGGTCTTCGAGTCGGGCGGGTCGATCTGGCCGGTGCAGATCCTGCCCATCCTCTACCTGGCGGGCGCCAACCAGTCCAACGCGTACGGCAAGGCCATCGCCGGCCACAGCAGCACGCTGGCCGACCCGGGCTCGCCCTTCGTCTCCGGCCTGACCGCCTACGCCAAGCTGAAGAGCGACGGCTGCTTCAACAAGGACATCGTCACCGCCAAGTTCGAGGACTCCATGAAAGCCCTCGTGAGCGGCAAGGCCGCCATGGTCGCCCAGCACTCCGACATGCTCCCGGCCCTCCTCGCGGCCGCGGGCGGCGACCAGAAGACCGTCGACGAGTCTGTCGGCTTCGTCGGCCTGTCGAGCGACAAGCCGCTCGTGACCTACGCGCCCGGCCCGATAGGAACGTTCTACCTGCCCAAGACCGGTGACGCGGCACGGGAGAAGGCCTCGCTCGACTTCGTGCGCTTCATGACCGGCCCGGCCTACGCCGAGTACATCACCGCGTCCAAGACCTTCCCCGTGTTCAAGGACGTGCCCGACCCGCAGGGCGTCTCGTCCGTGCTGCGGGACGTCAAGAAGGCGTACGACACCGGCGCGGTCATCGCCTTCAACTCCGACATCCCCGGCATGGGCGGGCTGGCCCAGCTCATGTCCGAGCTGATCGCCGGGCAGAAGGATCCGCAGAAGGCGGCGGCCCAGCTCCAGGGCCAGGTCGAGCAGGCGGCCAAGGCGGCAGGGCTGCCCGGATGGTGATGCGGAACCGGGCGGCCTGGCTGCCGTGGGCCCTTTTGTGGGCACTGCCCGCGATCGTGCTGGTCACGGTCTTCTTCGTCGCCCCGTTCCTGCTCAACGTCCGGTTCGCGTTCTCCTCCTGGACGAGCTTCCGCGCCGAGATCACCTGGAACGGGCTGGACAACGTCCGCACGCTGATCGACCAGGACCTGCTGGCCAACGCGGTCACCGTGACCGTGCTGTACGCGATCCTGTGCATGGCGATCCAGAACACGGTCAGCCTCTCGCTGGCCCTGGCCCTGCAGCGGACCAGCCGGATCAACACCGTCTTCCGCTCGGCGTTCTTCCTGCCGACGCTCATCTCGCCGCTGGCCGCCGGATACATCTGGCGCGGGCTGCTCGCCCCCGACGGGGCGGTCAACTCCTTCCTCGGCCTGGAGTGGGCGTGGCTGGGCGAACCGGCCACCGCGCTGGTGGTGGTCGCGTTCATCGACGCGTGGAAGTGGAGCGGGCTGATCACCCTCGTCTACATCGCGGGACTCAACTCCATCCCGAAGTCGCTGCTGGAGTCGGCGACCGTCGACGGGGCCGGGCCGTGGACCCGGTTCCGCCGGGTGGTGTTCCCGATGCTCGCCCCGGCGCTGACCTTCAACGTGGCGGTCACGCTGGTGGGCGCGCTCAGCGCGTACGACGTCATCGCCGCCACCACCGGCGGCGGGCCGGGCGACCACACGCGGGCGCTGAACGTGGTGATGCGCCAGCAGTGGGGGCAGGGCTTCTTCGGCTCGGCCAGCGCGCTGGGGTTCACCGTGACGCTGCTGGTGATCGCCACCGCCGTGCCCCTGGTGTGGTGGCTGCGACGCAGGGAGGTGACGGGATGAAGGCTTTCGTGAAGTACGCGGCGCTGACGCTCTTCGCGATCCCGTGGGTGGTCGTGCCCATCTGGCTCGTGGTCGTCAACTCGTTCAAACCCGCGGGCGAGGCCGCCGAGCTGGGCCTCGGCCTGCCCAGGACGTGGGCGATCGCCGAGAACTACGGCATCGTGCTCGACCGGGGCGGCTACCTGATGGGGCTGCTCAACAGCCTCAAGGTGACCGTGCCGATCGTGGTGGCCGTGGTGCTCCTCGGCGCGGCGGCGGCGTGGGCGTTCGGGCGCAGCCGGTCGCGGTGGCTGCAGGCGGCGTACTTCGTGATGGGGTTGTCGATCCTGCTGCCGCCGTCGATCATCCCGACCGTCTACCTGCTGCGGGCCCTGTCGCTGGACGGCGGTTCGCTCGGCTACGTGCTGACGATGACCGGCTGCCGCCTGGGCATCGTGATCTTCCTGGCGACCGGGTTCGTGCGGGCGTTCCCCCGCGACCTGGAGGACGCCGCCGCCATCGACGGCGCCTCGCGCCCGCAGGTCTTCGTCCGCGTCCTGCTGCCGTTGCTGCGCCCTGTCCTGTTCGTCGGCGGCGTGATCCTGATCATCAACGTCTGGAACGACTTCTTCTTCGCCCTCTTCCTGCTCCAGGGCAGCGCGAACGCCACGCTGCCGCTGAGCCTGTTCCAGTTCGCCTCCGGCACCTTGCAGAGCCTGAACTGGAACCTCGTCTTCGCCCACGTCCTGCTCACCACGCTGCCGCTCGTGGCGGTGTACGTCGTCGCGCAGAAGCGCGTCCTGGCCGGTCTTACGGAAGGTGCACTCAAGGGTTGACATCCTCCCCACGGATGAATCCGAGGGATTCCAGCCCTCATGGGTTGGATCTTCCTGCTTCACCGGCGACTGCCCACGCCCACCCGAAGATGGACGACCGGTCTCACATAGCCTCCACAGGCTTCACATCCCGCCAGCCCGGCGGTAAGTCCGGCAAGCCAGGCTTGGCTATCACCCGGCCGTTCGAACACCTAAACGATACCAATGGAGGGACCGCAGAGATGCGGAACACGAAAGGTCGGAGTCATCCATGACCACTCACGACTTCGCGCTCGACTGGGTCAGGCGCGAGATCAAGGCGGGGCGGCTGCCGTGCGCGGTGTTCGGCGCCGCCACCTCCGGCGGGATCCAGGTCCTGGAGGCGTTCGGCGAGCACGACGGCCGCCAGACCAGGACCGATGACCACTTCGCGTTGTTCTCGGTGACCAAGCCGCTGATGGGGCTGGTCGCCCTGCGCCAGGTCGAGCGCGGGCTGCTGTCGCTGCGCCGCCCGCTGCGCGACGTGCTGCCGGGCTTCGCGCGGCCCGACGTGACGCTCTGGCACCTGCTCACCCACACCAGCGGCATCGCCGAGCAGACGCTCACGCCCGACAGCCTGCTGGAGCACCTCCTCACCGCGCCGTCGATGTTCGAGGCGGGCACGCTCAGCCAGTACTCCAACCTGGCCTTCGCCGGGATCGCGGAGATGGTCCGGGACGTCACGGGCCGCGACGTGGCCGACGTGATCGACTCCGACCTGAACACGCTGGTTCCGGGCGGCGGGCGGATCACGTTCGACCCGGCGTGCGACCCGGCCGAGGTCCACGGCATCGAGTTGCTCGGGCCCGGCTTCGACTTCGACGCGTTCGTACGGCTCCGCCACCCCGCGGGGGCGCTGTTCTCCCGCGCCGAGGACCTCCTGGCGCTGGGCGGGGCGCTGCTGCGCGGCGACCGCGAGCTGATCCACCCGACCACTCTGGCCGCCATGACGACCCCGCAGACGACCGGCCTGGTCAAGCTGCAGCCCGATCCGGTCAACGCCGGCCAGGACTGGGGCCTCACCTGGAACCTGCGCAACGCGGCTCCCGGCCTGCTGGAGCGGCGCCTGTACGGGCACGGCGGCGCCTCGGGCTGCCAGTGGTGGATGTACCCGGAGCAGGACGCCTGCTTCGTCCTGCTGATCAACGTGATGGCGCCGAGCCTGTCCGGCGTCGACGTCGACGGCCTGCACAACGCCTTCACCACCGGGCTCGATGCGTGAACCGGGATTCGGGGGTCCAGGTCTCGGGCGCGCAGACGCCCTACATCCGTCCGGCTCCGCCCGGAGCGCGGGCGGGCCTGACATGTGGTCTGGCGGATCCGGTGGGCGTGGACGAGCCCAGGCTGTCCTGGGACGCCCGGCTGCCCGCGGCCGCCACCGTCACCGTGTCCGCGGACGGGCGGGAGGTGTGGCGATCGTCCGTGCCCGCCGGGTCGAACGTCGTGGACGTGCCGGGTGAACGGCTGGCGCCGCTGACGCCGTACACGTGGAAGGTGGAAGGACACGCGACCGGCACGTTCACGACGGGCCTGCGGGGAGAATGGACCGCCCCGTGGCTGGCGGGAGACCCGCGGGCGGCGGTGAGCCTGCGCGGATCCTTCATCAGGCCGTCCGGGCGCGCGTGGCTGGCCGCCACCGCGCTGGGTCTCTACCGGGCGCTGCTCAACGGGGTACGGCTGAGCGAGGAGGAACTGGCCCCCGGCTGGACCGACTACGGCCACCGGACCCGCTATCGGCTGCTGGAGCTCACCGAACTGCTCGCACCCGGCGAGAACGAGCTGGAGCTGTGGCTCGCGCCCGGCTGGTACGCGGGTCACGTCGCCGGCGGCGGCCCGCGACGCTACGGCGACCGGCCCGCCGCCAGCGCAAAGGTGCTCGTGCGGGACTCCGGCGGAGTTCGCCGCGTGGCCGCCACGGACAGCACCTGGACCGTGCGTGATCTCGGCCGTCCACGGGCCGACCTGGTGATGGGCGAGACCGTCCAGGCCCCTTCAGCGAAGGCGGGACCCGCCTTGGAGATCCCCGCCCCGGAGATCGTGGTGGAGGCCGACCCCGCTCCCCCGGTGCGGGTGATCGGCACGGTGCCCGCCGTGTCGGTGACCGAGCCCGTGCCGGGCGTCCAGGTGGCCGACTTCGGGCGTAACGTCGTCGGGCGCGTACGGCTGCGCGTCGACGCCCCCGGCCCGGTACGGATCGTCGTGCGGCACGGGGAGGAACTGACCGCGACCGGCCGGCTCTACACCGACAACCTGCGCACCGCGGACCAGCGTGACGAGTTCGTCCTCGGCCCCGGCTCGCACGTCGCGGAGCCCGCGTTCACCCTGCACGGGTTCCGCTACGCGGAGGTCACCGGCTGGCCGGGCACGCTGGCGCCGGACGACCTGGAGGCGGTGCTGCTGTCCTCGGCGCTGGCCGTCACCGGCTCGCTGACCGTGAGCGACCCCGCCGTACGGCAGTTGGTCGCCAACATCGGCGCGTCGGCGGACGGCAACCTGGTGAGCGTGCCGACCGACTGCCCGCAGCGTGACGAGCGGGCCGGCTGGACCGCCGACATCTCGGTGTTCGGCTCGACGCTCAGCTTTCTGCGGCACACGCAGGCGTTCCTGTCCGGCTGGGTGACGACGCTGATCGACGGGCAGCGGGCCGACGGCGCGGTCCCGCACGTCGCGCCGGTCCTGCCCGAGTACGGATACGACTCCCCCGTATGGTCCGACGCGCTGGTCGAGGTGCCGTGGCTGCTGTGGCGGCGTTACGGCGACGACCGTACGCTGCGCCGCGCGTACGAGCCGATGCGGCGGTGGGCCGACTACTGCCTGGCCCAGGCCGAAGGGGGCATCAGGCCGGGCAGGGCCTTGGGCGACTGGCTGGCACCCGGCACGGTCGAGACGCCCAAGAGCCTCATCGCCACCGCCGCCCTCGCCCGCAGCCTCCGCCTGCTCGCGCACGTGGCCGACGTGCTCGGCGAGCCCCACGCTCCGGAGTACGGCGAGGCGTTCACCCGCGTGTCGGGCGCCTTCCAGCAGGCCTTCCTCAGCGGGCCGAGGCTGCACACCGAGACGCAGACCGGCTACGCCGTCGCCCTCGCCTGGGACCTGGTCCCGCCCGAGGACCGGGCCGCGTCGGCGCAGGCGCTGGCCGAGCTGGTCCGTGCCGACGGGAACCGGCTCATGACGGGCTTCGTCGGCACTCCCCTGCTGCTGCCCGTCCTGTCGGAGACCGGCCACCACGACCTGGCCTGCCGGATCTTCAACCAGGAGGGCTATCCGTCCTGGCGCTACCAGCTCCGCGCGGGGGCGACGTCCATGTGGGAGCGCTGGGACGCCTGGCACCACCGGCACGGCCTGCAGACGCCGGCCATGAACTCCTTCAACCACTACGCCTACGGCTGCGTGGGCGACTGGCTGTTCCGGCACGTGGCGGGCCTGGGCGACGACCCGCGCGGGACGAGTGGCGGCTTCGGCGAACTGCTGCTGCGTCCCGGCCCCGTCCCGCTGCTGCGCGAGGCGCAGGCCCGCTACCAGAGCGCGTCGGGAACGGTCGAGTCGGGCTGGCGGGCCGGGCCCGACGGCGTCCAGTTCACCTTCGCCGTCCCGGAGGGCGTGAGCGCCCGCGCGGTGCTGCCCGTACGCGGCGCCTGGGACGGGATGACCGTCAACGGCACCTTCCTCATGGGACTCAGCGAGCAACTGCCGACCACCAGGCTGGCCGACGGCGGCTGCGCCCTGAACCTGCCACCGGGCCGCTGGTCGTTCACGGCCCCGGCGGCGGCCACGGCCCACCTGCTCCAGGAATGGGACGACCTGGGCCGGTGAGCACTGCCACTGGAACCCGCTCACGGGCGGACGACGTCCCGGGGTTGTCCGCCCCGCACCACCGCGAGCCCGGCCGCCACGCAGACCAGCGGGATGGCCGGGACGACGTAACGCACGTCGAAGCCGGCGGTGAAGAGTGGGGCCAGGATGAGCGCGGTGGCCGCGAGGGCGGGGAGCAGGGCGTCGTGGCGGCGCCGTACCAGCGCCGTGGCCAGGGCGCCGGCCAGCAGCACGAGCAGCAGCGGGATCGGCAGGTAACCGAACCGCTGGTAGGCGCGGAGCACGCCGGCGTACGGCTCGGCGATGCGCGGCTGGACCGGTTCGCCCTCATAGGCGGCGGCAGCGCCGTCCTTGAGCGGCCTCGGCTCGAAGGGGAACCAGTACGGGTTGGTCTTCCTGACGGCGACGCTTCTGTCGGTGGTGCGTTCCCAGCGCAGCAGCCAGCGCATGTCCCTGCCGACCGCGGCGAGGTAGTCGCCGGGCTGCGCGGCGACGGCCGTGCGGGCGAACTGCCCGGCCAGGGCGTTCCTGTCCGCGCCCGGCACCTTGTACAGCGGGGACGCGGGCTGCCACAGCCAGAACGGCGCCGCCGGTCGCTCGCCGACGGGCTGGTCGGGGCACAGGACCGCCAGCCGGGGCTCCGGCTTGATCACCGAGCAGTCGGCGAAGCTCATCGTGCGCGACCACAGGAAGATGCCCTCGGACTTGGTGAGCCCGAAGGTGCCGCTCGTGGCCGCCATCCAGCAGGCGTAGGCGATGAGCGGCGCGGCGGCGGCGAGCAGGTGGGGAATGAGGGCGTGCCGGCCGCGCCACAGCAGGTAGGCGGCGGTGAGGAGCAGGACGACCGCGCCGATCGTCCTGGTGAGCGTGGCCAGCGCGAGCAGCAGCCCGGCGCAGGCCCCCGACACGGGCGTGACCCGGCGCAACAGGATCACGATCCCGCCCGTGGCCAGCACGGTGAACAGGGCGTCCGCCATGATCATGTGCTCCAGCAGGATCAGGAACTCGTCGTACAGCACGGGCGTGACCGCGAGCGTCGCGCCCCATCCGGGCAGGCCGTGCCGGCGCAGCAGCGCGTACGCCGCCACTGCCAGGCCCAGGCCGAGCAGGTGCTGGACGGTCGTCACCAGCGCCAGGCTCTGCCCCGGGCCGAGCACGGCCAGGAATAAGGAGTATCCGAGCGGCCGGAACGTTCCAGGGACGGGTTCGGCCGCGGACCTGAGATAGGTGAAGGAGTCCGCCCAGAAGAACAGGGCGGGCGGGTAGCCGTGGATCGCCAGTCCCCGTAAGGCGATGGCGGGCACCAGCGCCGCCAGAAACGGGATATGTCTGGACATGGGCAGCAGCAAGCTCGGCACAAGGCTCCTCGGGGGTGCCGGAGTAAGCCTTCCGGCGGACTCCAGGGCGGCATGGCGGCTGCGACGGAGCGAGCGTTCACGGGCGGCCGCGATCGGCCCTCCTCCGGTACGGCTCGCCACCGTCTTCAGCCGGGTGCGACTTGCGTAACTCCAGGTCAGTTCTACCTCAACCGAACCTGGAGTCACAACCCTCAAGGGAACACAGTTTCGAAAAGGCTGCCTGATATCGGCCTTAAGGTCGATACAGAATTGGCGGCGGACTCAGGACCAGCTGGGTGCGAGGAAGATCAGCCAGGTGAGCAGGGGCGCGATGGCGATCATGCTGAATCCCCAGCGCATGAGGCCGCGGAAGACGT
>NZ_JBHYIO010000031.1:88808-151438 GCF_042740095.1 Nonomuraea sp. NPDC059023 | reverse complement strand
GGAGGGTGTGGGAGAGTAGGTCACCGCCGCACAAAACATGCAAGAGGAGAAGGGGCCCGACCGGCTGGTCGGGCCCCTTCTTCTTTTTCGCGTTCCGAAGGGGCTGTCCCGCCGTCGCTGGGGTGGCCCCTTTTTCGCGTTCCCCCGGAGGCGCTGGGTTTCCCGAGGCGCTGGCGACGGCTCACCGCCCCCACCCTGCACCGGCGGGGGCTTACCGCCTCCCACTCTGCACCGGCGAGGGCTTGCAGCCCCTCCCCGCCCGCCTCGCCTCCCCGCCCGCCTCCTATCCGCGTCGCCCTCCTCCACGCTTGTCGAGCGCCGGTGCGGCGAGAACCCCGCGCGGACGTGAACGGCGCAACGCGCACGGCGCTCAGCTCTGTCACGCCGCTGGTCTAGCGTCGGTGCGGTGAAAGGCTGAGCGGGCGTGTTCGGCGCAACGTGGACGGGCTACCAAGGCACGTCCCCGCGTGGCTCGTGTGTTGCTGGGTTGGAGCGGGGGTGCGGGGCGCCCGGTGGGTGGTTGGGCGCCCCCCTTCTGGCTACTTGGGGAGGACTAGCAGGGCGTCGCCCACGGCTCGTTCGGCGCCGTCCGAAGGCTTGTTGACTACCTTGTTCTTTACGACCATCGCCGTAGACCCGCCCCCGTCCAGGTTGATTGCCTGGACGGCGCCCAGCCAGCGCATCAGCTGGGCTGCCTCCACCATGTTGGCCCCCACGGTCTCGCCGGGCTTGCGGCCGTCCACGGTGGCGAGGATCAGGCTGCCGTTTCTGGTGACGCCGGCGAGGGTACGCGGGTGCCGGCGGAGGATCATGTTGACCGAGTCGTGCCCGTCGCGCTTGGCCATGACCTTGACCCGGCCGTTGCGGACGAGGCCGACGCCGCCGGCGACCACGTTCAGGTTGGGGGTGAGGGCCAGGCGCTTGCCGGTGCGCAGGTCCACCAGCTTGGTGTCGATCTTGACGGTCCAGCCGTCCATGGCGTGCTGGCCCAGCCATTCGGCCGCCGCGCCCGCACCGTGCAGGACTCGGTGGCCGGCCGGGACCGCGGCGCCTGCGGCGCGTACGGCGACCACCTTGCCGTTGGCGTCCAGGACGACGTCGGTGCCGCCGTCGGCGGGGGTCTTGGCGCCCCATTCCTCCGTGTAGAGGACTAGTTCGTCGACCGCGGTGGGGCGGTTGATGCCGTTGACGTTGAGGGCCTGGCCGTCCTGGGACACGGCGGTGATGGTGGACTTCAGCTCGGTGATGCTGGCCTTGCGGCCTCTCAGGACGATGGCGGCGCGGCCGGGGACGGGTTCGCTCAGGAGCTTGCCCGCCACCACCGAAGCGCCGAGGGGGTCTCCGCGCAGCGCCTTCGAGGCGTGGATGTTGAAGAAGCCGCCGTTGATCGCGGCCAGGGCGCCTGCCGCCTTGGCCATGGCGGAGGTCGTCTCGCGCTTGGCGACGCTGGTGCCGAGGCTGGCGCCGTACGAGCCGCGGAACTTCTTTGCGTCGATCATGAGGACGTTCATGTTCCACGGGCCGGTCGTGTCGACGCCGTCGTCGCCGAGGTAGTCGACCTTGGACTTGATGCCCGCGTCCTTCAGGGCCTTGACGGTCTCTTCCGCCTTCTTCTTGTCCTGCAAGGACCAGAGGCCGACCCGGACCATGAAGATCTCCTGGGCCGGGGCGTCGGCCACGGCGGGGCGGATGAACTGCTGGACGCTGGGGATCTGGCCGGCAGCCTCGACCTCGGCGGCCTTGGCATCGGCGGTCGCGCGGGTGCCGTAGTCGCGGCCGCTGGGCATGATCACGCTGACGCTGTAGCCCTGGGTGGCGGTGCCGGCCCGGACCTTGTACATGTCGATGCCACCGGCGACCGCTTTCTGCGTCTTGGTCGGTACGGTGGCCGTTCCCAAGGGGAACTTGGAGGAGGGGAACGTCACCGCCAGCTCCTTGGCGGCGACTGGCACGGTGGCAGCCGTGATCGCGGTGGCCAGGGACAGGCCGACGACGAGGGTGCGTCGAGACATCAAAAGACTCCAGGGTGCCGATAACAATCCGGACTATCCTGGCGCTCCCGCTTGGCCGGGGTGTGGGAACACGCCCGTGGTTACGAGATTGACATCAGCAACTAGCGAAAGGGCCCATGCCTGCGGCGATTGAATGGTCAATATGGGGGAGTACATGGGATTCTGCTGCGCCACAGGACCGGCCGGGGTTACCTTTCGGTAGGCCGTATTTCGAGCGGCACGAACTTTCCCCGAGAGGCAGCCGTTATGGGGCTGAGCATCCTCCTTGTGATCTTCGCGAGCGTCGTTCTGGGCTTCATCCTGGGCGCGTTCGTGGCGCGTCCCCGTCGGTGGGATCTGTACATCTGCGCAGACGACACCATCCACGCCGACATGTCGCACGATCACCGCAGGTAGTCACGAGCCGGCGCAAGCCGTACAGAATCTGGGTCCTGTACGGCTTGCGCCTACAATGGAGTCATGACCCGAATCAGCATGTGGTGGCGGCCGCCCGGCGGCCGCTGACCTTCGCATGCGAAAAGGCCGTCCCCAGGACGGCCTTTTGTGGTGTCTGGGGACGTCCGGAAAGGAATCCCAGAATGAACCACGTCGTGTTGACCGGCGATCGGCCGACCGGTCCGCTCCATCTCGGTCACTACTTCGGCTCGCTCGCCAATCGGGTGGAGTTGCAGCATCGGCACCGGATGTACGTGCTCGTCGCCGACTATCAGGTGATCACCGACCGTGACCTGCCCGGGGAGATCCAGCGCAACATCACGGAGTTGCTGCTCGACTATCTCGCGATCGGGCTCGACCCGGCCAAGGTGACGATCTTCCAGCACAGCGCGGTGCCGGAGCTGAACCAGTTGCTGCTGCCGTTCCTGAGCCTGGTGTCGATGGCCGAACTGCAGCGGAACCCGACAGTCAAGGACGAGATCCTGCACAGTTCGCAGAGCGCGGTGAGTGGGCTGATGTTCACCTATCCGGTGCATCAGGCGGCCGACATCCTGTTCTGCAAGGGCACGCTGGTGCCGGTCGGCCGGGACCAGTTGCCGCACGTGGAGGTGACGCGGCTCGTGGCGCGGCGCTTCAACGAGCGGTATGGGATAGTTTTTCCCATCCCGGAGGCGATGATGGGCGCGCAGCCCAGCCTCAAGGGGCTCGACGGCGGCAAGATGAGCAAGAGCCGGGGCAACTCCATCCCGCTCAAGGCCACCGAGGACGAGACGGCCGCGCTGATCCGCCGCGCGGTCACCGACGCCGACCGCCGTATCACGTTCGACGAGGAACGGCGGCCGGGGGTTTCTGGCCTGCTCACGCTGGCCGGGCTGTGCCTGGACCGCCCGCCGCGGGAACTCGCCGAGGAGATCGGGGACGGCGGCGCCGCCCGCCTCAAGTCCGTCACCACGGACGCGGTCAACGACTTCCTGCGCCCGATCAGGAAGCGCCGCGCCGACCTGGACGAGGGGGCCGTGCGGGCGGTCCTGCGCGAGGGCAACGCCACGGCCCGCGAGCGCGCTACCCACACCCTTGAGGAGGTACGGCAGGCCATGGGCTTCTGAAGGACCCTCCGCCCTGTCCGAAACCCTGAGGGTAAACGCCCACCGGCGGTGAAGGCCGCCGGAATCCCCCTTGCCGGCGGTGGAAGGCGGCAATCAGGGCAAAGGTGCGAAGGGCGGCTAAGGGGTGATGTCGCGGGAGGTGGCAAGGGGCGTCAGCCGGGAGTTGGTCCGAGGTGCTGGGCGGGGAGGTGGCGCGAGGGTGGCCAGGGGGCCGGGCCTGGGGGTGGCTTGGGGGTCAGGCTCGGAGCTGGGCCGGGAGGTGGGAAGGGGTGGGGAGTCTGGTGGGTTAGCGGGATTGGTAGACCTTGCGGAGGGTTTCGTGGACGATCCACGTGGTCTTCGCGCCGTCTGCCAGCAATGCCACATCCCCCGGCCCCACCTCGATCGTGGTTCCGCCCTCGACCGCGATCGTCGCCCGCCCCGACAGCACCACGAACATCTCGTCCGTCTCCACGTCGGTGACCACGCCGGGTGTGATCTCCCAGATGCCGCGTCCGTTGCCGAGGTCCATGGAGGAGGTGGCGGGGTCGCCGGCGACGATCTGGTCGGGGTGGAGTTCGTCGGGCGTCAGCCGTACCTCGTGGACGGGGACGGCGAACGCGCCCGCGGTGGCGAGCATGGGGCCCAGTGCGGCGGGCTCGGGCACGAAGAGGTCAGGCATGAACGTCCTTGGTCCGGTTTGCTTCAGCGATTCTCGCGACGGAATGACTCCAGCGCCAGCAACGCCACGTGCAGCGACAGGCACGACTCGACATCGTCCAGGTCGGTGTCCAGGATGCGCTCCAGCCGGCGCAGCCGATCGTAGAACGCGGGCCTGGACAGGTGGGCCTTCTGGGCGGCGACCGCCTTGTTGCGGCCGGCGTCCAGGTAGATGCGCAGGATTCTGGTGAGGTCGCCGCCGCGCTGGGCGTCGTGGGCCAGGAGCGCGCCGAGTTCGCGTTCGGCGAAGGTCTGCATTCTGGCGTCGTCGCGCAGCAGGTGGAGCAGGCCGCGCAGGCGCAGATCGGGCAGCCGGTAGTAGGCGCGGCCGTCGGGCTGGCGCACGGCGACGTCGGCCACCTGTTCGGCCTCTAAAAAGCTGCGCCGCACGTCGCGGATCGACTCGACGACGGAACCCGCCGCGAGGACGAAGGCGGAGCCGGGCTTCCACAGCATGCGCAGCCGGTCGGCGAGCGTGGTCAGCGCGGGTTCCGCGTGGGTACGCGGCGGCAGCGGCAGCAGGACGCCGACCCGGTCCTGGTCGAGGGCGCCGACCAGCGCGGGCAGCCGGGCGTCGCGGCAGGCGGCGGCGGTGGCCTCGGCCAGTTCGCCGAGCTGGGCCTGGCCGTCGAGTGCCTGGTCGACGGGTTCGGTCGGCCGGATGACGACGCTGATCAGCTTGCGGCCGGTGAGCGGGACGCCGACGGCGCGGGCGCGGGCGGCGGCCTCGTCGGGGTCGGAGTAGGCGTGGGTGAGGATGCCGGTGATGATCGTGCCGTGGGCCTGGCGTTCGAGGGATTCCTGGTGGCGTTCGAGGAGGCGGCCGAGGGCGAGGGTGGTGGCGGCGCGTTCGGCCAGCACCATGTCGCGCGGTCCCGGCGGTACGTCGCAGAGCAGGATCAGCCGGCCCCAGTCCTGGCCGCGGGCGCCGACGGTGGTGACCAGCCAGCCGGAGGCGGGGTCGTAGGCGGTCCGGTCGGCGGGGGCCACGGCGCGCGACCTGGTCTCCCAGCCGGCGAGCAGCGCGCCGATGTCGCGGCCGGCGGACTCGCAGGCGAGCACCTGGTGGGCGAGGTTCTCCAGGAGAACGGGCCGGTTCGACAGCCGCGCGACCTGGGCGAGCACGTCGGCCGGCGAGGCGCCTTCGACCGACAGCTCGGTGAACACCTCGTGCAGCTGCTCGGAGGCGCGCAGCTCCTCCAGCTGGTTGTCGATGATCCAGGCGTGCACCGACTCGGTGATCTGCACGAACGGCGTCTCGCGGGTCAGCACGATCACCGGCAGCCCGTGCTCCTCGGCGGACTTGATCACGGCTCGGGGCAGTTCGCGGACGAACCGGCGGCCGAGCTCGACGACCAGCCCCGACGCGCCGACCTGGGCGAGCTCGGCGATGTAGTCGGCGAGCTTCTCGGGGTCGTCGGGCAGGGCCACGCCCGTGGTGAGGACGAGTTCGCCGCCGCGCAGCAGGTGCGCGATGTCGGCGATCTCCCCGACGTGCACCCACCGCACCTTGGTGTCGAGCCGATCGGCCCCGGCGACCACACGCGGGTTCCCCCGGCGTACGGTCTCCAAGGCCAGGACATCGGCGAGAGTGGGCAGCACGGCCCGAGCCTATCCGATCAGCCTGTAATTATGGACACCTGGACCCTTACAAGATGCTATAGGGGAAATGGTGCTCTTCCTGGGATTTGTCCGTCAGGCGGTTAACGGAAGGACTCCTCGGTGAACTCCCGATCCGCCGCCTGCTCGCGCAGCTCGACCCGGCGGATCTTGCCGGAGATCGTCTTGGGCAGCTCGCCGAACTCCAGCCGCCTGATCCGCTTGTAGGGCGCCAGTTCCCGCCGCGAGTGCTCGAAGATCGCCCGTGCGGTCTCCTCCGTCGGCTCGTACCCGGGCGCGAGGGTCACATAGGCCTTCGGTACGGCCAGCCGTACCGGATCGGGGGCGGGCACCACCGCGGCCTCCGCGACCGCTTCGTGCTCCAGCAGCACGCTCTCCAGCTCGAACGGCGAGATGCGATAGTCCGAGGCCTTGAACACGTCGTCGGTGCGCCCGACATAGGTGATGTAGCCGTCGGCGTCCCGGGTGGCCACGTCGCCGGTGTGGTAGTAGCCGTCGGCGGTGCCCGGGTCCTGGCCGACGTAGCGGGTCATCAGGCCGAGCGGGCGGCGCTCGTCCAGGGGCAGGCAGATCTCGCCGTCGGCGCCCGGCTCGCCAGTGACCGGGTCGAGCAGGACCACGTCGTAGCCGGGCAGCGCGCGGCCCATCGAGCCGGGCTTGACCGGTACGCCGGGTACGTTGCCGATCTGGGCGGTCGTCTCGGTCTGGCCGTAGCCGTCGCGGATGGTCAGGCCCCACGCCTTGGCGACCTGGTCGATGATCTCCGGGTTGAGCGGCTCGCCCGCGGCGACGGCCGTACGCAGGGAGAGCTGCCACGCGGCGAGGTCCTCCTGGATGAGCATGCGCCACACCGTCGGCGGCGCGCAGAACGTCGTCACCCGCTCGTCACGCAGCACTTCGAGCAGCGCCTGCGCGGAGAAACGCTGGTAGTCGTGGACCAGCACGGTCGCCCCCGCGTTCCACGGCGCGAAGACGTTGCTCCAGGCGTGCTTGGCCCAGCCCGGCGAGGAGATGTTGAGGTGCACGTCGCCGGGCCGCAGCCCGATCCAGAACATCGTGGACAGGTGCCCGGCCGGGTAGGAGGCGTGCGTGTGCTCGACCAGTTTGGGCTGCGAGGTCGTGCCCGAGGTGAAGTAGAGCAGCATGGTGTCGCTCGCGAGCGTCGGCCCGTCGGGGGTGAAGTCCGGCTCGCCGTAGGAGTAGGTCCGCCAGCCGTCGGCCGCGCCGACGGAGATCTTCGTGTACGCCTCGCCGGTGAACTTCTCCGCGTCGGCGGCATTGGCGATGACATGCGCCACGCCGCCCCGGGCGACCCGCTCCTCGACGTCCTTGGCGGTCAGCAGCGTGGTGGCCGGGATGACGACCGCGCCCAGCTTGATCGCGGCCAGCATCGACTCCCACAGCTCCGCCTGGTTGCCCAGCATGAGCAGGATCCGGTCGCCGCGCCGTACCCCGGCCGAGCGCAGCCCGTTGGCCACCCGGTTGGAGCGTTCTGACAGCTCGGCGAAGGTATAGGAGACCTTGCCGACGATGTTCAGGGCGACCGCGTCCGGCGACTCGGCCGCCAGTACGCCGTCGAACCAGTCCAGCGCCCAGTTGAACTCCGGAAGGTCGGGCCAGCGGAAGTCGCGGCGGGCGGTGTCGTAGTCGGACTGGAGCAGCAGGTCGCGCGCGGCTCGGAAATCGCTCATGACCGGAATCCTGCTACGTGACCAGGCGCGCCTCAAGACCGTCGAGCACCGTGTACAGGCCGAAGTCGAAACTCATCGCGCGGATCTCCTGGGGGTCGTGGGCCTGCATGTCCTTGACGAGTGCCTGCATCTCCGGGTAGCCGGCCACCGCGGCCACCACGGCCTGGCGCATGCCGTCCATGTCGGGCTGCCGCTCGTTGATGTACTCGTTCCAGACCGCCTCGGGGATCGTCATACCGAAGACGTAGCTGGTGAGGGTGCTCGCCGCGTAGTCGATCTCCAGGCCTCTGAAGCCCGCCTGGGTGAAGGCCTTGCGCAGCCGGTCGGTGACGCGCAGCGCGTTGGGGCCGATGGCCGGCAGGCGGCCGATGAGGCGGGCCGCCCAGGGATGCCGGAGGATGGCCTGCCGCATGCCCTTGCCGAACGTGGCGGCGGAGTAGCGCCAGCTGATCTGGTCCGGGTCGGCCACCTCCATGTCCGCCCAGATCTCGTCGTAGGCGAGCTCCATGAGCTCGTCCTTGTTGGCGACGTACCAGTAGATGCTGGTCGCCCCGGCGTCGAGCTTGGCGCCCAGCTTGCGCATGCTGAGACCGTCGGTGCCTTCGGCGTCGAGGAGTTCCAGGGCGGCGCGGACGATCTGCTCGCGGCTCAGGCCGGGCGAGGACCTCGGCGAGCGTGGTTCGCGGGTCCAGACGGAGGTGAACTGCTTGGTCACCACTCCAGGATAAATGCTCTCGCACACTGTGCGAGAAGTGTCGTACAGTGTGCGAGTGGAATCGAACACTGTGCGAGACCCCCGCCGCTGGTGGACTCTCGCTGTACTCTGCCTGGCCACGCTCGTGCTGGCCGTCGACGGGACCGTGCTGAACCTGGCCATCCCGACCCTCGTGCGGGATCTGGGCGCGACGCCCTCCGAGATCCAGTGGATCCTGGACGCCTACGTGCTGGTCTTCGCCGGGTTGCTGCTCACCGCCGGAAGCCTGTCCGACCGTTTCGGCCGCAGGAAGATGCTGGTCATCGGCCTCACGTTGTTCGGCGGCGCCTCCGCCCTCGCGATCCTGGTGAGCGAGCCGTGGCACCTCATCGCGATGCGGACGCTCATGGGCGTCGGCGGATCGGTGCTCATGCCCTCGACCCTGTCCATCCTCATCACCGTCTTCGACGCGGAGGAACGCCGCAAGGCCATGGCCGCCTGGGGCGCCACGTCGATGATCGGCGTCGTGGCCGGGCCCACGCTGGGCGGCCTCATGCTGGAGAACTGGGGCTGGGCCTCGGTCTTCCTCATCAACGTGCCGATCGCGGTGCTGGCGATCATCGCCGCGATCGTCCTCATGCCCGAGTCGAAGGCCCCGGCCCGCAAGATCGACCCGGTCGGCGTGGTCCTGTCCGTCGTCGGCCTCACCTCGGCCGTCTACGTCATCATCGAGCGGGAGTGGAACGTCGTCGCGATCGCCCTGGCCGTGCTCGCGCTCGCCGCCTTCTTCGTCTGGGAGCGGCGCTCCGACCATCCGATGATGCCGCTGGAACTGTTCAGGCAGCGCAACTTCAGCGGCGCTTCCTTCTCGATCCTGCTCATGTCCTTCGGGGCGGGCGCGCTGATGCTCATGCTCACGCAGTATCTGCAGTTCGTCCTCGGGTACGGGGCCATGCAGGCGGGGCTGGCGCTGGTGCCGTACGTGATCGCGGCGACCGTCTTCAACGCGGCCGGCGCGGCTCTGGGGCAGCGGGTGAGCAACCGGGCGCTCATCTCCTCGGGGCTGCTCGTGCTCGCCGCCGGGTTCGTCATCCTCGCGGTCACCACCGGGTACGGGCCCATGCTGGCCGGCCTCGTGGTCATGGGCATCGGCGGCGGCCTGGCCGGTCCCGCGGCCTACGCGACGCTCATGGGCGCGATCCCGGTGGAGCACGCCGGTGTCGGCTCGGCCATGAACGACACCGTCCAGCAGGTCGGCATGGCCCTCAGCATCGCCGTGCTCGGCAGCGTCCTGGCCGGGGTGTACACCTCCGCGATGCCGGAGAGCGCGCCCGCCCAGGCCAGGGCGTCGATCGGCGAGGCGCTCAGGATGGGCGGCTGGGAAGGCCCCGCCCGCGAGGCCTTCACCACCGCGATGCACGTCGGATCCTGGATCGGTGCGGTCTTCTGCCTCCTGGCCGCCGTGCTCGCGCTCGCGGTCCTGCGTACGCCCGCTCCCAAGCGGGCGGAGCAGTCCGTCGAGGCGGCCATCGGTTAGGCCGCCATGCGCGGCTCGCGCATGTTCTCCAGGCTGTCGAGCTTGTGCACCCGCTCGTCGTGGCCGATCTGGCGCAGCAGGTCGGCCACCGAGCGGTAGCGGCCGTACTCGTCGGCGTAGGTGCCGGGGTCGGGCACGAACTCCAGGTCCGGGTTCTCGGCCACGAACGTCATGTACTCGTGCTCGGCGTGGTCCTCGAACTCGGCGTTCAGCCGGTAGCTCCAGTCGGGCCTGACCAGGAACAGCATCCACGAGACGTGGTAGTAGAACAGCGCGATCAGCCACGGCGCCGCGCGGTGCAGCAGCCAGTTGCGCTTGAGCCCCTGCCGGTCGATCAGGTCTTCCATGATCAGCAGGTGGAACTGCTCGTTGTCCTGGTCGGAGCGGGCCTCGACGATCCGCTCGAAGACCCGTCTGGCCAGCCCGGAGCGGGTGCGGTGACGGTGGACCGCCCAGTAGCCCATGCGCTCCCACGCCTGGTACGGCACGCGGGCGATGATCTCGAGCATGGCGAACTTGGTGAACGAGCCTTCCTTGCCGTACATGATGTCGACCGGCTTGAACATCATCTTGGCCAGCAGGCTGTACTTCATGCGCGGGGTGTCCAGCGTCTCCTGCTGGGCGCGGCGCAACTGGTCGCGGTCGAGCTTCGGCGGGCCGGGGTGGACGTCAGGGCGGGTAAGCGTGGCGGTGTTCGTCATCGGATCTCCTTGTTCGTGGTGATGATCCGATAGTGGGTGATCGGCCCCCTTCCGGTCGTCGGCCCGCAGGCGGCTCTTGCCGTGCCTCAGCCGCGGTAGTGGGTGGCGGCGGCGTACACCGACAGGTGCACGGGATTCCCCCTAGGGGGCCCGGAAAAATCTTGCTCGGGAATTGAACCGCCGGGTGGGCGGGGTGCGTACAACGGGGCAGCCGAATTCCGTTCTGGGGGGATGGTCCATGGGTGTGCGGGAGGCGGTCGCATCGGGGGCTGGATCGGACCGCGCGTCCGCACACGCCGGACCGATCCACTACGCGACCGGCACGGTGATCCTGCCGCAGCACGACCTGGACCTGCCCGGACCGCCCGCGCTGGAACTGCGGCGCGTGCACCGGTCCGGTCACGGGGACGGACGGTGGTTCGGCCCGGCGTGGACCTCCACCTTCGACCAGCGGGCGGAGGTTCACGCCGACGGCGTGCACGTGTTCGCCGCCGACGGCGCCGCGCGCCTGTTCCCGCATCCCGGCGACGGGTCCGTGGCCGCCTGCCCGCCGCCGGGCGAGCGCGCCGGGCGCGCCCGCCTGAGCAGGATCCGGTACGGCTACGCCGTCACCGACCCCGGCACCGGCCTGACCACGCACTACACCGGCGCCGGCGACCGCCTTCCGTTGACCGCGGTGGACGGTCCTGACGGCGGCCGGATCGAGCTGCGCCACGGCCCGGACGGCGCCCCGGCCGAGGTGGTGAACGCCGCGGGCCGCGCCCTGGACGTCGAGACCGCCGCGGGCCGCGTCGTCGCGATCCGGCGGCGCAACGAGCTCCTGGCCGCCTACACCTACGACCGGGCGGGCAACCTGACGGAAGCCGCCTGCCCGGGACTGGTGCGGCACTTCGCGTACGACCGGGCCGGCCGCGTCACCGAATGGGACGACGGCCAGCGGCTCGCCTACACCTACACCTACGACGCCCTCGGCCGGTGCGTACACGCGTCCGGCCCCCAGGAGCTCACGCTGGAGTACGAGTCACGCGGCACCTCGGTCAGGGACGCCGACGGCAACCACACCGTCTACCTGTACGACGGGCTGTCGCAGCTTGTCGAGCGCATCGACTACGCACTCGACCCCCGCGCGAGCTGAACCAGCACGGTCCGCCCGGACACCGACAGGTAGCCGCGCCCCGGCGGACCGGGGACGTGCTCGTCGTTCTCCAGCACGAGCCCGTGGATCAGCGCGGCGGCCCGGTCGCGGGGGTTCAGCACGATGCGGGCGCCGGACCTGAACACCTCGGTCACGACCGGCGCCAGTGGGTGCGGCCGTCCCTCCAGGATCGGCGTGGCGTCTCCCGCCAGGACCAGGACGTGCGCGCCCAGGCTGGAGGCGGTCTCGTCGAGGAGTGTGGGCCGGTCGGCGGCGGTGACGGTCACCTGGTCGAAGTCGTCCACCACCACGGCGAACCGCTGCCGCCCCGCCACCGCCGCGCGCAGTTCCCCGTCGGCGAAGGCCGTGCCGGTGAGGACCCGCGCCCCGGCCAGCGCCGCGACGGGCGAGCCGGGCGGGGCGATCACCAGGACGTCCACGCCCCGCTCCAGCAGGGCCCCGGCCAGCAGGAGCGCGGCGCCGCTGCGGCCGGAGCCCGGCGGGCCGGAGACCAGGACGGCGTGCGGCCCGGCGCCGAGCGGGTCCAGGCCGATCGTGGTCACGTCCTGTCCGCCCACGCCGATCGCGAGTCCCGTGACCAGGCCGAGCTCGCCCGGCTCCACGCTGCCCGGCACCGGCGGGAACGGCCGCGCGGCCGTCAACGGCGTGCGCGGCGGCGCCGGGACGGCGATCTGGACCACCTGGCCGGTGGCCGCGTCGGCCGCCCTGCCCGGCGGCCCGTGCCCGAGTAGCAGCCGGCGGGAGAACAGCACGTTGTCGCGCCGGCCCGCGGCGACCGTGTGGATGCCGGCCGCCGGGCCCCTGGTGACCAGGCGGCGCAGGATTCTCATCAGCGATCGCGCGTCGGGCCGCTCGAAGCGCTCCCAGCCGTCGACCACCAGGACGATCACCGGATCGCCCGGCCCGGCGGCCAGGCGGCGCTCGGCCTCGCCCGCGAGCCAGGTGATGACGCGGCGGATCCGGTCCGGCTCTCCGCGGGAGACGACGGCTCCGCAGTGGGCGGTGTAGGCGGCCAGCTCGCCGGGCTTGTCCTCGATCGCGTAGATCCAGGCGGGGTGCCGGGTCAGGGCGCTGATGAGCGTGCGGGCGAAGGTGGTACGGCCGGATCCGGCGCGGCCCGCTACCAGCAGCCGGTCCGTGCCGCGCAGGTCGAACGCCGCCACGGGCTGGGCCTGGTGGGCGGGGTCGTCGGCCAGGCCGTAGGGCACCACCTGGGTGTTACGCGGCGCGGGGGGATGCGGTAGCCGTACCGGATCGTGGAGGAGCTCGGGGAGCGGCGGCGGGATGGGGCGGAACGGCGGCCGGGTGCCGCGGCGCTCGGCCGCGCCGAGGATCGCCGCGAGGGTGGACTCCAGGTCGGTGGGCATGCCGGCGGGCGGATCGGCGGGGCGGGGGTCGCCGAGCTCGGCCCAGGACACCACACGCACGCGGGCGGGAGCGCCCCACGCGGGCGGAGGGTCGCCGAGCCCGCCGGTCCTGAACAGGTGTGGCTGGCCGCCCGGCCGCATGATCATGCCGAGGCCGCGGCTGCGGGAGGTGAGCGCCGTGACCAGCACCAGGTGCATGCCGAGCTGGGCGTTCTCCACCGGCTGCGGTGGCGCGTGGTCCTCCTCGGCGATCACCACCAGGCGGGGCGGCGGGGCGGCGTGCGCGGCCAGGAGCGCGGTGCGCCGCTGCGCCTCGGCCGTCAGGGCCGTGCTCATGCGCGGCTCCCAGGCCGGGAACCACCCGGTCACGTGCGGGCAGGTCGCGAACGGGCGCAGGCTCTCGCCGACCAGGACGAGGGCGAGCGCGTCCGGCGGATTGGCCAGGAGCAGCGCGGCGACGAGGGCGCGCGCGAGGTCCGGCCCGGCGCCGCCCAGGCGCAGGCGGGACTCGGCGGCGACGTCCACGCTGACGGTCCCGGCCACCGCCGCGCCGACCACCACCTTGGTCACCGGCGCGTCCGACCAGCGCACGGCGGGCGTCTGCATGCCGAGCAGGTCCAGCAGCCGCGCGGGCGAGTCGGGCTCGGCGCGGTCGCGCAGCGGCGCCAGCGCGCGGGCGATGCGCTCGGCCG
The DNA here is from genome assembly GCF_042740095.1 of Nonomuraea sp. NPDC059023. NCBI lineage: Bacteria > Bacillati > Actinomycetota > Actinomycetes > Streptosporangiales > Streptosporangiaceae > Nonomuraea > Nonomuraea sp. NPDC059023. The sequence continues at coordinate 137,728 of NZ_JBHYIO010000031.1, read as the reverse complement.
ACTCCGTGTCCACGTACTCGGGCCGGATCGGCGCGGGCAGGCCGTCGCCAGGCCGGGTGAGCAGCAGGTCGGTGCCGTCGAGCTCGCAGATGGCCCGGCACTCGCTCATGCCGCGGCGATCGGCGCAGATCGTGTACACGCCGGCGGCGGGGCCGTCGCGCAGCACCTCGCGCAGGCCCGGCAGTTCCCGCAGCGAGCGCGCGCCGTCGAGCAGCACGACCACCTCCTCGCCCTCCGGCGGGTCGGCGATCAGCGCCAGGAGTTCGGCCACGCGCTCGGCCCGCGTCTCCTCGGTGGTACCGATCAGGCACGGCACCCGCCCGCCGCCGCGCAGGTGCGGCAGCCAGCGCGTCCAGGCCAGATGTTCGCCGCCCTCCTCGGCCAGGATCACCAGCCGCAGCTCGGCGGGGGCGCGCAGGGTGGCGAGCTGCACCAGCAGCCAGCGCACCAGCCCGTCGGCCGGCGGGCGCGGCCCCACGACGCCGAGCACGCCGGCCTCCCGCAGGTCCACGGCAGCCGGTACGGCGGGCTCACCCGTGACCCCCACCCGGAGCATGAGCCCGTCGGGGGAGGCGGCGTCGCGCGACCACAGCCCCGGTCCCTCCCGCAGCGCGGCCAGGGTCAGGTCCAGCTCGTCGGGCACGTGATCGGATGCCGTTCCCTGCTCCCGGCGGGCGAGCGCGCGGTCGAAGGCGATCATGCCGTCGGCCCCGCGTACGGCATGCGGCCGGGCGGCCGGCAACGGCACCCAGCGCAGCAGATCGTCGCCCACCTGGAGAACCTCACCCGGCCGCAGCGGGGCCGAGCCGCTCACCTGCTCGCCCCCCACCAGCGTGCCGTTGGTGGAGCCCAGGTCGGTGACGGTGAGCTCGCCGGTCACGCTCACCTCAAGGCGGACGTGGAGCCGGGAGACCCGGTGGTCGCGCACGAGGCGGACGGCGGCGTCGCGATCCCTGCCCACGACGTGCGCGCCGGGCGAGAGCCAGACGAGCCGCCCGGCGTCGGGGCCGCCGACCACCCGCAGACCGCCGGTGGCCCCCGCGGGTCTGGCCCGCTCGTCGCGGGCCGGCTCGCCCACGCCGACCACCATTCCGGACACCAGCGGCCCGTCGGCGAAGGTGGCCTCGGGATCGAGCTTGGCGGAACCGGCGTAGCAGGGCCGCGGCGGCAGCGCGCCGAGCAGTGTCGAGAGCTTCGTGCCCGGCTCGGCCGCCACTTCGAGGTCGTGCTCGGCGGTCAGTTCGGGGTCGCGGACGGTCAGTCGTATGATCATCGAACCCTCGCAGGGCGGGGACCTCAAGCGTGCCTCGCGAAGTGCCCTTCTGTCCCGGCTTCCGCAGGGTTACGACATGTAAGGCATCCGGCCTGCACTCCGACATGTTGCAGGTGTAAGGTGCTCCGGAATGCGGCGATACTCGGAACATGTCGGAGCTTCTCGCGCGCCACCGGGCAGTGATGCCCAACTGGTTGGCCCTCAATTACCACGAGCCCATCGAGATTGTCAGCGGCAAGGGCAGCCGCGTCGTCGACAGCGACGGCAAAAGCTACCTGGACTTCTTCGTCGGCATCCTGACCAACATGATCGGATACGACGTCCCCGAGGTACGCGAGGCCGTCGAGCGGCAACTGGCCACCGGTGTCGTCCACACGAGCACCGTCTACCTGCTGCGCGGCCAGGTCGAGCTGGCCGAGAAGATCGCCCGGCTCTCCGGCATCCCCGACGCGAAGGTCTTCTTCACCAACTCCGGCACCGAGGCCAACGAGACCGCCCTCCTCCTGGCCACCTACGCCCGCAAGAGCGACCAGGTCCTGGCCATGCGCCAGAGCTACCACGGCCGCAGCTTCGGCGCGGTCAGCGTCACCAGCAACCGCACCTGGAAGAACAACTCGCTCTCGCCGCTCAACGTGCACTTCCTGCACGGCGCCGACCGGCACCTGTCGCAGTTCAAGGGCCTGTCGGACGCCGACTACATCAAGGTGTGCGTCGAAGACCTGCGCCACGTGCTGGCCACCGGCGTCTCCAAGGACGTCGCCGCGCTGATCGCCGAGCCGATCCAGGGCGTCGGCGGCTTCACGATGGCGCCCGACGGGCTGTTCGCCGCCTACAAGGAGGTGCTCGACGAGGAGGGCATCCTGCTCATCTCCGACGAGGTGCAGACCGGCTGGGGGCGCACCGGCAGCGCGTTCTTCGGCATCCAGAACCACGGCGTGACGCCCGACATGATGACGTTCGCCAAGGGCCTCGGCAACGGCTTCGCCGTCGGCGGCCTCGTCGCCCGCGGCGACCTCATGGACGGCCTGCACGCGGTCGGCCTGTCCACCTTCGGCGGCAACCCGATCTCCATGGCCGCCGCCAACGCCACCCTCGACTACGTACTCGACCACGACCTGCAGGCCAACGCCGCCCGCACCGGAGCGCACATCATCGACGGGCTGCGCGCGGCCGCCGAGCGGCTGCCGATCGTCACCGGCGTGCGCGGCAAGGGCCTGATGTTCGCCATCGAGCTGGCCGAGCCCGCGATGACCGGCCGCTTCATGGAGCTCACCAAGCAGGCGGGCCTGCTCGCGGGCAAGGGCGGCCTGTACGGCACCGCCATCCGCATGGCCCCGCCGCTCACCCTGACGATGGACGAGGCCGCCGAAGGCCTGGGCATCATCGTCGACGCTCTGGAGACCATCAACGATGAAGTCCGTTAAGCACTGGATCAACGGCGCGCTCGCCGACGGCGGCAGCCGTACCCAGGAGATCTACAACCCGGCGACCGGCGAGGTCAGCGGGACCGTCGCGATGGCCACGGCCGCGGACGTGGACGCGGCGGTCGCCGCGGCCCTCGCGGCCTTCCCGGCCTGGCGTGACTCCTCGCTGGTCAAGCGGTCGCAGGTGCTGTTCCGCTTCCGCGAGCTGATGTACGCCCACCGTGACGAGATCGCGGCGCTCATCTCCGCCGAGCACGGCAAGGTGCACTCCGACGCGCTCGGCGAGGTGTCGCGCGGCCTGGAGGTCGTGGAGTTCGCCTGCGGCATCCCGCACCTGCTCAAGGGCGGCTTCTCCGAGGGCGTCTCGACCCGGGTCGACTCCTACTCGATCCGGCAGCCGCTCGGCGTCGTGGCGGGGATCACGCCGTTCAACTTCCCGGCGATGGTGCCGATGTGGATGTACCCGATCGCGATCGCGTGCGGGAACGCCTTCATCCTCAAGCCGTCGGAGAAGGACCCGTCGGCCTCGCTGCTGATGGCGCGGCTGTGGCAGGAGGCCGGGCTGCCCGACGGCGTCTTCAACGTCGTCCAGGGCGACAAGGCCGCCGTCGACCGGCTGCTGGAGCACCCGGACGTGAAGGCGGTCTCGTTCGTCGGCTCCACGCCGATCGCCCGCTACGTCTACGAGACCGGCACCGCGCACGGCAAGCGCGTCCAGGCGCTGGGCGGGGCCAAGAACCACATGCTGGTGCTGCCCGACGCCGACCTCGACCTGGTGGCCGACTCGGCGGTCTCGGCCGGGTTCGGCTCGGCGGGCGAGCGCTGCATGGCGATCTCGGTCGTGCTGGCCGTGGACCCGGTCGGCGACGACCTGGTCAAGAAGATCGTCGAGCGGGTGGACAAGCTCGTGATCGGCCCCGGCGACGACCCGCGCTCGGAGATGGGCCCGCTGGTTACCGGTCCGCACCGCGACAAGGTCGCCTCCTACCTGGACCTCGGCGTCTCCGAGGGCGCCACGCTGGTCGTGGACGGGCGGCGGACGGAGGTGCTCGGCGGCACGCCGGCGGCCGAGACGCCCGGATTCTGGCTCGGCCCGACCGTGCTCGACAACGTTCCCGCCGGTTCGCGGGTCCACACCGAGGAGATCTTCGGCCCGGTGCTGTCGATCGTGCGCGTCTCCTCCTACGAGGAGGGGCTTGAGCTGATCAACGGGCTCGAGTTCGGCAACGGCACCGCCGTCTTCACCAACGACGGCGGCGCCGCGCGGCGCTTCCAGAACGAGGTGGAGGTCGGCATGGTCGGCATCAACGTGCCGATCCCGGTGCCGATGGCGTTCTACAGCTTCGGCGGCTGGAAGTCGTCGTTGTTCGGCGACACGCACGTGCACGGCACCGAGGGCGTGCACTTCTACACCCGCGGCAAGGTCGTCACCTCGCGCTGGCTCGACCCGTCCCACGGCGGCGTGAACCTGGGCTTCCCGACGAACAGGTGACACCCTCCCGTTGCGGTCTGCCCGGGTAAACTCCAGCGCAGACCGCAACGAGAAGGGGGCATCCTGTTGAACCGCCGCACACCCGCCCTGGCGCTGGCGGCGCTGGCCGTGGTGGTGTCCTCGGCAGGTGCCGCACAGGCGAACCCCATCCCCAAACCCACTCCGTCCACCGCCAAGCCGACGCCCACCCCCACCCAGAGCGACGGCACGCTCCAGATCCTCACCTACCGCGGCTACGCCGAGTACGGCGGCACGAGCCCCAAGGTCAACTGGACCGGCACCTTCGAGAAGGCCACCGGCTGCCGCATCGCCAGGCTCGACCAGGTCCAGACCCCCGGGGAGATGGCCACCCGGCTCAGGGAACGCCCCTACGACGTGGTCTCGGCCGGTCCCGGGCTGGCCGGGAGCCTCATCGCGGACAAGCAGGTGCTGCCGATCGAGCTGGCCAAGGTCGACGGGTACGCCGAGCTGGGCAAGTCGCTGCGCGACCTCACCACCTCCGGCGGCAAGGTGTACGGCGTGCCGTACCTGTGGGGCTCTCACGAGTACCTCTACGACGCGAGCCGGATCAAGGCGCCCGGCATGGACCAGGTCTTCGCCTCGCCCAAGGCGGCGTTCAGGGACGACCCGCTGACGATCGCGGACGCGGCTCTGGCGGCCGGGAAGTCCGGCAGTCCGTTCTCGCTGACCGAGGCCGAGCTGGACAAGGCGATGGAGATGCTCGGGCGGCAGGACGAGCGCGTCTACTGGGACGACCCGCTGGACGTGGTGACCGGGTTCGCGACTGGGCGGCTGGACTTCGCGCAGGCCACGCCGTACCTGCGGCTGGTGTTGCAGACGGCGGGCAAGCCGGTGAAGACGGTGCCGTCCGCGCGGAGCACGGGGTGGGTGGACTCGTGGATGCTGGGCGCGTCCGGGGCGAATCTCGACTGCGCCTACCGGTGGCTGAGCTGGACGGCTTCGGCCGATACGCAGCGTGCCGCGGCGGCGTGGGCAGGGCTGGCCCCGGCCAACGACAAGGCGTGCAAGGGGAAGGCCAGGCGGGTCTGCGAGGCGTACGGGGTGGGCAAGAAGTCGCGGTTCGACCGGATCGCCTTTGCCGTTCGGCCACCGGGGGATTGCCGTCCGCAGGAGCGGGAATGCACTGACTACGACACCTGGGAAGACAGGTGGACCGATCTTGTGAGCTGAGCGGGTGATGTCGGGGGCCCGCTCGCACATGCTGCGGGCGTGCCCGTCCCCCCGCTGGGCATCGCCTGCCTGAGGCGTCCCGGGCGTTCCCCCCGACCCGGGACGCCTCCCTTTTTGCCCCTGCAATTGACTGAATAGCCAGTCAGTGAAAGAGTTCGGGCATGAGAATCCTCCTTGTCGGCGCCGGAGGCGTCGGATCCGCTGTCGTGCCCATCGCGGCCCGCCGAGATTTCTTCCAACACATCGTGGTGGCCGACTCCAAACAGGACCGGGCCGCGCGAGCGGTCGCCCAGGTCGACGACGCCCGGTTCAGCGCCATCCAGCTCGACGCCGCCGACCGGGCCCAGGTCGCCGAGGCGCTGCGGGCCCACGACTGCGACGTGCTGTTCAACGCCGTCGATCCGCGCTTCACGATGCCGCTGTTCGAGGCGGCGCTGGAGGCCGGGGCGCACTACCTCGACATGGCGATGTCGCTGTCGCAGCCGCATCCGCGCGAGCCGTACAGCAAGACGGGGGTGAAGCTCGGCGACCGGCAGTTCGAGCTCGACCCGCGCTGGCGCGAGAGCGGGCAGCTCGCGCTGGTCGGGATGGGGGTGGAGCCGGGGCTGGCCGACGTGTTCGCCCGCTATGCCGCCGACCACCTGTTCGCGCGCATCGACGAGATCGGCGTGCGGGACGGCTCCAACCTGGTCGTGGACGGTTACGACTTCGCGCCGACGTTCTCGATCTGGACCACGATCGAGGAGTGCCTCAATCCGCCCGTCGTCTGGGAGGACGGCGAATGGCGCACGACCGAGCCGTTCAGCGAGCCGGAGGTGTTCGACTTCCCCGAGGGCATCGGGCCGGTCGAGTGCGTCAACGTCGAGCACGAAGAGGTGCTGCTCGTGCCGCGCTGGATCGACGCGCGGCGGGTGACGTTCAAGTACGGGCTCGGCGAGGAGTTCATCGGCGTGCTCAAGACCCTGCACAAGCTGGGGCTCGACAGCGCCGACAAGGTGAGGGTGGGCACGGCCGAGGTCGCGCCGCGCGACCTCGTGGCCGCGAGCCTGCCCGACCCGGCCACGCTGGGCTCGCGCATGCGCGGCAAGACCTGCGCGGGGACGTGGGTGAAGGGCACGGGCAAGGACGGCGCGCCGCGCGAGGTGTACCTGTACCACGTGGTGGACAACGAGTGGTCGATGCGCGAGTACGGCTCGCAGGCCGTCGTCTGGCAGACCGCCATCCACCCGGTCGTCGCGCTGGAACTGCTGGCCGGCGGCGCCTGGAAGGGGACGGGCGTGCTCGGTCCCGAGGCGTTCGACGCGGTGCCGTTCCTCGACCTGCTCACGGAGTACGGCTCGCCGTGGGGGATGCGTCAGGCGGCCTGAGGCCTCATCGGGCCCGGAAGGCCACCACGGTGGCCAGCGGCGCGGGCCGCAGCGCCTCCGCGCAGTCGTGGCAGGCCAGCACGGCGGTGTCGTCGGGGAAGCGGCCCACCCGCACCCGGGGACGCGGCCACCTCTTGTGGCAGACCACGCAGGCGTCCCCGTCACGCTGGGCCCAGCTCAGGCCGTCAGGGTCGAACGTCGGCATCGAACCCCAGTCCATCACTCTCCCCCAGGCGTTCGCCCACCCCTATACCGGATCCGTTATAGCCCCGGTCGCTCCGCCGATCGGCTAGCACAGCGTCAAGCTCAGGTGAAATCACTGCCGGGTGGCGTGCGGTACACCAACAAAACAGGGCCATCCCCATCAAGGTGGATGGCCCGTTCTGTGGGGGTTCTTCTAGGAGAACGCCTTTTCCAGGATGCCGAGGCCCTCCTCCAGCAGGTGCTCGGGCATGACCAGCGGCGGCAGGAAACGCAGCACGTTGCCGTAGGTTCCGGCCGTGAGGATGACCAGGCCTTCGGCGTGGCAGCGCTTGACGATCTCCTGGACGGCGGCCGGGTTCGGGTTCTTCGTCCCGGGCTCGACCAGTTCGATGGCGATCATGGCGCCGCGTCCGCGTACGTCGCCGATGATGGGGAAGCGCTCCTGCAGCGCCCTGAGGCGGGGGAGCATGATCTCGCCGATCCGGCGGGCCTTGGCGACCAGGTCGTCCTGCTCGATGGTCTCCAGTACGGCGAGTGCCGCCTCGCAGGCCAGCGGGTTGCCGCCGTACGTGCCGCCGAGGCCGCCCACGTGCACCTTGTCCATGAGCTCGGCGCGGCCGGTGACCGCGGCCAGCGGCAGGCCGCCCGCGATGCCCTTGGCGGTGCAGATGATGTCGGGCACCACGCCCTCGTCCTCACAGGCGAACATGTCCCCGGTACGCGCGAAGCCCGTCTGCACCTCGTCGGCGACGAAGACGATGCCGTTGGCGCGGCAGTACTCCGCGATCCTCGGCAGGAAGCCCTTGGCGGGCTCGATGAAGCCGCCCTCTCCGGCGATCGGCTCGATGACCACGGCGGCCACGTTCTGGGCGCCGACCTGCTTCTCGATCATGTCCACGGCCTGGGCGTACGCCTCGTCGGCCGGGTTCTCGCCGGGCCAGCGGAACGGATAGGCCAGCGGCACCCGGTAGACCTCGGGCGCGTAGGGGCCGAAGCCCTGCTTGTACGGCATGTTCTTGGCCGTCAGGGTCATCGTCAGCAGGGTGCGGCCGTGGTAGCCGTGGTCGAACACCACGACGGCCTGGCGGCCGGTGGCGTAGCGGGCGACCTTGATGGCGTTCTCGACGGCCTCGGCGCCGGAGTTGACCAGGAAGGTGCGCTTCTCGTGCTCGCCCGGGGTGACCTGGTTGAGCTTCTCGCAGACCTCCACGTACGACTCGTACGGCGTGACCATGAAACAGGTGTGGGTGAAGTCGGCCACCTGCTTGCTCACCCGCTCGACCACGCGCGGAGCGGCGTTGCCGACGCTGGTCACGGCGATGCCGGAGCCGAAGTCGATGAGCGAGTTGCCGTCGGCGTCCTCGAGCACGCCCCCGCCCGCGCGCGTCACGAAGACGGGCAGCGTGGTGCCGATGCCGGGGGGCACGGCGGCCTGCTTGCGGGCCAGCAGTTCCTGGGACTTCGGCCCCGGGATGGCGGTGACGAGACGACGCTCCTGCGGAATGCTCATGCTCTTGACGGTACGGCGGGTGATGACCTGCGCCGATACGTCGATATGTCACACTTGAGGGGTCTTAATCTGCCGGACTGGACAAAATGCCGCCTTCTCTGGGAACCGTGGTGCGACGGATGGGCCTTCGGCCCCTGGCCGGGTCGCTGGACTCGGACGTGCGGTGGGTCGCGGTCAGCGAACTCGAGGACCCCACGCCGTTCCTGGAGGGCGCCGAACTGGTGCTGACCACGGGGATGCGGCTGAGCAGCGCAGGCGACTTTCCCGGATATGTCGGGCGGCTGGTGGAGCGGGGCGTCGCGGGGCTGGGGTTCGGGGTCGGGCTGACCCACGACGAGGTTCCGGCCGAGCTGGTGGCCGCCGCTGCCGCCGCCGGGCTGCCGCTGCTGGAGGTGCCCCGCGAGACGCCGTTCATCGCCATCGGCAAGGCCGTCAGCGAACTGCTGGCCGCCGAGCAGTACGAGGAGATCACCCGTGCCTTCGCCGCCCAGGGACGCCTGACCCGGGCGGCGCTCCGGCCCGAGGGGATGCACGCGGTGATCGACCGGCTGGCCAAGGAGGTGGGCGGGTGGGCGGCTCTGGTGTCGGAGACGGGGGAGATCCTGCACGCCACCGCCGGAACACGGACGGACCAGGTGGAGTCAGCGCTTCGGCGCCGGGGCGGGCGGTTTCCGGCGAGTGTGGCCATGTCGGGGCCCGACGGGCAGGTGGTCGTGCAGCCGCTCGGCGGCGGGGCCAGGCCGCGCGGGTTCTTCGCCGTGGGGGCCGGGCAGGCGTTCTCCCCTGTCACGCATACCGTGATCAACGCGGCCGGCTCCCTGCTGACGCTGGCCGTCGAGCAAGGGGGCGCGCACCGGGAGGCCGAGCGGCGGGTGCGCGGCGCCGTACTGGAACTGCTGCTGGCGGGGCAGGAGGGTGCGGCGCGCGCGGTGCTGGCCCCGGTCGGCGCCCACCTGCCGGACGAGCCGGTCGTGGTCCTCGCCGCCGCCCCCGACGCCCTGGACCTCCTCGAACCCCACGGCTTCACCGCCCTCCACGACGGCGCCGCGGTCGCGGTGGTCACCGCGGAGGCGGCCGGCCGGGCCGCCGGGAGGGTGGGGGTGAGCGGACCGGGCCCGTACCGGGACCTGCGCGGCGGGCTCGACCAGGCACGGCGCGCGCTGCAGGCCAGCACGGGCAGGCCGGTCCGCTTCGCCGACCTGGCCGGGCAAGGGCTGCTCGCCCTGCTGGATCCCGCCGCCGCCCAGGCGTTCTCGTCCGCGCTGCTCGCCCCCCTCAGCCAGTACGGCTCCCGCGCCGACCTCATCGCGTCCCTGCGCGCCTACCTGGCCAGCAACGGCCACTGGGACGCGGCCGCCCAGCGCCTGGGCATCCACCGCCACACCCTGCGCTACCGGATGAAACGCGTCGCCGAACTCCTCGGCCGCGACCTGGACGACCCGGGGGTGCGCGCGGAGCTCTGGATCGCCCTGGAAGCTACTTGTTGACCAGGTAGCAGCAGATCGTGGCCGTGGTGACCGCCTCGTAGGTGCGGCCGTCGCGCAGGTGACCCGCCCGCTCCAGGCTGATGGCGCCCTGGGCGGCTGCCCAGAGGGCGTCGGCGATCTTCCTGGGCTGGGTCGGGATGAGGTAGCCCTGGGCGATGCAGTCGGAGATCACCCGGTCGAGGATGTTGAGCGCCGCGCGGGCCAGCGTACGGGCGCGTTCGCTGGGCTCGAAGCCGGGGATGGCACGCTCGAACATCAGCGAGTAGTAGCCGGGCTCGGCATGACAGGCCTGGCGGTAGGCGGGGCCGAGCGCGGTGAGGTACTCGAAGGGATCGCGCCGGTGTGGCACCGCGTCGAGAAAGCGGCGGAACCGCTCGAAGCCCTCCAGGTAAAGCGCCTCGGCCAGGCCCTCCCGGTTGCCGAACATCGTGTAGATGACGGTGGTGGTGCAGCCCGCCTCGGTGGCGATCCTGCGCATGTTCAGGCTTTCCGGGCCGTCGCTGTCGAGCAGGGCGACGGCGACGTCGAGCAGGCGCGAACGCAGCTCGTCCTGCCCGGCCCGCTCGCCCAGAAGGTAGGCACCCTGAAGCCCGAGCGGAGCCGAAGCATGCTGCTCGGTCACGGGGCCCACGCCTTTCTAGCTCGGGGGCCCGCCGCGCTGGAGACCCGCACACGATGACTTAGCCATGGCGGCGATCGTTCAAACCGCTCCACACGGTAAACATCCCGATTTAGTACTACTTCTGTTACACAACGGGTAAACATGAGGGCCGCGTGGCAACAGTGACGCCAAGCCCGGGGCGCCGATCAGGGAGCAGGCCTTACCCTGACTTGGGGTTAGAGATCTTACCCATGGCCTGATCGACGGCACCCTCCGAAATGCCGTCCCTCGTCGTGGGTTGTACGTAACGGTGGAGGCCCGGGGTGGGCTTGTGCACCCCGGTGTAAATCGCCGATCTTCCTGGTGGCATAACGTCATGGGTATGGACGTGCGTACCTTCTGGCTCGCAGGGCGCCCCGCCACCGGGGACGTCGAGCTCACCGTGACCAATCCCCACGACGGTCGCGAGGTCGGGCGATATTCGGTGCCGACCGCCGCGCAGGTCGAGGAGGCCGTGGCGGCCGCCGCCGCGGTGGCCGGGCAGGCCGCCGCGCTGCCCGTCCACGTGCGCGCCGAAGCCCTGGCCCATGTCTCGCGCCGCCTGGCCGAGCGGGCCGACGAGATCGCCCATCTGATCATGTCGGAGAACGGCAAGCCGATCATGTGGGCCCGCGGCGAGGTCGGCCGGGCCGTCGCCACCTTCCGCTTCGCCGCGGAGGAGACCCGCCGCTGGTCCGGCACCACGCAGCGGCTCGACACCGAGCCCGCCGCCGCCGGCCGGCTCGCCTACGTGACCCGCGTGTCCAAGGGGCCCGTGCTGGCGATCACGCCGTTCAACTTCCCGCTGAACCTCGTCGCCCACAAGGTCGCCCCCGCCATCGCGGTCGGCGCGCCGGTCATCGTCAAGCCCGCCCCCGCCACCCCGCTGTCCTCGCTCGTGCTCGGCGACATCTTGGCCGAGACCGACCTGCCCGAGGGCATGTTCTCCGTGCTCCCCATCGAGAACGAGCGCGCCTCGTCCCTGGTCGACGACCCGCGCCTGCCCGTGGTGTCGTTCACCGGCTCCGCCCCGGTCGGCTACTCCATCGCCGACCAGATCCCGCGCAAGCACGTCACTCTGGAGCTGGGCGGCAACGCGGCCGCCGTCGTACTGGCCGACGCCGACCTCGACTGGGCGGCCCGGCGCATCGCCCTGTTCTCCAACTACCAGGCCGGTCAGAGCTGCATCGCCGTCCAGCGGGTGATCGTCGAGCAGCCCGTGTTCGACGCCTTCGTCGAGCGCCTCGTGCCCGCCGTCGGCGACCTGGTGACCGGTGACCCGGCCGACGAGAAGACCCAGGTGGGCCCGCTGGTCTCGCTGGCCGCCGCCGAGCGCGTCGAGCAGTGGGTCCAGGAGGCCGTCACGAGCGGCGCCCGGCTGCTGGCCGGCGGCACCCGCGACGGCGCCACGGTCGCGCCGACGGTGCTGGCCGACGTCCCGCACGACGCCAAGGTCAACGTCGAGGAGGTCTTCGGCCCGGTCATGATCCTGCAGCGGGCCGCCTCGATCGACGAGGCGTACGCGCTGGTCAACGACTCCAAGTACGGCCTGCAGGCCGGCGTGTTCACCCGGTCGCTCGACGCCGCCTTCCGGGCCAACCGGGAGCTGGAGGTCGGTGGCGTCATCATCGGCGACGTCCCCTCCTACCGGGCCGACCAGATGCCGTACGGCGGGGTGAAGGACTCGGGCATCGGCCGCGAGGGCCTGCACTCGGCGATGGAGGACTACACCTACGAGAAGGTGATGGTTCTGACGGGGCTGACCCTCTAAATCCCGCAATAATCGGCGGCATGGCGAGGGAGTACCGGTACGCCGACGCCGTGCGGTTACTCGGCGGTGACGACCCGGCGGTCAGGGCGCTCGACACGGTTCTCGGCGCCGCCACTCTGGGGCTCTGGGACCTGATCGACGCCAAGGGCGAGCTGATCCGGGTCGGCAACGACCTGCTCGGGCGGTGGCGGGACTGGCGGGCGGGCAAGGAGTGGCGCGGCCGTACGGACCGCATCGAGGCCGCGCACACCATCCTGGTCCTCACCGCGTTCTTCGAGGCGCTGGACGGGATCGAACTGCCGTTCAGCGCCCGTGAGCTGCGGATGAGCAAGACGGAGCAGGTCACGCTGCTGCGCGGGGTGGATCTGGGCAGCCCGGTCTGCCCGTCGCCGCAACTGCCGTTCGAGGAGGCCAAGAGCGTCATCCTCGTGCGGTACGAGCGGCTGCGCGGCGCGTTGCGGAGCTTCGCCGAGGGGCTGAGCCTCTGGGAACGGCTGCAGGAGCACCAGCGGGAGTGGGTCTTCGACAGCTCACTCGCCACGGCGGCCATCCGCAGGTACGAGGACGGCTACCGCCGGCTGGCCCTGGACGTGCCGGAGTTCGGATTCTGGTCGGCGATGGTCGAGCACCAAGCCACCCGGGCACGGCTGGCCGACCTCGAACGGCTGCTCGACGGCCTGGCCCCGGCCCGCGCGCAGGACGCCCGGCTTGCGGCGTTGGGCAACCTGCACCGGGCGGCGCTGCGCCGCCCGGTCGCCGAGACCGGTGACGTGCCCGCCGGGCTGGCACTGCCCAGCCTGGGCGACGCCTACGTCACCCCGCGCTTCCGCTCGGGCCGGCCGGAGCGCGCGGAGGACCCCAGCCAGGAGGCCTGGTGGAGCGAGCGCGAGGTGCGCGACGGCCTGCCGCGCTTCCTCGCCGGCTACCTCACCTCGCCGGAGGCGGGCAGGACGCCGCTCATGGTCCTGGGCCAGCCCGGGGCGGGCAAGTCGGTGCTGACCAAGGTGCTCGCCGCCCGCCTGCCCGCCGACTTCGTGCCCGTCCGGGTGCCGCTGCGCGACGTGGCGGCCGGCGCGGACGTACAGGAACAGATCGAACAGGCCGTCTACCAGCTCAGCGGCGAGCGGCTGCACTGGCCCGACCTGGCGCGGGCGGCCGACGGCGCGCTGCCCGTCGTGATCCTCGACGGCTTCGACGAACTGCTGCAGGCCACCGGCGTGCGGCAGTCCGACTACCTGGCCAAGGTGGCCCGCTTCCAGCAGCGCGAGCTCGACGCGGGGCGCGCCGTCGCGGTGATCGTGACCTCCCGTACGGCGGTGGCCGACCGCGTCGACTACCCCGAGGGCTCGCTGGTGACCCGGCTGGAGCCGTTCGACCTGGAGGAGATCGAGCAGTGGCTGGAGGTGTGGAACCACGCCAACGCCGCCTACTTCGACCAGGCGGGACTGCTGCCGCTGTCCATGGAGGTCGCCCGCGCGCAGCGGAACCTGGCCGAGCAGCCGCTGCTGCTGCTCATGCTGGCCCTCTACGACGCCTACGGCAACGCCCTGCGCAGGAACCTCGCCGACCGCATCGGCGAGGCCGAGCTGTACGAGCGCCTCATGCGTGCCTTCGCCGAGCGGGAACTGGAGAAGAGCCACCCGCGCGAGCGGATCCCGGCCCTGGTCGAGAAGGAACTGCTGCTGCTGGGCATCGTCGCGTTCGCGATGTTCAACCGGGGCCGCCAGTGGGCGACCGCCGCCGAGGTGGACGCCGACCTGGAGGCGCTGCGCCTGTCCGCCCGCCGCCCCACCTCGCTGGCTACCCCGCTGACCGCCGGCGAGCAGGCGTTCGGCCGCTTCTTCTTCGTCCACCAGGCCCAGGCCACCCGCGACGGCGGCGAGATCCTGCAGACCTACGAGTTCCTGCACGCCACGTTCGGCGAGTTCCTGATCGCCCGGCTGGTCGGCAGGCTCCTGGACGACATGCTGGTCCAGGAGTCGCGGCTGGTCGTGGAGGAGGTCAGCGACGGCATGCTCGGCACGCTGCTGTCCTGGTCGACGCTCTCCACGAGGCCGCCCGTGATCACGTTTCTGCGCGAGTCCGCCGACCCGGCCTGGCGCGGGCTGGCCACTCGCCTGTTCGCGCTGGCCGACCTGCGCGACCAGCTCGCCCACCCCGCCTACCGCCCGTGGACCGCCGGGCCCGCCCGCCGCAACGCCTACTACACGGCCAACCTGCTGAAGGTCGCCCTGGCCTGCGACCCCGCCCGCCTCCTCTGGTCCCGGGTACGGCCCGGCCACGAGGACCCCTTCACCGAGTGGCGGCGCTTCGCGCTGCTGTGGCGTTCCCAGCTGGCCAACGAGGAGTGGGACAGCCTGACCAGGGTGGTGCGGGCCGCGTCCGTCGGCGGGGCCGCCGACCTGGAGCTCGCCCTGGACACCGGCTCCACCTGGGATCTCACCCCGATGGACACCTCCTGGATCGCCCCGCCCGACACCGGCGCGTACCTGCGGGCCCGCCAGGGTGTGCTGTTCTCGTTCCTGCCGCACGAGACGCTCTTCCTGCACGCGCTGGAACCCGTGCTCGGCGCCGCCCTGTCCTGGAACGGCGGCAAGTCGCTGCTGCGCGAGATCCTGGAGATTCTGGTCCTGCGCGGCCCGAACGAGGACGGCCGCGCCCGCTCCTACCTGGCGCTGGCCGAGTACGTGCACTACCTCAGCGACCACGTGATCACCGAGGCCGTCATCAGGGCGATCGCCGGGGACATGGCCACGCTGCGGGAGGGCCAGGTGAGCGAGGTGGTCGACGAGGTCTCGCGCGGCTCGATCGCCGGACAGCGGCTGATGAGCCGGATCCTGCGCCTGCATTCCCGCTAGTACACCTAGGGCATGGAGGGTGTCAATAGCGGATGACTGCTGTCAACTCTATCTGTCCGGTGCATTGAGCCTGTCCGCGATCGTGAGCGACAGTGAGCGCATGGAGCCGTCGTGGTCGGACAGCCGCGCGCTCTGGCCTGGGGGAAGCCGTTGACCGGGTGAATCGGTCCGGCCTCGATGTGTGTGCCCGCGGGGTTGCCTGCCCGTACTGGCTGGACCGGCACGTCGGCCTGGAACCCGCTGAGAGGTACTCGATGACCAAGAAGGTACAGAGTGTCCTGCTCGTCAACGCCGGCAGCGACGCTGATGTCTCCTCGATCGCGAACGACGGCACGTTCCCCGCACTCGGTGTCGTCTCGCTGGCGACCGTGCTGCGCCGCGACCACCCCGACCTGGACGTGATCGCCGTCGACGGCCAGATCACGCCCATGGCGGAGATCGAACAGCTCGTCAGGGATCTCGACCCCGACATCCTCGGCGTGGGCGTGCTGGCCACGTCCTACGGCAACGCGCTGCGGCTGGCCGAACTCGGCAAGGACGCCGGGGCCGTCACGGTCTTCGGCAACGACCAGGCCACGGCCATGGCCGAGCGGATCCTGAAGCACCGCGAGGTCGTCGACTACGTGTGCGCCGCCGACGTCGGCGAGTTCGCCCTGTCCGCCCTGGTGAGCGCGGTGAAGGGGGAGCGCCCGATCGACTCCGTGCCCGAACTCCTCTACCGCACGCCCGACGGGCTCGCCCACAACCGCCTGCCGGAGATTCCCCCGGACGTGATCAAGGGCAGCGGAGGCGCGTTCAAGACCATGATCCTGGACGCCATCCCCGTGCCCGACCGCACGTTGATGCCGGACAACAACTGGGAGCGCTACCTGGACAACTACCTGAACCGTTATGGCGGGTTCCACGACGACGAGGAGGTCACCGGCGTCACCACCATGAACCGCGCCCGAGGTTGCGCGCGGGTGAAGGCGCCCTGCCATTTCTGCGGCATCATGGACCTGAGCCTGCGCTTCTCCTCTCCTGAGATGTTCTGGAACGACGTGCGCACCGCTCAGGAGCAGATCTCGGCCTCGATCTTCTACGAGGCGTTCGACAGCATGAGCAGCTCGCCGCGCTGGATCAAGGCCGTGGTCGACGCCAAGCCGGACGACATCGGCGACCCGAAGTTCTTCGTGTACACGCAGGCCGCCGAGACCACCCCGCGCCTGGTCGAGCTCTACCAGAAGCTCGGCGTCTACCGGGTGAACATGGGCCTGGAGGCGGGCGACACCAGAATGCTCAAGGTGCTCAAGGGCCCGCGCGACAGCCTGGAGAACAACCAGCGGGCCTGCCACCTGTTCCAGGACGCCGGAATCCTGATCCACGGCTCGCTGGTCCTGGGCGGACCCGGCGAGAACGCCGAAAGCCTGGAGAACACGGTCAGGTTCGGGCGCTGGCTGATCGACAACGGGATGATGGCCTCGCTGGAAGCCCAGCCGCTCTATCCCGACTTCGGCGCCCTGACCGGCAAATGGATGATGAACCCCGACCTGGCCAGGCAGGTCGCCAAGGAGCGGGGGTTCGAGATCTACGACGAGGAGCTGCTCGACCTCATGCCCGCCAAGTACGGCACGAGCGACATCGTGGACTTCGACGAGGTCTCCAAGGACTGGTGCAAGATCTTCAGCCACTCGACCTGGGACGAGCTCATCGACGCCACCCACTCCATCCGCTCCTACGCCGAGCGCGTCGGCACCGTCACCGGCTCCGGCCGCATCACCCACGCCACCCTCGGATCGTTCTAGTGCTCTCGCTGCTGGCCGCCACTGTCCTGTCGTGCGCCCTCGTCGTCCTGACCCCCGGTCCGGGCGTGCTGATGGTGCTCCACCTCGGGGCCAGTGGCGGCCGCCGCTCCAGCTTCGTCTTCGTGCTGGGTCACCTGGCCGGTGACCTGATGTGGTCGCTGCTGGCGCTGGTGGCGCTGCGATGGGTGCGGCTGATCTCGCCCGTCTTCTTCGCCGCCCTGACCGTGGCCAGCGCCCTCTACCTGATCTACCTGGGCGTACGGGCCCTGGCCGCCGCGAACACCGAGCAGCGGGCGGCGACCTTCACCGGCCGGCGGGCGATGCTGCAGGGCGCCGCCTTCGGCATGACCAACCCCAAGAGCTACCCGGTGACGCTCGCCGTCTTCACCGCGGTGCTCGGCGACCGCATCGAACTGCTCACCGTGGCCACGATCCCGCTCTTCCTCGCCGCCGGCCTCCTCGGCTGCCTGGCCTCGGGCGCGCTGCTGGCCTGGATCTCGGGCCTTCTCGCGTTGCGGCACGCGTACGGCAGGGCGGCCCCCATGATCAGCCGGCTGGTGGCCCTGGTCTTCTTCGGCTTCGCCGCCTGGTCCCTCATCCACCTGTTTCTTCGGTGATCGAGGTCGGCTACTTGCTCCGCAGGGTGCCCAGCGGGTTGGGGTCCTGCTCCAGGGCGGTGGCCGCCTCCTTCCACGCGGTGTCCTCCGGGTAGAGGGCGCTGCGGAGGAAGGCCGTGGTGAGCCGCTGGATCAGCGCGACGCGGGCGGGGTTCTCGTCGGTCGTCTCGGCCACCTCGTAGCCGACGATGCCGCCGAGCGAGTGCTCCGCCCCGAACAGCGTGAGGAGGCTCTTGTCCGCCGGGCTGTGGACGTAGGGGTCGACGAACCAGTCAGGTCCGCGGGTGGACAGGTGGGACTGGTCGTTGTCGCCGGCGACGATGAGGGCCGGTGTGGTCATGCCGTCGAAGGACGGCCGCATGAAGGGGAAGTGCTCGGCGGCGAACGGGACCAGGTCGTCGCCCAGGCCGGTCAGCGCGAGCAGTACGCCCGCCTTGACGCGGGGGTCGGACAGGTCCTCGCCGGGGACGCCGGCGGAGTCCAGAACACGCGCGCCCAGCAGCGTGCTCGCCGACTGCGCTCCCCAGGAGTGCCCGGCCACGGCGACGCGGTCGCGGTCGACGCGGCCGGCGAGACCCGGCACCGAGGCTTCGAGGACGTCGAGTTCGTCCAGGACTCGGGTCAGGTCGTTGATGCGGATGCGCCAGATGTCCGGCGTTCTGGGGTCGTCGGCCGGGAGCCCGAGCGTCCTGGAGTCGAGGTGGGTGGGCTGCAGGACGACGAAACCGCTGGCGGCCCAGTGGTCGGCCAGCGGGGCGTAGCCGTTCAGCGACCAGCCGAAGCCGTGCGAGAAGACGACGACGGGCAGGCCGCTGCCGGTGGCGGGGGCCGAGACGCGGACCTGAAGGTCCTCGCCGCGGCCGGGGACGGGCAGGACGACCGGGTGCGCGGATACCACCGTGGTGGTCGGGTGGGACATGGAAGTGCTCTCCATTCGGGTTGGCCGACAGGCCTCTGATCTGCCATCATGAGCGAAACGGAACGCTGCTCCGCTAACAATACGGAACACGGTTCCGCTTTGCAAGTTCCCCTGGAAGGAGTCCGCCGTGAACGACAGCGCGACCGGGTCCAAACGCAAGGACGCCCGCCGCAACCAGCAGGCCCTGCTGGACGCGGCCGCGGCGGTCTTCGTCTCCGCGGGCGTGGAAGCACCGGTGCGCGACATCGCGGCCAAGGCCGGGGTCGGCATCGGGACGATCTACCGCCACTTCCCCACCCGGGCGGACCTCGTCATCGCCGTGTACCGGCACCAGGTCGACGCCTGCGCGGAAGCCGGACCGGCCCTGCTGGCATCCGGCCCGACCCCGTACGCCGCCCTCGAAAGCTGGGTCGGCCTCTTCGTCGACTTCCTGGTCACCAAGCACGGCCTCGCCGCCGCGATGCGGAACGACGGCACCGGCTTCGAGACCCTGCACGCCTACTTCCTCGACCGCCTGCTGCCAGTCTGCGCCCGGCTCCTCGAAGCCGCCGCCGCCTCCGGTGAGATCCGGTCCGACCTCGACGCGTACCAGCTCATGCGTGGCATCGGAAACCTCTGCGTCGGCGCCGAGACCGACCCTCGTTACGACGCCCGCCGCCTGGTCGCGCTCCTGGTCGCGGGGCTACGCGGGCACGTAGGCTGAGTCCCGCACGTGACGGACGGGAGGTTTTTGGTGGCCGAGACCACGGTGGCCGAGGTGATGGCCGAGCTGGCCGCACTCGAGGACCCGAAGATCCGCGAGGTGAACGAGCGACACGGCGACGACCACGGCGTGAACCTCACCAAGCTGCGCGCGGTCGCCAAGCGGCTGAAGACGCAGCAGGAACTCGCCCGTGAGCTGTGGAAGACGGGCGACACCGCGGCGCGGCTGCTGGCGCTCCTGATCTGCCGCCCGAAGGCGTTCGAGCGCGACGAACTGGACGCCATGATTCGCGACGCGGGCACGCCCAAGGTGCACGACTGGCTCGTGAACTACGTGGTGAAGAAGAACCCGCACGCCGAAGAGCTGCGCGTGGCCTGGTTCGCCGATCCTGATCCGGTCGTGGCGAGCGCGGGCTGGGCGCTGACCAGCGAACGCGTGGCGAAGCAGCCCGGCGTCCTCGACCTGGCGGGGCTGCTCGACGTCATCGAGACGGAGATGAAGGGCGCCCCGGATCGCCTGCAGTGGGCGATGAACCACTGTCTGGCGCAGATCGGGATCGAGCACGCCGAGCACCGCGCCCGTGCCGTTGGCATCGGTGAACGCCTGGAGGTGCTCAAGGACTACCCGACCTCTCCGGGTTGCACGTCCCCGTTCGCGCCCATCTGGATCGCCGAGATGGTGAGCCGCCAGCACGCCTAGCCGGGCGCGGCTTCAGGCGTTCTGGGCGGTGGTGAAGAGGGCTCGGGCGGAGTCGCCGAAGTAGGGGCCGTACATGGTGCCCTGGTCGTCGGAGTACTTGAAGCTGCTGACCGAGGTCACCGTGCCCTTGCCGGTCGCCGCGTCGAAGCGGGTCAGCCACGGGCCGCCGCTCGATCCCGCGGTCATGTCGCAGCCCAGGCCCTGGTCGCGGGTCTGGCCGTAGGGGTCGTTGCGCAGGCGGCCCGCGCAGTAGAACAGGCGCTCGCCGTCGTACGGGGGGTCGGCCGGGTAGCCGAAGCCGTAGGCCTGGCCGCCCCTGCTGCCGTTGAAGGCGATCTCCTGGGTGCCGACCACGTCGGCCACGTGCCTGCCCCGCGAGGTGTTCAGGGCGACCATGCCCACGTCGTAGCTGTCGTCGCCGCTGCGGGACCACGGTCCGGCGACGAACATCCGCCTGGCCGTGTACGCCCCGTACGGCTGCCCCCCGCCCTCCTGGTACCCGGGGACGAACGTCCAGTTGTCCGCCCATTCCCCGGCCCCGTCCTTCACGCAGTGGCCGGCGGTGACGACGACGTCCCGGTTGGCGCTCCTGACGGTGCCCGCTGAGCACACGAAGTCGACGCCGCCCACGGTGAGGAAGACCCGGCCGGTGGTCCTGGACACCAGGCCGCCGGTCACCCAGCGGGAGCCGGAGGTCGTGGCCTGGGGCCGGGCCGACTGGTGCCGGGGAGTCGCGCCGCCCGCCAGTCCGGGGACCGCCGCCTTGCCGGGCAGCTCGCGGGTGACGATCTTGGCAGCGCCCCCGGCCACCTCGGGAGCAGTGCCGACGCCGGACTTGCTGGACGGTCCGCTGAGCAGCCCGCCGTCCTTCATGACGATGCCGAGCAGGTCGATCGGCAGGGCTCCGGCCATTCGCTGAGGTGTCCAGTAGCCGAGCACGCGCCGCTGGTCCGCGGGTGTGCGGGCGGCGACGTGCTCGACGACCTCGGCGCGGGGTGCCGCGCGCTCGACGCTGGTGACGGACGGGCGGTCGGCTGGCTGCTGGGCGGGCGCGAGCGCCGTCGCGCCGATGAGTGCCGGTCCCACCAGTCCCGCGACGAGCGGTGCCGCCGCAAGCAGGGGGGTGCTCAGGGTCATGAACCCCGAGTGTGCACTACGTCGGGTGTTCTTGTGACTACTTTCGGTAAATTCGTCAGAGGGCGTCGGTGCTCTGAGCGGAGTTGTAGACGGCCTGGGCTTCTGTCCCGAAGTATGGGCCGAACATCCAGTTGGGGGCGAAGTTGTATTTGAAGCTGTTGACCGAGTTGAGCGTGCCCAGCCCGGAACTCTCGTTGAAACTCTGGAACCATGGACCGCCGCTCGAACCACCGGTCATGTTACATGTCAGGCCGTGGTCGCGGGAGAGCAGGAAGTCGTCGAAGGTCCGCCCGGCGCAGTAGATCAGCTTCGACCCGTCGTACGGCGCCGCCGCCGGGTAGCCGAACGCGTGCATCTGCACTCTCCGGCCCTGGTTGAAGGAGACGCCCTGCCCGCCCACCACGTCCGTCAGGGTCTTGCCGGACAAGGGCGCGACGACCGCCGCGGCCATGTCGAAGTTGATGTCCTCGCGGGCGTTCCACTGCGGGGTGGTGAGCAGCCTGGTGGCCGGCCAGGTGCCGTGGGGCCGCTGTCCGGCGTTGTAGCCGGGCACGAAGACCCAGTTGGTGTGGAAGGCGCCGCCCATCTTGACGCAGTGCCCGGCGGTGATGACGACGCTCTCGTTGGCGCTGGTCACGGCCGAACCCGAGCAGGAGGCGTTGCGGCCCTGGTAGGTGAAGAAGACCCGGCCGGTGGTCTGCGCGACGGCGCCGCCGCGGGTCCACGGGGCGCCGCCGCTGGCCTGGGCCTGCTGCTGCGGGGTGCCGGTGGGCGGGACGCCCCAGGGGTTGCCCGTGGTGGGCTCGCCGGGGGTGCCGGGCCCGTGCTTGGCGTTGGCCTTGGGCGCGGGGGGAGTGAGCGGCTGCGCGTCCTCCATCTTCTGCGGGGTCCAGTAGGACAGGACCTCGCGCTGCTCGGACTTGCTGTCTGCGGCGGCTTTGGCGGCGGGCTTGGGGCCCGCCGCGGCCTGCGCCGCCCCGGCCGGGAGCAGGAAGCTCCCGGCCGCGAGGGTGACGAGGGAAAGCAGAGCGACTCTGCGGTGCATTACGTACCTCCCGAAACCGGACCTGGGGTTGGAAGGTAGCGGTGCCAATATCCCGATTTCTCAAGATTTACGCGAACAGATATAGCGATATTCGGGCATTAATCCCGTCAATTATCTGGTGTCACATCTGTAGCCGGTATTCGGCCGTGAAACCCAGCAGCCGCTCCGCCTTCGACAGGTCGACCGGGACCGTCCGGCCGGGCAGCGGAGCGCGTACCTCCGCGTCGGGGTGGTAGCGGCGCAGCAGGTCCTCGGTCGGCTCCTTCGCCATCGTCTCGGGGGCGCAGACGTTCACCACCTCCACGCCGGGACCCGGCACCCCCAGAGCCAGCACGCACGCGCGGGCGGCGTCGCGGGTCTCCAGGTAGGCCCAGTAGCCGCGGGCGTGCGCGCCGGGGTCGGCGGCGCAGCGCGCGGCGAACGCGTCGAGCCGCTCATCGAACCCGCCCACGTACGGCAGGCGCAACGCCACGATCCCCATCCCGTGCCGCCGCGCCATCGTCGCCGCGGTCAGCTCGTCCACCTGCTTGGACAGCGCGTAGGGGTCCTCGGACCGCGACGGCAGCCGCTCGTCCACCGGCACGTAGGCCGGATGCAGTTCCCGCGCCGCGAACGGCACCCCGTCGGCCGCCATCGAGCTGGCCAGGCACACCCGGCGCACCCCCGCAAGCCCGGCCTGTTCCAGCACGGTGAAGGTGGCCAGCGTGTTCACCCCGAACACCTGCTCGGCGGGCAGCCACTCCGGCGTGGCGATGGCGGCGAGGTGGATCACCGCGTCCACGCCGGCCAGCGCCCGCCCGACCGCCGCGGGATCGGTCGCGTCACCGGTCACCACCCGCGCGGCGGGCAGGTCGCCGGGGTCCGAACGTTCCAGCGCGACCGCCTCGACACCCCGCGCCTTCAGGAGGGTGAGCACCGACCGTCCGATCCGGCCCGCGGCGCCGGTCACCAGCACACGGTTCATCAGTAGGCCCTGACCGCGATCAGGTGCGCCGAGGGCGCCCCGTTCGACGCCTCGACGACGATCCGCAGCCCTTCCGCCGTCACGGGCTCGGGCAGCGGGTGCGCGATCCGCCTGCGGCGGTTGCCGCGGGTCTCGGCGACCTGCCGCCACTGCCCGCCGGCGAGCACCTCGACGCGGTAGTCGCGCACGAGCGTCGGGATGATCTCGAACGGTGTGCGGTGGTGATGCAGGTTGATCAGATCCTCGTTGACGTCGTCGTCGGCGATGACCTCCACCCGCCCGATCGTCACCGGCTCCGGCCAGCGCAGCTCCAGCTCGGCGGGCAGCGTGGCCGAGACCCACATGTGCGGCCCGGCGTAGGGGCGCTGGTAGCCGTCGAGCGCCTTGTCCGGTGCGAAGGCCGCCGTCGCCCCCGTCTCCAGGCAGAAGGTACGGCGCAGCAACCCGCGATCGCTCCACTCCCGCAGCCGCTGCGGCGACTCGGCCTGCGGCGGCAGCGGCACCCGCGTGAAGCACAGCACGCCGGGCGTGGCCTGGTCCGCCACGTGCAGGGACACCAGGGGATTGGCCTTGACCAGCAGGAACGCGTTGCGCGCCGTTTCCGGGCGCCAGTCCAGGCCCAGCTCGGCCCACTGCTTCTCACCGGCCGCGAGCACGATCTCCCGGGTGGCGACCAGCTCGCGCGGCACGTAGTTCTGGCCGAGCACCGGGTCGTGCAGCTCGACGGTGAGCGTGGTGTCGCCGGCGGCGTCGAGCAGCAGCCGTACCCCGGTGAGCGACGGGTCCACCGGCAGCACGATCCCGGCGTCGGCGTCGAGCCGCCACGCCTCCTGGGGCGTGTCGGCCACGAGCCGGGTGAGGGTGCCGGACGCGGTGGCGGCGGCCGTACCGCAGAGGTCGGCCGGATCGTCGTAACGCAGGCCGACGACGGAGGCGTCCTCGCGCAGCAGGGTGCGCTGCAGGTCGGCGACCGGCAGGTCGCGCGGTCGCGCGCCCGTCGCCGCGCACAGGGCGGCGGCGGTGCCCGCAGCCTGGCCGATCGTCGCGCAGGTGGCCATGACGCGGGTGGATCCGAACGCCACGTGCGAGGCGGAGATGTTGCGGCCGGCCATGAGCAGGTTGGGCACGTCGACGGAGTAGAGCGAGCGGTAGGGGATGTGGTAGATCCCGTCGGCGTACTGCTGCTTGGCGCCGGCCTCGGTGGCGTACATGCCCTGCGGCGGGTGCAGGTCGATGGACCAGCCGCCGAAGGCGACACGATCCTCGAACGGCGTCTGGCCGAGCACGTCGTGCTGGGTGAGCACGTAGTCGCCGAGCAGGCGGCGGTACTCGCGCTTGCCGGGCAGCGCGCCCACCCATTCGAGTGTCATCGTGTCGGCGTCGAACTGGCCCGAGTTCTTGATGTGGTCCCAGATGCCGTAGATGACCGACCAGAGTTCGTCGCGGATGCGGTCGTTGTCGTGGACGGTGTCGAGTTCGCCGCCGAACTCGATCCACCAGTAGGCGCAGCCGTTGTCGCCGGCCTTGATGATGCGGCGCTCGGGGATGGAGGTCCGCGTGATGTCCTTGGCGAAGTCCGGCGGCACGTAGCGGACGGGCTCGCCCGCGTCCTTGGTGTAGAACAGCAGCGTGCTGCCGAGCGTGATGTCGTCGGGGACCTCCGGCGCCCACGGCTCGCCGTACTCCTCGCGGCCCTCGCGGCCGATGCGGTGGCTCGCGCCGGCGAGGTGGCCGACCAGGCCGTCGCCGGTGCAGTCGAGGAAGAGCGCGGAGTCGAAGGTGATCTCCCGTTCCGAGCCCATCATCCAGCCGGTGACCGACTCGATGCCGCCGGGGCCGGCGGTGACGTGGCGGACGTCGGTGTTGAGGAAGACCGAGAGGTTCGGCTCGGCGCGGACGGCGTCGAGGATCGTGGTGTCCCAGAAGTAGGGGTTGCCGTGCGGGTTGCGGTACTGGTTCTCGACGAACAGCTCGCCCATGATGCCGCCCTCGCGGGCGTGGTGGTTCTTGCCGTGGCCGGTGGCGCCGCAGACCCAGACGCGGACCTCGCTGCTGGAGTTGCCGCCGAGCACCGGCCGGTTGTTGACCAGGGCGACGGTACGGCCGAGCCGGGCGGCGGCGATGGCGGCGCAGGTTCCGGCCAGGCCGCCGCCGATCACCGTGATGTCAGCTTTTATGGTTTCTTGTCGCATTAGCACAATCCGTAGTAGATGCGGGGCGCGCCGTCCAGGGTCAGCGTCACCTTGCCGTTCTTCACCGGGATCCGGGTCTCACGGCCGATGCAGTCCACGACGCGCACGTGCGCGCCCTTGGCCGCCACGGTGAGCCGCGTCTTGGTCGGCCAGTGGTCCACCCACGCCTCCTTGTGCGGGTACCACTGGTCGGGGCCGTGGTCGGCGTTCAGGTGGTAGCCGTCCTTGCGGGTCCACAGGATGGCGAACCCGTCGAACCGCAGGCCCTTGACCTGGTTGTCCTTGAAGGTCATCCATTTGACGAACCTGGCGCCCTCCAGCGTCCTGGTGGCGGTGGCGTAGGCCAGCAGGGCCGCCTTGACGCTGGTGTCGCGGTTCATGAGGCCGAAGTGGTACTCGGCGTTGTTCGGGTCGGCCTCCTGCGGGTGGTGGATCGTGCTGTCGTGGGGCTGGTACCAGTTCACGCCGTCCACCCCCTCCGACAGCGCCAGGGCCAGCGTGAGCAGCGTGTTCTCCGCCGCCTGCCGGTGGTTGTCGTTCCACCAGCGGTTGGGCCGGGTGCAGGCGTAGGCCTCGGTCAGCCAGAGCTCCTTGCCGCCGCCGTGCGCGTCGACGGTCCTGCGCGCCTCGCGCAGCGCGCCGAGGAAGTTCCAGTACGTCCCGTTCTCGCCCTGCTGCCACTCCGACGGCGGCGGCGCGTAGTCCGGGGTGAAGTTGCCGCGCCCCGGGTGGAAGGCGAAGACGTCGATGAGCGGCCAGCCGCCCGCCTTGTGGAAGTTCGCGGTCCAGTTGACGTCCATGCCGCCGAGGCCGCAGTTCATGAGCTTGATGCCGGAGCCGTTCAGGCGGTCGTGGATCGGCTTGAGCCCGTCGCGCACGTACTCGGCCGCCTTCTGGCCGGACATCCACGGCTGGTTGAGCTCGTTGGCCACCTCGAAGTAGCGGGCGCCGGAGGCGCGGGCGATCGCCGCCTTCTCGTCGGCCCACTTGGTGATCTGCTCGGGCGTGCCGTTGAAGATGACGCCGCCGAGCTGCACGTTGTGCGGGATGCCGAGGGCGTCGAGCTCGGCGGGGGAGTGGCCGGGCGCGCCGTCGTAGGCGATGCGCACCGACTTGACGCCGATCTTCTTCATCAGCTGCCCGACCGCCGCCTTGTCCGGGACGAGCATCCACGTGTAGTTCGCGATGCCGAAGCGGCCCTCGGCCTGGTAGGCGTGGTCCTTGAGCGTGGCCAGGTTGGTGCGGGCGAACACCTCGTCGGTCCCGGCGACCGCCTTGACCTCGGTGAAGACGATGCCCTGCGGGGCTCCCGCGACGGTGAACGACTCGTCCCAGACGGCGCCGGGCGCGAGGGTCCTGTTCAGGGTGCCGCCGCCGACCTGCCCGCCGTCGAAGTCGCGGGCCCACCAGGTCAGCGTCACCTGCCGTGGTACGGCGGCGCCGTTCACGACCTGGGCCTTCAACGCCATGGGCGCGGCGCTGCCGTAGAGGCCGAAGGGCTGTTCGCTCCAGACGTCGACGCTGAGCGGCGCGCCGGCGCCCAGCGCGTTGGCGGCGGCCGGACGCATCGCGCCGAGCACCAGCTCGACCTCGGTGGCGCCGTCGGCGCCGGCGGGGGCGTGGATCCAGCTCGCGTTCGTGAAGCCGGGCGTGGTTTTGGCCAGCCGGAAGTAGGCCTGCGTGTCGCTCCACGTCTCCTGGTAGAGCGCGCCGTCATTCACCTCGTACGGCACGCCGCCCCGGGGATCGCGCGTCCACTTGGTCGCGGGCACGTAGCGCTCGGGCGCGGAGGGCGCCAGCAGGGTCCTGGCGAACATGTAGCCGGTCGGGGTCAGCGTCGTGGTGCCGGAGACCTCCCAGCGCAGGCGGGCCCGGCGGGCGGCGACCGTGAAGATCCCGCGCACCGTGACCGCCTGGGCGGAGGCGGACATGACGTAGGCGATCTGGATGGCCTGCCGCCCGTCCACGGTGATCAGGGAGGGCGTGCCGCCGAACGTGCGCTGCTGCCCTAAGACGCTGTCCTTGATCATGAAATGGGTGAGCTTGATCCGGTCCGTGCCGTCGCCGACCGTGATCGACCCGTCGGTCCCGGCGGTCAGCACGATGCCGTCGGCCTCGATCGTGATCGGCGCGGTGGCGGTCGGCGCTGTGCTCGCCCGCGCGGGCGAGGGTGCGAGGGCGGGTGCGACGGCGGCGGCGGGTGCGATGGCGGCCGCGCCCGCGATCTGCAGGGCGTTGCGTCGTGAAATTTCCGGCAGGGGTGAGATTTCCGGCATGGGGGTGCCTTTCGCGAGTTGTCAGCCCTTGACGCCGGTGAATCCCAGACCGGCGACGATGTACTTCTGGAAGACCAGGAAGACCAGCACCGGCGGGGCGAGCGCCATCGCCATGGCGGCGATCAGCTCGTCCTGCGGCGCCTGCTCGGCCAGGTTGGCCAGCGCGACGCTGATCGGCTGCTTCTCCGGGTCGGTGATGGCCACGAGCGGCCAGATGAAGTCCTTCCAGCTGTGCATGACGGCCAGCAGGCTGATGACCGCCACGATCGGCCGGCTCATCGGCAGCACGATCTTGGTGAGCAGCTGCCAGGTGGTCGCCCCGTCGATGCGCGCCGCCGCGAACAGCTCGGCGGGCAGCGCGTCGAAGAAGCGCTTGGCCAGCAGCACGTTGAACGCGCTCGCGCCCGCCGGCAGCCAGATCGCCCAGTAGGTGTCGACCAGCCCCAGGTCGATGACGGTCATGAACAGGCTGACCATCGAGACCGTGTAGGGGACGAACATCGTGGCCAGGATCGCCCCGTACACGTACCGGCCGAACCGGGGCCGCAGCACCGACAGCGCGAACCCGGCGGTCACCGCCACGAACAGCTGCACCGCCCACGCGCCGCCGACGACCTGCAGCGTGTTGAGCAGGTACCCGCCGACGCCCAGATCGGCCCAGGCGGTGGCGAAGTTCTCCGGGCGCGGGTCGGCCGGCCACAGCTCCAGCGGCTTGGCGATCAGGTCGGCCGAGGGCGAGATCGCGCCCTTGACCGTCATGTACAGCGGCCCGATCCCCAGCGCCACCAGCAGGCCGAGCGTGACCCACTGGATCGAGCGCAGCGCCGCCCGTACGGCCGGCCGCCGCTCCTCCACCGGCGAGATCATCATGAGGCGCTCCAGCTCCGGGTGGCCCGCAGGTAGACCGCGGACAGGATGCCCAGGACGATCGCCAGCAGCAGCGAGAGCGCGGCGGCCTGTCCGTAGGCGCCGTCCTGGAAGGCGTAGCGGAAGATCAGCAGCAGCACGGTCAGCGTGGAGTTCTCCGGGCCGCCGCCGGTGAAGACGTACGGCTCGGTGAACACCTGCATGGTGGTGATGAGCTGCATGAGCAGCAGCAGCCCGATGACCGGGCGCAGCTGCGGCAGTGTGATGTGCCAGATCCGCGCGCGGATGGAGGCGCCGTCCATCTGGGCGGCCTCGTACAGCTCCGAGGGGATGCCGACGATGGCCGCCAGGTAGATGAGGACGGCCCCGCCCATCCCCGCCCACGTCGACTGGAGCACCAGGCTGAGCATCGCGCTGCCGGGCGAGTCCAGCCACGGGAACGGTCCCAGGCCGGCCAGGCCGAACAGCTCGTTGAACAGGCCGTGCCCGGGGTCGTAGAACCACTTCCACAGCAGGATCGCCACCACCGGGGGGATGACGACCGGCAGGTAGACGAGGAACCGGTAGAGGCCGGCCGCCCGCCGTACCGTGGCCATGACCGTGGCCAGCACCAGCGGGGCCGGGAAGCCGATCAGCAGCGCCAGCCCGACGAACAGCAGGGTGTTGCGGATCGAGACGCCGAGCAGCGGGTCGGCGAACAGGGCGGTGAAGTTGGCCAGTCCCACCCACTCGGCGGGGTCGACCAGGTTGGTGCTCTGGAAGCTGATCAGCAGCCCGCGCACGATCGGCCACCAGGAGAAGGCGCCGAAGACGATGAGCGCGGGCACCAGGAAGACCAGTGCCGTGAGCGTGTTCTTGCGGATCATCGCTGGGCGGCGGCGAGCTTGGCGTTCACGTCGGTCTCCGCCTTGGCCAGCAGCGCGTCGACGTCGGCGTCCTTGTCGGTGAGCACCGCCTGCACGACCGTGTCGAGCACCGCGTAGACCTGCTGGGCCTGCACGGGCGGCTCGGGCTTGAGCGTGAGCGCGGGCGTGCCCTCCAGCCAGGGCGCGAAGTGCTCAAGCTTGACGTTCACGTACGGCTTGACCGCCGCGTCGATCTTGGCCTGCTGGGCGGCGTCGAACATCGGCAGGGTCGGCACCCCGACCGCCGACTCGGGATCGGCGGCGAGCTGCTTGGCCCGCTCCGCCGCCGCGGCCGGGTCGTAGGCGGGCTGGGCGTAGGCGAACAGCAGCCACTTCACCGCCGCCGCGGCCTTCTCCTTGCTCACCGACTTGGGCACCAGGTAGACGTCGCCGCCGGTCAGCGTGGCCTTGCCGCCGGCCTGGGGGAGCGGGCCGATGCCGAACGCGTCGGTGTTCTCCATGCCGTAGGTCATCTTGGCCAGGCGGTAGGTGCCCGGCGTGCCCATGTACATGCCGATCTCGCCGGCGGCGAAGCGCTTGATGACGTCGTTCTGGTCGTTGAGCTGGTTGCTGCCCATCGAGTCGTCGCTCCAGCGCATCTCCTTGAGCAGGGTCAGCGCCTTCTTTGCGGGCTCGGCGTTGAAGGCGGCGACGTACTTGCCGCCGCTGTCCTTCTCGATCTCGCCGCCGTGGGTGTAGGTGAGCATGGTGAGCTGCCAGCCGCCCTGGTTGCTCTTCGACTCGTGGACGAACCCGGCCT
The DNA here is from genome assembly GCF_042740095.1 of Nonomuraea sp. NPDC059023. Classification (NCBI taxonomy): domain Bacteria; kingdom Bacillati; phylum Actinomycetota; class Actinomycetes; order Streptosporangiales; family Streptosporangiaceae; genus Nonomuraea; species Nonomuraea sp. NPDC059023. The sequence continues at coordinate 107,643 of NZ_JBHYIO010000031.1, read as the reverse complement.
TGCCCGTCTTCCCGGCGATCCGCTTGGCGGCCGCGCGTACCTCCTCCCAGGTGGCGGGGGGCTTGTCCGGGTCGAGACCGGCCTTGGTGAACAGCTCGCGGTTGTAGACCAGGCCCTGGGCGAAGGGGGCCTGCGGCACGCCGTACACCTGGCCGGAGCCGTCGCTGAGCGGCTGCAGGACCTGCGGGTTGAACTCCTTGTAGTGCGCCCACTTGCCGAGCTCTTCGGTCAGGGGTTGCACCTGCTTGCGCGCGATGAGGCCCTGTGGCTCGGTCAGGGGGACCTTGATGACCTCCTCGGCCCGCCCGCCGGCCAGCTTGGCGGAGAACGTCAGCGGGTCGAAGGCGGTCGTCGAGCCCTGAACCTTGATGCCGGGGTTCTGCCGCTCGAAGTCCGCGACCATCGTCTTGAACTGGGCGAGGCCGGGTTTGTCCGTGGCGGGCGGCATGCCCTGCACGCGGATCACGACCGCGCCGTCGTCGGCGCTGGGTGATCCGCACGCCGCGAGCGCCGTGGCGAGGACGGCGCAGCCGAGAAGGGCGGCGGTGTGTTTCATGATGACTCTCCCGCGTTGGGGCAGGTGGGGATAGAGGTACGGCGATCGCCGCACCTTCAGGAGGGTGGGTTCAGCGCGGGGCGGGCCCCGTGGAGGCGCGCGGGATCAGGCGCGAGCCGATCTCCACCACGCGCCCCCCGCCCCGGCCCGCGATCGTGTCGATGAGCAGGTCGGCGGCCTGGGTGGCGACCTCGTCGGCGGAGATCCTGATCGTGGTCAGCGAGGGGGTGGACGTGGCGGCGAGCAGCGTGTCGTCGATGCCGATCACGCTGACGGCGCCGGGGACCTTGACGTCGAGCTTGGCGAGCTGGTGGAGCACGCCGAGGGCGACCAGGTCGTTGTGCGCGACGACGGCCGTGGCGTCGCCGGAGGCGACCAGGGTCGCGGCGTGCACGCCGGTCTCGAAGCGGGGCTCGTAGGGGCCGAGCTCGGCGAGCGAGAGCTCGTGCGCCTCGAACGACTCCCTTATGGACTTGCCGCGTTCGAGCTCGGGTCGCGAGCCGTTGACGAACACGCAGCGGGTGTGGCCGTAGGCCTTGAGGTGCTCGGCGGCCTGCGAGATGCCGGCCGCCAGCGAGATGCGCAGCTCGGGGATGCCCTCGACGTGCCGGTTGACCAGCACGAGGGGAATCTCCGCCGCCAGCTCGCGCAGCCGGTCCTCGCCGAGCATGGACGCCCAGAGCACCAGGCCGTCGACCCTTTTGGAGACGGTGGCGATGGTCTCGAGCTCGTCGAACTCCCGCTCGTCGGTGTCGGCGGCCAGGATCGTGTACCCCTGGCGCCGGGCCCTGGCCTGCATGGCCTTGAAGATCGGCGGGAAGAACGGGTTGTTTATGTCGGGGATGATCAGCCCGAGCGAGCCGGTCCTGCCGCCGCGCAGGGAGCGGGCGGCCGGGTTGGGCGCGTAGCCGAGCTTGGCCGCCGCGTCCAGGATGCGCTGCAGTGTCTGCGGCTGCACCTGGTCGGGCGCGGTGAAGGCCCGCGAGACGGTCGAGACGGAGACCCCGGCGGCGCTCGCCACTTCCTTGATGGTTACCGCCACTCCGGCCTCCTCTTCGTTGGTAGCCAGGATGCTTGCAAACGTTACCGCCATGCGTCAAGAGTGATAAATCCAGATCTTTTGCAGATTGCGCGGAGATGTCATGATGCGTTCCTGAGATTCTCGGGAACGTTTTCATAGGAGCACGAGTGAAGATCACCGGCTGGGAAGTGCTGACCCTGCCCGACCACGGCGACAGCATGATGCTGCTGGTCCTGGATACCGACGAGGGCCTGCACGGCATCGGCGAGGTGGGCATCCGCTCGCGCCAGAAGGCCGTGGCCGGCGCCATCGAGCACCTCGGCGAGCTGCTCGTCGGCGAGGACCCGGCCAGGATCGAGCACCTCTGGCAGGTCATGTTCCGCCGCGGCTTCTTCCCGGCCGACCGCTTCGTGTCGGCGGCCATCGCCGCGGTGGACGTGGCGCTCTGGGACATCAAGGGCAAGGCCCTCGGCGTGCCCGTCTACGAACTGCTCGGCGGCCGGGTACGCGACCACGTGCCCGCCTACATCCACCTGGGCGACGGCTACGACGACCGCGAGCGCTTCCTGGCCAAGGCCCGGGACCTGGTCGCGGAAGGCTGGGGGCACCTGCGCTTCGCCGTACCCCACGCGCCGGACGGCGTCCTGGACCAGCGCGCCTCCATGCGGGCGGGGATCGAGCTGTTCCATCAGGTCAGGGCGGCGGTCGGGGACGAGGTCGAGCTCATACTCGACGTCCACACCCGGCTCGACCCGCCGGAGGCGCTCACCCTGTGCAGGGAGATCGAGGCGGCGCGGCCGTACTTCGTGGAGGACCCGCTGCGCAGCGAGGGCCTGGACGCCTACCGCATGCTCCGCTCCCGTACGGCGGCGCCGCTCGCGGCCGGCGAGCAGTTCGGCTCCAAGTGGGAGTTCCAGCGCCTGGTGGAGGCCGACCTGATCGACTACGCCCGGGTCGACGTGGGCGTGGCGGCCGGGCTGACCGAGGCCAAGAAGATCGCGGCCATGTGCGAGGCCCACTACGTCAAGCTCGCCACCCACAACCCGCTCGGTCCCGTCACCGCGGCCTCCTCGCTCCACCTCAACCTCGCCTGCCCGAACGTGGCGATCCAGGAGCACCAGGAGCAGCCGGAGCCCGAGATCGACGCGCTGTTCACCGCCCGGCCGAAGATCCACGCCGGCCGCGTGGAGATCTCCGACCTTCCCGGTATCGGGGTGGACATCGACCGGGACGCCGCCCGCCGCTACCGGGCCGTCGCCGCGGAGCGGCCCCATCTACGCGGCTCGGACGGCGCTTTCACCAACTGGTGAACAGGGCGGCACTCCCGGGCGGGAGAATGGAGCCGTGCATGCAGACATCTCCCGCCCCGTCGTCGTCCTCGGCTCCACCGGCTCGATCGGCACCCAAGCGCTCGACGTGATCGCCGCCCACCCGGCCGGCTTCCACGTGGTGGCGCTGGCGGCCGGGGGCGGCAGAGCCGGACTGCTGGCCGAGCAGGCCGCCCGGTTCGGGGTCGAGGCGGTCGCGGTGGCCGACGCGGCGGCCGTACCGGCGCTGAAGGAGGCGCTGGCGGCGCGCGGCGTCCGGCCCGAGGTGCTGGCCGGGCCCGAGGGCGTCGCCGAGGTCGCCACCTGGACGCCCAGCGGGTCCGGCGACCTGCCCGGGGCGGCCTGGGCGCCGGGCGCCACGCCGCTGGTGCTCAACGGCATCACCGGGGCGCTCGGCCTGACCTCCACGCTGGCCGCGCTCGACGCCGGGCGCACGCTCGCGCTGGCCAACAAGGAATCCCTGATCATCGGCGGACCCCTGGTCAAGCGGCGGGCCAAGCCCGGCCAGATCGTGCCGGTCGACTCCGAGCACTCGGCGCTGCAGCAGTCGCTGTGGGCTTCGGGCCCCTCCGGCTACGACCCCGAGGCGGTCCGCAAGCTCATCGTCACCGCGTCCGGCGGGCCGTTCCGCGGCAGGCGGCGCGCCGAGCTCACCGGCGTCACCCCCGAGATGGCCCTCGCCCACCCCACCTGGTCGATGGGGCCGGTCATCACCATCAACTCCGCGACCCTGGTCAACAAGGGCCTGGAGGTCATCGAGGCGCACCTGCTGTTCGACATCGGCTTCGAGCGCATCGAGGTCGTCGTCCACCCGCAGTCCATCATCCACTCCATGGTCGAGTACGTGGACGGCTCCACCATCGCCCAGGCCAGCCCGCCCGACATGCGGCTGCCGATCGCGCTGGCGCTCGGCCACCCCCACCGCATCGACGGCGCCGCCCGGCCGGTCGACTGGAGCACCGCCCACACCTGGACGTTCGAGCCGCTCGACAACGAGGCCTTCCCCAGCGTCGAGCTGGCCAGGCACGTCGGCACCGAGGGCGGCACCGCCCCGGCCGTCTACAACGCGGCCAACGAGGTCTGCGTGGACGCCTTCATGCGCGGGGCGCTGCCGTTCCTCGCGATCGTGGACACCGTGGCCGAGGTCGTCGCGGAACGCCAGGTCACCCCGGCCGACTCGGTCGAGGAAGTGCTCGCCGCCGACGCCTGGGCCCGCACTCGTGCCGGTGAGCTCACCGGCGTTGCCTAGACTGGGTTCCGTGACTTCTGTAGCACTCGGCATTCCGACGGTCCGCCCGAAGCCGCTCGCCGAACGCCGGCACTCCCGCCAGATCATGGTCGGCAACGTGCCGGTGGGCGGCGACGCGCCGGTATCCGTGCAGTCGATGACGACCACGGTCACCGCCGACATCAACGCGACCCTGCAGCAGATCGCCGAGCTGACCGCCTCGGGCTGCCAGATCGTCCGCGTCGCGGTGCCGTCCCAGGACGACGCCGAGGCCCTGCCCATCATCGCCAGGAAGTCGCAGATCCCGGTCATCGCCGACATCCACTTCCAGCCGAAGTACGTCTTCGCCGCCATCGACGCGGGCTGCGCGGCGGTGCGGGTCAACCCGGGCAACATCAAGAAGTTCGACGACAAGGTCGGTGAGATCGCCAAGGCCGCCGCCGAGACGGGCACCCCGATCCGCATCGGCGTCAACGCCGGCTCGCTCGACCCCCGCCTGCTGCAGAAGTACGGCAAGGCCACCCCCGAGGCGCTGGTCGAGTCCGCGCTGTGGGAGTGCTCGCTGTTCGAGGAGCACGGCTTCCGCGACATCAAGATCTCGGTCAAGCACAACGACCCGGTCGTGATGATCAACGCCTACCGGCTGCTCGCCCAGCGGTGCGACTACCCGCTCCACCTCGGCGTCACCGAGGCCGGGCCCGCCTTCCAGGGCACGATCAAGTCGGCGGTCGCCTTCGGCGCGCTGCTGGCCGAGGGCATCGGCGACACCATCCGCGTCTCGCTGTCGGCTCCTCCGGTCGAGGAGGTCAAGGTCGGCGCCCAGATCCTGGAGTCGCTCGGGCTGCGCGAGCGCGGCCTGGAGATCGTCTCCTGCCCGTCCTGCGGCCGCGCCCAGGTCGACGTCTACACGCTGGCCGAGCAGGTCCAGGCCGGTCTTGAGGGCATGAAGGTGCCGCTGCGCGTGGCCGTCATGGGCTGCGTCGTCAACGGTCCCGGCGAGGCCCGCGAGGCCGACCTCGGCGTCGCCTCCGGCAACGGCAAGGGCCAGATCTTCGTCAAGGGCGAGGTCATCAAGACCGTCCCCGAGTCGCAGATCGTGGAGACCCTCATCGAGGAGGCCATGCGCATCGCCGACGAGATGGGCGTCGAGATCGACCTCGACGACGAGGACGCGCCCGGCCCGCAGGTCACCGTGGCGAGCTGAGCCAGCCCCACACCACCTCGGGCGTCATCGGGGTGCGCGTCACCCGCTCGGCGACCTCGGGCAGTGCCGCGGCGACCGCGTTGGCGATCGCCGCCGGCGGCCCGATCGTGCCCGACTCCCCGGCGCCCTTCATGCCGCCCGGCGTGACCGGCGACGGGGAGCTGTGCAGCACCACCGTGACGTTCGGCACGTCGCGCACCGTCGGGGTCAGGTACATGCCGCCCGGCTGCCCGTCCGCCGTGTAGACGACCTCCTCGGTCAGCGCCATCCCGATGCTCTGCGCGATGCCGCCGACCAGTTGCCCCTCGACGATGGCCGGGTTGACGACCACGCCGGAGTCGGCGACCGCCCAGTAGCCCTCCACCTCGACCTTCCCGGTCTCCGGATCGACGGCCACGGCCGCCGCGTGCGCGCCGTAGGCGTAGGTGGTGTCCGGCGGGTCGTAGGACGCCCGCTCCTCCAGGCCGGGCGAGAAGCCCTCGGGCAGGTCCCAGCCGCGCCAGGCGTGCGTGGCGATCTCCCGCAGCGTCAGCGCCGCATGGGGGTCGCCCTTCACCCGCACCGTCGAGTCGACCAGCTCCAGGTCCTCCGGCGCCGCCTCCAGCCGGTGCGCGGCAAGCGCGAGGACACGTTCCTTGAGCCGGTCGGCGGCCTGCCGTAGCGCGCCGCCGCCGACGACCAGCGACCGGCTCGCGATCGAGCCGATCCCCGAGTACGGCGTGGCCGCCGTGTCACCCAGCACCACCCGCACGCCAGCCAGCGGCACCCCGACACGCTCGGCGGCGATCTGCGCCAGCGTCGTCTCGATGCCCTGCCCCATCCCGGCCACCCCCGCGGACACGACCACCGAGGCGTCCGGCTCCATGCGCACCACAGCGGTCTCGAACCCGCCCGCCCGCATGCCCATCCGCCGCATCGCCTCCGACGGGCCGAGGCCGGTGCCCTCGACCTGGCAGGAGTACCCGACGCCGCGCCGCCGCCCGTCGTCCTTGGCGGGCGCGTCGACCAGTTCGCACAGGGCGCGCAGCGCGCCCGGGTAGTCGCCCGAGTCGTAGGCCTGGCCCATCCGGCTGGTGTAGGGCAGTTCCTCCGGGCCGATCAGGTTGCGCAGCCGCAGCTCGACGGGGTCCAGGCCGAGCCGCCTGGCCGCCTCGTCGATCAGCCGTTCCCTGGTCATCGCCGCCTCCGGCATGCCGAAGCCGCGGTAGGAGCCGGTCGGCACGGTGTTGGTGAGCACACACCGCAGCCGCGCCCCCGCGCGCTCGAACCGGTACGGCCCCGGCAGCATCGAGGCGGTCACCGCGAACGGCGAGGTGCCCACGTTGGAGGGATGCGCGCCCAGGTCGCCGAGCACGTCCGCGTGGATCGCCACGAACCGCCCGTCCGCGTCCAGGGCCAGCCGGGCCCGGTGCGCCGCCGCCCGCGCCGGCAGCGACGCCACCAGCCGGTCGCCCGGTGTCTCCGCCCAGGCCACCGGACGGCCCAGCCGCATCGCCGCCAGGCACACCAGCGCCTCGTCCGGGTACAGGTGCTCCTTGGAGCCGAAGCCGCCGCCGGTGTCGCCGGCGACCACCCGGATGCGGTCGAGCGTGAGGCCGAGCGCGTGCGCCACGTGGTCGCGGACGTGGTGCGGGGCCTGGGTGGCGGTCCACAACGTGAGGTCGCCGCCGGTGTGGTGGGCCACGACGCCGCGGGGCTCCATGGCGTACGGCGCGGCCCTGCCGTACCGGAAGGACATCTCCACGACGTGGGCCGCTTCGATCTCCAGCGCGTCGGCGTCACCCAGCGTGAAGTCCGTGACCACCTCGCCCTCGCCGAGGTCCACGACCGGTGGCAGTTCGGCGAGGTCCAGGTCGATGAGGTCGGCGGCGTCGCGGGCGAGTTCGGGAGTACGGGCCACGACCAGGGCCACCGGCTGGCCGACGTAGCGGAGCGTGTCGTCGAGCACCGGGTAGCTGGTCTGGGCCTGGCCGGGGGCGACGGTGACGCACGGGAGCGCGGCGCCGGGCGCCTCGCGGGCGGTGATCACGTCCAGGACGCCGTCGAGGCCGCGCACCGCGTCCGCCGCGCAGCCGAGCAGGCGGCCGTGCGCGATCGGACTCCTGACCACGAACGCGTGGACCATGCCGGGCAGGCGCACCGCGCCCACGAACCGGCCCGTGCCCGTCAGAAGTCGCGCGTCTTCCCTGCGGGGTGTCCTGGAACCGATGACCATGTCGTGATTCTGGGCCGATTACAGAAGGCAATCAAGCGATTACACCATGGTAAGAGTTTCTCCATACCGAATGTAGTGGATCCGCCGCGGGCGGCACCATCGCAGTGCCGTACGACTAGAGCGGGGGAACAGCCGGGTGAAGCGGGTTGTCGGGATTGTCGCGGGACTGGCGGTGCTGGCCACGGGGGCCGTGGGCATGGGCGGCGCGGTGGTCGCGCCCTCCGAGGCGTCCTCCGGGCGCGCGGACATCGTCTGGGAGAAGTGCGCGAACAAGAAGCAGGGATCGGTGACCGGGAACGTGCTCGGCGGCACGGGGCTGGTCGACGAGGAGCCGCCGGGGCCGGGCGTCGAGTGCGCCACGCTGCGGGTGCCGCTCGACTATCGCGAGCCCATGGGACAGACCATCAAGATCGCCCTCAACCGGGTCAAGGGCAGCGTCTCGCGTGACCACCATCACCTCGGCACGCTCCTGGTCAACCCGGGCGGGCCCGGCGCCTCCGGACGGGAACTGGCCGAGTACGTCGCCGCCGCGCTGCCGGGCAAGCTCGCCGAGCGCTTCGACGTGATCGGCTTCGACCCGCGCGGCGTCGGGGCCAGCGAGCCCGCGCTGCGCTGCGTCGACCCGGCCAAGTTCTACGCGCCGCCGCGGCCCGACGCGGTGCCGCGTACCGGCCGGGACCAGAACGTGCTGCAGGCCCGCGCCCGCGAGTACGCCGAGCGCTGCGGCAACCTGTGGGCCTGGATGCTGCCCCACATGACCACCGAGAACGTCGCCCGCGACATGGACACGATCCGCGCCGCGCTCGACGAGCAGGAGATCAGCTACCTCGGCTACTCCTACGGCACCTACCTCGGCGCCGCCTACGCCACGCTCTTCCCCAAGCGGGTCAAGCGCCTGGTGCTCGACAGCAGCGTCGACCCGGACGGCGTCTGGTACAAGGCCAACCTGGCCCAGGACCGCGGCTTCGAGCGCAGGCACCGCGACTTCCTCGCCTGGACGGCCAAGAACAACAAGGTGTACAAGCTGGGCCGTACCGCCAAGCAGACGAGCTTCGCCTGGTACGAGATGCGCTCGCGCCTGCGCGGGCGGCCCGCCGGGGGCGTGGTCGGGCCGAGCGAGCTCGACGACATCTTCACCGTCGGCGGCTACACCGACACCATCTGGCCCTCGCTGGCGCAGGCGTGGGCGAGCTACGTCCGCAAGGGTGAGACGAAGGACCTGGTCGCGGCGTTCAAGCGCCACGGCGAGAAGGACGCGGAGGACGAGAACGGCTACGCCGTCTACCTGGGCGTGCAGTGCCGCGACGCCGCCTGGCCGCGTGACTGGAAGGTGTGGCAGTCCGACATGAGCCAGCTGCACCGCAAGGCGCCGTTCCTGACCTGGCCCAACGCCTGGTACAACGCGCCGTGCGCCTACTGGTCCGTGCCCGGCGGGAAGCCGCCCAGGATCCAGGGGGCCAAGGAACTGCCGCCGGTGCTCATGCTGCAGTCGAAGGGGGACGCGGCCACGCCGTACGTGGGGGCGTTGAACATGCGCAAGCTCTTCCCCACCGCCCGCATGCTCACCGAGTCCGGCGGCAACCACGGCATCTCGCTGGCCGGCAACCGCTGCGTGGACAAGGCCCTGGCCGCCTACCTCGCCGACACCACTGTGCCCAAGTTCGGCGCTACTTGCCCGAGTCTGCCCGCTCCGCGGCCGGCGGCTCGTATGTCGTCCGGTTTGCCCCAGGGTCACGAAAGGCTCACCGACGTCATTGCGAGATGAGCCAATCGGGGGGCGTTCGCGTAGTCTGACCGTGTGATGCTGCGTACATCGGCGTCGCGCGTGCTCGATGACAGCGATCGCGATGAGGTGCTCGACCTCCTGGACACCGATCCGGTCGCCAACGTCTTCGTCGCCTCCCGGGTGCGGACCGTCGGACTCAATCCGGCACGGCTGGGTGGTCAGATGTGGGGCTTCGGGCCGCGCGGCGGTCTCGTCTCGCTCTGTTATGCCGGTGCCAACCTGGTGCCCGTCAACGCCGGTCCTGAAGCCGTGCACGCCTTCGCGGACCGTGCCCGCAAGCAGGGCCGGCGGTGCTCGTCCATCGTGGGCCCGCAGGGCGCGGTGTCGCTGCTGTGGGAGCGCCTGGAGCCGCACTGGGGGCGGGCGCGGGCGATCCGCTGGGCGCAGCCGGTGATGGCGACCGCGCAGAAGCCGCTGGTTCCGGCCGATCCGCTGGTACGGCGGGTGCGGCCGGAGCAGTTCGAGCGCCTGCTGCCGGCCTGCGTGGCGATGTTCACCGAGGAGGTGGGGGTCTCGCCCAACGCCGGTGACGGGGGCGCCCTCTACCGGACCCGGGTGGCCGAGCTCATCCGGATCGGGCGCTCCTACGCCCGGATCGACGACGGCCGGGTCGTCTTCAAGGCGGAGGTCGGGGCGGTGACGCCGCAGGCCTGCCAGATCCAGGGCGTGTGGGTGGACCCGCAGCTCAGGGGGCAGGGGCACGCGGTGGCCGGGATGGCCGCCGTGGTGGAGGCGGCGCTGGCCTGCTTCGCGCCGGTGGTGACGCTGTACGTCAACGACTTCAACCGCTCGGCGCGGGCGGTGTACCGGAAGGTCGGGTTCCACGAAGTGGACACCTTCATGTCGGTACTTTTCTAGCTATGTTGGTGTCCTTTTGGTTTGACCCGAGTTGTCCCTATACGTGGATCGTGTCCCGGTGGCTCGTCGAGGCCGCCGACGTGCGCCCGCTCGACCTCCGGTGGCGCCTGCTCAGCCTGGCCGCCCTGAACGAGCACCTGGAGGTGGACCCGGAAGGGGACACCGAGGGCTACCTGTGGTTCCCGGCCCGGGTCTGCGCCGCCGTGGAACTCGCCCACGGCTCGGCCGCGCTCGGCCGCTTCTACGAGGAGATGCAAAAGCTCGGCGGCTGGGACTGGACGGTGGCCCTGCGAGCCGCCGGGCTCCCGCCGGAGCTGGCCGCGGCGGCGGAGAACACCGGCCACGACGACCACCTGCGCGCCTCGACCGCGGAGGGCGTGGCGAAGGTCGGCCCGCACGTGGGCACCCCCATCATCGCCGTCGAGAACGGCCCGGCCTGGTTCGGCCCCGTGATCTCCCAGATCCCGAGGGGCGCGGCCGCCGGAGCCCTGTGGGACGCCGCGCTGGTCATGGCCGCTACGCCCGGCTTCCATGAGCTCAAGGGCGGTCCGCACGCCGAGATCTAGGCGCGTAGTCCTGGAGTCCCCGGGCCAGGAGGGTGAAGGCGCGCTCGCCGTACCGGCGCACGTCGCCCGCGAGATCGCGCACCCGATCGTCGGACAGCAGCCGGACGCGGGCCAGATCCACCATCGCCCGGTGCACCCCGACCAGCGCGCCCGCCGCCACCCGGGCCGTGGTCTCGTCGCCGGTGTCGGCGGCGATCGCGCGGGCCAGGTCGGCGGTGAGCCGGGTGAAGGCCTGGGCCTCCCTGGCCTGCAGGGCGGTGCTCTCGGAGATGACCCGGTGGACGGTGCGGGCGCGGGAGAGCGCCTGCTCGTCGCCCTCGGCGATGGCCTCCAGCAGGCCGCCGGACTCCAGCAGGAACCGCCGCACGGCCGCGATCACGGGCTCACCCGCCGCCCGCCCGGAAACGGCGGCCACCAGGCGGGCCCCGAACTCGTCCAGGCCCGAGTAGAACAGGTCCTCCTTGCCGGGGAAGTAGTTGAAGACGGTGGCCGGCCCCACCTGCGCCTCCCGGGCGATCTCCGCGACCGTCACCCGGTCGAAGCCGCGCTCGGAGAACAGTCGCCAGGCCGTCTCCATGATCTGCTGACGCGTCAGCTCCTTCTTGCGCTCCCGCAGCCCCACCTTGGCTCCAAACTTAGAGTTGCTATAAGTCGATAGTAACTCTAGATTGAGAGTAAGTACACGATTCGAGCGAGGAGGAACAGCATGTCCGCGGAAGTTCTCGATCTGGTCAACCGCTGGGCCGCCGCCGAGCAGGCCAACGACGCCACCGCCCTCGACGGGCTCCTGGCCGACGGCTTCGTCGGAGTGGGCCCGCTGGGGTTCGTGCTCACGCGTGAACAGTGGCTGGTGCGGTTCGACAACGGCCTGGTCAACAGCGCCTTCGTGGTGGAGGAGCCGCAGGTGCACGAGCACGGCTCGGCCGCGGTGGTCGTCGGCGTGGACGCGCAGGAGACCACGTTCGGCGGGCGCGACAACTCCGGCCGCTTCCGGCTCACGCTGTCGGCCGTCCGCCAGGAGGCCGGGTGGAGGGTCGCCAGCGTCCACCTCGGGCCGCTGCGACAGATGGGCGGCTAGCCATGCGCGTCAGCGCTCTCCGGCGGCCGGGCGAGGCTGGGCATAGAGGCATCGACCACGCCGTCGTCATCACTCCAGGCCCCTGGACCCCAGCTCGCTGACCGCCCTCACCACAGCCGTGCGGAGGCCGCGGTAGACAGGGCGGGCGGGGCGACGGCATGCTCGTAGTCGATCGGCAGCCCCGTTTCCCACCCTTAGGGAGCCATGCGCAGGCCTTTACTGGCGGCGAGCTTCGGCGGTTCGTTCACGGGCCACATCTGGCATCGTGACCAGCCGATCCTCGGCAGCCGGCGTGACCGGTACATGCTGGAGTGGCTGCGGGCCCAGGCGGACGTGCTGCTCTACGGGGCCGGCACCGTACGCGTCGACCGGCGGCGCATCCGGTTCACCTTCCCCGACCTGCGGTCGCAGTACGCCGAACGCGGCGGCGGGTCCGTCCCGCCGCTGGCGGTCGTGGCCACCCGGGCGGACTTCGACTGGGAGGATCCGTTCTGGACCACTCCCACGGACATGACGCTGTTCCTGCCGGGTGAGGCCCGTACGGAAGAGATTCCCGGCCATGTCCAGGTGATCACCGACGTGCCGGATCTGCCCGGTGTGCTCGACCGGCTGGGCGCGCTCGGCCACTCCAGGGTGCTTTACGAGGGCGGCGGCCGGCTCTACGCGTCGCTGTGCCGGCTCGACCTCGTGGACGAGCTCTTCTACACGGTCACGCCGTGGCTGATGGGCAGCGACGCCGCCCCGGTCACCGCGGGGCCGCTGTCGCCGCAGCGCTACACGCTGGTGTCGGCCACCACCGCCGATCAGGAAGTGTTCCTTCGATATCGGACCCCAAGCGGCCGAGTCTGGACGACCTGCGCGGTTCCCGGCTAGGCCGCCGGTGAGAGGACGCACACGCATGACGGTGACGAAGCAGCCCTATGCCGATGATTTTTACGATGTCCCCGCACAGAAACCCGCCGTCGGCATCGCGCTGGACCGGGTCGGTGTCCACGGCCAGCGCGTGCTTCTCGACGTGGCCGACGAGTTGTTCGGGGGAGTGCGGGAGCTCCTGTGCGACGCGCGGGCGGAGGTGTCGCTGGCCGCGGGCCAGCGGGGGATCCATATGTCACGGATCGAGGGCGCGTTCGTGAACGCTCCCGGGGCTTTGCCGCTGGCGGTGATCGCCTCGGCGATCGCCAGGGAGGTCCGCGACACGCAGACGCAGGAGTCGGCGCGGGTGACGTTGCGGGCGTTCGCGCCGCTACGCACCCGCACCCGCGTCACCGGGCTGGCCTCGCCGGACACCGTCGAGGTCGCGGCGGTCGCGGTCGCCGGGCCGCGGCCGTCCGCCGGGCTGTCCCTCGCGGCGACCAACATCACCGCCTGTCCCTGCATGCAGGGGTACGCGCTGAGCGAGCTGGTCGGCGAGCTCGGCCTCGGCCCCGACGAGGGACGGCGGCTCATGGAGCGCGTGCCGATCGCCACGCACAGCCAGAAGGGACGGGTCCGCGTGGAGGTCACCGCGCCGGACGCCCGCCGGCTGCCGGACTACGCCTTCCTCCACCGCCTTCTCGGCGGCCAGACGACGCTGACGCAGGAACTGCTCAAGCGGCCCGACGAGTACGACCTCGTCCGGCGCTCCCATCTGCGGCCGCAGTTCGTCGAGGACGTGGTGCGCGGCGTGGCGGAAGGACTGGCGCGCGGGCTCGCGGAGAGCGCGCCCGACCTTGAGGACGTCGAACTGGACGTGTCCGCGGAGAGCTATGAGTCGATCCACGGTCACGACATCAGCGCCCAGCTCAGAATCCCGGCGACCGCCCTGCTCGCCGAGCTCTCACCGCTGAAGTGAGTGGGGGATGTGGACGAGGGTGGTGAGGAGGCGGTCGAGTTCGGCGTCCGGGTCGGCGGTGAGGCCGGCGTGGACGGGGCCCGTCTGGACGATGGTGCTTCTGGGGGCGGTCAGCCAGCGGAAGCGGGCGCCCAGGGGCTGGCTGGACAGGGGGCCGGAGGAGGCGTCGCAGGTGAGCTGGTAGGCGGCCAGCGCCTGGCGGAGTGCGGGGAGGTCGGCGGACGGGTCCAGGGCGTGCAGGCGGGATTCGTCCAGGTCTATCCGGGCGCAGAGGTAGGAGCGGGGCTGGCAGTACAGGAGTACGCCGACGTTGATCTGCTCGCCGCGCTCCACGCGCGGGATCACGCGGATGACGGCGTACTCGTAGGCGTCCCTGCTCATCGTTCGCTTCCTCGCCAGAACTCGCCGACCGAGGACGGGCCGGGCTTCGCCTTGGGTTCCTCGCCGCGGACCAGCCAGTTGCCGGGGCCGTGGGCGCGCTGGAGGAGGTGGTCGACGTAGGCCTGGCGGACGTCGGCCGCCGAGCCGAAGCCGGGCTCGCCGTCCAGCCACTCGTCGGGGACCAGGGCGGTGACCTCGCGCAGGAGGCCGGGGGTGATGCGGGCAGACAGGTCGGCGGCGGCCGCGTCGAGCTGGGTGGCGTAGGCGGCCAGGACGTGGTCGCTCGCGTCGAAGCGCCGCTGCGGGTCGGCGGTGCGCCAGTTGTGGTGGAACCAGAGCGCGGCGCCGTGGTCGATCAGCCAGACGGTGTTGTGCCAGACCAGGAGGTTGGGGTTGCGCCAGCTACGGTCGATGTTGTGGATCAGGCCGTCGAACCAGACCACGCGCGAGGCGAACCCGGGGTCCGGCGGCCAGGCCAGCGGCTCGAAGCCGAGCGCACCCGGCAGGAAGTCGACGGCCAGGTTGAGCCCGGCGCTCTTGCGCAGCAGCTCCTGGACCTCCTCGTCGGGCTCGCGGTCGCCGAACTGCGGGTCCAGGTCGATGAGCTTCAGCTCGGGGGTACGCAGCCCGAGCCGCCTGGCCAGCTCGGCACAGATGATCTCGGCCACCAGCACCCGCCTGCCCTGACCGGCTTCGCGGAACTTGACGGCATACGTGCCGAGATCGTCGGCCTCGACCACCCCGGGCAGCGACCCGCCCTCCCTGAGCGGCGTCACATACCTCGTCGCCGCGATCCTTTCCACGTGATCGAGGTTACCTCTCCTTTTATCCGTTACGGCTCGCGCCCGCCCACCCGCACCGCCGCCCCCGGCGCGCGCCCGTCGAGCGATGGTCGTGAGGGCTCACGGGCTTCTCGCCGCAACAACTCCGCCCTCGGCACGCGGCGGCGATAACCCCGCCCCCGGCACGCGGCGGCCACAACTCCGCCCTCGGCACGCGGCGGCCACAACCCCGCCCCAGGCACGTGCGGGTGAAGCCGCTTCACTCGCCCAGCAGTTCCGCCAGTGCCAGGTTGACCAGGGCTGCCGTGTCCTCGTGCATGATGCCCAGCCGCCGCAGCGCCGCCACTCCCAGGTAGCTGGCGTATCCGGCCAGCACGCGGCGTTCGGCGGCCTCCTCGCCGATTCCCGTCTGGGCGACCGTCGCCGTCATGAACGCCAGGCGGCGCTCGTTCACCCGTCTGGCCACCTCGGCCACGGCCGGGTCGTCGGCCTCGCTGATCAGGCGGAACGACACCGCCGCCTCCGCCGCGTCGGCGAACGCGAGCTCCAGCAGGGTCCGGAGTCGTTCGCGTGGATCGGGGATCTTCTCCAGGCCATGGATGATCTGCTCGGTGCCGCGTTCCCAGTAGGCGAGGGCCGCCTCGACCAGGGCCCGCCGGTTGGCGAAGTGCCAGTAGAAGCTGCCTTTGGAGACGCCCAGCCGTACCGCCACAGGTTCCACGGCGACGGCGGCGAGGCCGCCTTCGGCCAGGGCGGCGAGCGCGGCCCGCGCCCAGTCGTCGGCGTTCAACTTACCCACCGGAACAGCCTGCCATACGGTGGCGTATAGTCGCTCCATACGCATCCGTATGGAGGTCGTGACATGGTCTACAACGTGCATGAACGGGTCATCGCCGGCTCGGTCGAGGAGGTGTGGGCGAAGCTCGCGGACGTCGGGCGGATCTACCCGGCGAGCAGCGGGACGTTCGAGCTGCCCGAGGGGCTCTTCGAGGGCGCGCCGGTCCGGCACGACCGTGCCCGCTACCGGGTCGCCGTCGTCGAGCCCGGCCGCAAGCTCTGGTTCGACCTCGGCAAGACGATCAGCGGCGGGCACGGCTTCGAGCTGTTCCCCGTGGAGGGCGGCACGCTGGTGCGCCATCACCTCAAGGGGCGGCTGTCGGGGGTGTTCGCGCTGCTCTGGCCGCTGATCATCCGGCGCCATCACGACACGGCGCTCGAAGGGCTTCTCGACAACCTGGAGCGCGAGGTCGCACATGCCGACGCTGGCTGAGGGGTTCATCCCGGTTCCCGACGCGTCAGAACGGCACGCGATCGTGATCGCCGCGCCCCGCGAGCGGGTGTGGGAGGTCGTCAGGCGGCCGGACCCCTCCGACATCCGCCTGGTGAAGCCGCTGTTCGCGCTCAGGAACCTGATCTCCAGGCTGCTGAACGGGCACGAGCAGCGGGACATGCCCACCTTCACGCCGCTGGCGGAGGAGCCGGGCCGCGAGGTCGTGCTCGGCACCGTCGGCCAGTGGTGGCGGCTCGGCCGCTCGAAGGGCGTCGACTCGGTCGGCACCGCCGAGGAGTTCACCGCCTTCGACCGTCCCGGATACGCCAAGGGCACCTTCAGCTTCGTGCTGGAAGAGGCCGGGCCGGGCCGGATCAGGCTGGTGACCGAGACCAGGGTGGCGGCCACCAGCCCGGACGCCCGCCGGGCCTTCCTGCGCTACTGGGCGGTGATCCGGCTGGGCAGCGGGCTGGTGCGCTGGGCCATCCTGTCGTCGATCAAGGCTAGAACCTCGCGATGACCTCCTCGGCGAAGCGCTCCATGGTGGCGATCTTGAGCTCCAGGGTGCCTTCGCCGTGCTCGGCTTTCTCCTCGGGCGTGGCCAGCCACCACGGGGCGGCCATGGTGGCGGTGACGCCCTTCGCGGCGAAGCGCCGGTAGACGGCGGCGTCCGGCATCACCGCCAGCGGCGCGACGACCTCGAACGGGCGGTCCTTCGGCAGCTTGGCCAGGACGGGGTCGAGCTGTTCCTCGGTGTAGATCCGGTTGCCGATCCATCCGTCGCCGAGCCGGGAGGCGCGGGTGAGCGCGGCCTCGCTGTCCCCGCCGACGTAGATCGGGATGTTCCCGGACGGCGTCGGGCAGATGGACAGCTCGGGCAGGCCGTCAAGCTTGACCGCCGAGCCCGTCCACAACTCCCGCAGGGCCGGGATCATCTCGTCCAGCCGCCGTCCCCGGGTGTGGAAGTCCTGGCCGGTCGCCTGGAACTCCTCCTTGCACCAGCCCACCCCGACCCCGAACGTCACCCGCTCGCCCGACAGCACCGCCGCCGTCGAGACCTGCTTGGCCACGGTGAACAGGTCGCGGGCCGGCGCGATGTAGACGTTGGGGGAGAAGCGCAGCGTGCTGGTCGCCGCCGCCATCGCGCCGATCGTGACCCACGTGTCCGGCCAGTGGGTGCCGGCGTCCCAGCGCGGCCTGCCGCTCTTGGAATAGGGGTACGGCGAGGCGAAGTCGGCGTAGAAGATATGGTCGGAGAGCGTCAGCGTGTCGAACCCGCAGCGCTCGGCGGCCCGCGCCAGCTCCACGAACTGGTCGGTGGGGACGAACGAGGCCCCCAGCCAGAACCTCACTGGAACTCCGGGATGACCTTGGTGGCGAACATCTCCAGGTTGCGCTTGACCGTGTCGAGCGGCAGCACGCCCTGCTGGCCCTGCATGTACAGGCCGAACCACTCCAGGTCGGGCATCCGGTCGAGCATGCGCTGGATGCCGCGCTTGACGTCGTCGGGGGTGCCGAACAGGGCCATCTCGACGTCGTTCATGCGCTTGGCGTCGCCCTTCTCCGGGGAGATGGGCTTGTGCTTCTCGTCCTCCTTCTTGCGCAGCACCTCCAGGTAGCCGAAGGGGCCGAAGAAGGCGGCGAAGTCCTTGGGGATGCTGCGGCCGAAGGTGTTGATGGCCTCCTCGGTCGTGTCCGCGATGCCGACGATCTTGAGGATGCCGGTGTGCTCGCCCAGCTTGTAGTCGCGGCCCTGCCGGGCGGACTCCTCCTGGTAAAGCTTGGCCTTGGCGGCGTGGTCGTCGGGGTTGGGGGTGAACATCCAGGGCAGGATGTTCTCCTGCGCGGCGCGGATGACCGAGCGGTCGGAGATCGTGAACGGCTGCCACAGCTCCGGGTGGGGGTTCTGGTACGGCCGCGGGCAGACGGAGACCGCCTGGACCTTCCCGTCGTCGTCGAGTTCGCCGGGCGCGCCGAACGTCTTCGTCCACTCCTGCGCCGGCCAGCCCTCGATGCCGTCGAAGGGGAAGGGCACCTCGTAGTCCAGCACGTCGGACTTGTAACGCAGCGTCTCCTGGGTCCAGGCCATCTTCATGATCTTCAGGACCTCGCCGAACACGTCGAAGTTGCGCGTGTCCGACGCCGAGCCGTCCGAGCGGGCCGCGGCGGCGTGCCAGCGCTGGCCCAGGACGTTCATCCAGCGGTTCTGGTAGCCGCGGGCGACGCCCAGGCGCAGCCGTCCCTTGGAGAACTGGTCGAGCAGCGCCACGTCCTCGGCGGCCCGGATCGGGTCCCAGGCGGGCAGGACCATGCCGAGCGGGGCCAGCAGGATGCGTTCCGTGCGGGCCGCGAGGTCGGTGAGGAACATCAGCGGGTTGACCGAGAACTCCATCCCCTCCGAGTGGAAGTGGTGCTCGGTCATCATGAGCGCGTCGAAGCCGATCTGGTCGGCGTGGACGGCGATCTCCCGCACCTCGTGCAGCAGTCGCTGGTATGACTCGGTGTCCCGTCCGATGGGCCGCTTGGCTTTGGCGTTCTCCTCGGCGGCATATCCGGAGCCTGGAATCTGCGGGTTCAGGAAGATGGAAAACTTCACCGGGAGTCCTCTTTCCGCGGGGCGTTTCTCTGACCGGCAAGCTACTCTAAGAATCTTAGCCGAGCAATCGCTTGGTTGACATGGGAGGTCGGCAATGCGGCTGGGCGTCACGATGTTCTCCACCGATCTGGCGAT
>NZ_JBHYIO010000031.1:0-88798 GCF_042740095.1 Nonomuraea sp. NPDC059023 | reverse complement strand
CGCCGAACACGTCGAAGTTGCGCGTGTCCGACGCCGAGCCGTCCGAGCGGGCCGCCGAGGAACGCGGCTTCTCCTCGCTGCTCCTGCCCGAGCACACGCACATCCCCGTCTCCCGCCGTACGCCGCCGGCCGGCGGGCAGGCCGTGCTGCCGGAGGAGTACAAGCGCACCGTGGACCCGCTCGTCGCCCTCGGCGCCGCCGCCGCGGTGACCGCGCGGATCCGGCTCGGCACCGCCATCCTGCTGGCCGCCCAGCGCGAGCCGATCGTCACCGCCAAGGCCGTGGCCACGCTCGACCACCTGTCCGGCGGGCGGGTGATGCTCGGGATCGGGTTCGGGTGGAACGTCGAGGAGATCGAGAACCACGGCGTGCCGTACCGGGAGAGGCGGGAGGTCGCGCGGCGCAACGTGCTGGCGATGCGCGCGCTGTGGAGCCGGGAGGTGGCCTCCTTCGAGGGGGTCGAGGCGTCGTGGTCGTGGCCGAAGCCCGTCTCGGGGCCGCCCGTGTACGTGGGCGGCGCGGCGGGGCCCAAGATGTTCGCGCACGTCGCCGAGTACGCCGAGGGGTGGATGCCGATCGGCGGCAAGGGCATCAAGGCGGCCCTGCCCGCGCTGCGCGAGGCCTGCGAGAAGGCCGAGCGCCCCATGGCCGAGGTCATCCCGATCGGAACCCTGCCCACCCAGGAGAAGCTCGACTACTTCGCCGGGCTGGGCATCGAGGAGGTCGTGGCCACGCTGCCGAGCGGGCCGGCCGGCCGGGTGCTGCCGGTGCTCGACTCCTACGCGGAACGCTTCCTGTCATAATTACGCGCTATGTCGCGATTGGCGGAGCTTCGGGCGGGCGATCCGCGCCGGCTGGGCTCCTACCTGCTGGCGGGCCGGCTCGGCCAGGGCGGGCAGGGCGTCGTCTTCCTCGGCCAGACCCCCGCGGGCGCGCAGGTCGCGATCAAGCTGCTGCACGCCAGCGTGGCCGCCGACCCCGAGGTGCGCCGGCGTTTTCTCGGCGAGGTGGAGGCGGTGCGCCGGGTGGCGCCGTTCTGCACCGCGCAGGTGCTCGACGCCTCCCTTGAGGACGACCGGCCGTACATCGTCAGCGAGTACGTGGACGGCGTCTCCCTGCGCGACCACGTCGTGGCCAAGGGGCCGAGAACCGGCGGCTCGCTAGACCGGCTGGCCATCGGCACCGCCACCGCGCTCAGCGCCATCCACCGCGCCGGAGTCGTGCACCGCGACTTCAAGCCGGGCAACGTCCTGCTCAGCTTGGACGGGCCGAGGGTCATCGACTTCGGCGTCTCCCGCCTCATGGACAGCGCCGCCACCACCAACCAGATCCCCGTCGGCACCCCCGCGTACCTGGCGCCCGAGCGCATCGAGGGCGAGTCCGCCGGCCCGCCCGCCGACATGTACGCCTGGGCCCTCACCCTCGCCTACACCGCCAACGGCCGCCACGCCTACCGCGCCGACACCTACCAGGAGATCCTCGCCCGCATCGTGTACGGCCGGCCCGACCTGGGCACGCTGACCGGCCGGCTGCGCGAGATCGTGGAGGCGTGCCTGGCCCGGTCGCCCGGCGAGCGGCCCCGGGCGGAGGAGGTCCTGAGCGTGCTGCTCGGCCACGAAGGGCTGGACGTCCGGGACGTCCTGACCTCGGGGGCCAGGGCCGCCGTCGACACCACCGACCCGAGGGCCGGCGTGCCCGCGGGGAACGTCTCGGCCTCGGGGGAGAGCGACACCCTCCCGATCGGGCCGGAGGACTCCACCCCGACGACACCCGGACCAGAAGACGCCCCTGGGACCGGCCACCCGGTGCGCGGCCGGCGGCGGGTGGCGAGGTGGCAGATCGCCGTGGCCGTCCTGGGGGTGCTGGCCGGGGTCGCGGGGTTCGGGTTGTGGCTGCGTGGCGCGCAGAGTCCCGGGCTGGCGGGGACCTGGACCGGTTCGGCCGATCACCCCAGCGCGGGCCGCGTGTTCCCGGTGGAGATCAAGCTGGCGGGCGAGGGCGACTCCGCCATGCGGTGGGGCGCCGACCTGCGCTGCTCCGGCCGCCTGGCCGGCACCTCCAGCGCGATGGTCTACACCCTCGACGACGTACGCGGCGCGGAGTGCTACCCCGGCACCCTCCGGATGTTCCCCAGCGGCGGCGACGCCGACCAGGCGGTGATCAGGGTGACGCGCCGCGGTGACACCGATGTCACCTACTCGGGCAAGGTAAGCCGCCCGTCCTGACCGGATGTGTCACGGTCGTGTGCCGATTGGGCGGCCCGCGTTGACTGTCCGCCATTGGTTGCTTTCAGTGGAATGAGTACCGGGTGGCGGCGAGGGGAGGCCCTTGTGCCTGACACGCAGCCGCTCAAATCGGGGGACCCGCGGCAACTGGGCGACTACACACTGTCCGGCCGGCTGGGCGAAGGCGGCCAGGGCGTGGTGTTCCTCGGGATGAGGGGCGAGGAACACTACGCGATCAAACTGCTCCACGGTCCGGTGGGGGACGAGCAGGCGACGTTCTTACGCGAAGTGGAGCTGGCCAAGCACGTCGCACGGTTCTGCACCGCCCAGGTGGCGGACGCCGGGTTCGACGAGGGCCGGCCGTACATCGTGAGCGAGTTCGTCGACGGTCCTTCGTTGTATCGGGACGTCGCGCTCACCGGGCCCAAGAGCGGCGGCGCGCTGGAGCGGCTCGCGGTCGGGACCGCGACCGCGCTGGCGGCCATCCACCGCGCCGGGATCGTGCACCGCGACTTCAAGCCGCAGAACGTGCTGCTCGGCCCGGACGGGCCCCGGGTGATCGACTTCGGGCTGGCGCGGGTGCTGGACGCCGCGGCCACGCAGAGCGGACGCGGGGTGGGCACGCCCGCCTACATGGCGCCGGAGCAGATCACCGCCGCGCTGGTCACCGGCGCGGCCGACGTGTTCTCCTGGGGCGCCACCATGTGCTTCGCGGCCAACGCCAGCGCGCCGTTCGGGCAGGACTCCGTGGCGCCGGTGCTGCACCGCATCCTCACCGCGCCGCCGGAGCTCGGGCGGCTGGACGGGTACCTGCGCGACCTGGTGGCGGCCTGCCTCGACAAGGACGCGCGCAACCGGCCGTCGAGCCGCGACCTGCTGTACGCGCTGCTGGGCGACTCCGACGGGGTGCCGGCGGAGGTGCTGCGCTCACCTCCGCCGCACCTGCTGCGCTCGGGGGCGGCCCCGATGGCCGAGCCCGAAACGACAGGGGCGGCCCCGGACGTCTACCACCTGCCGGCCCCGTCGGCCGCGTCAACTCCGTCGAGCCCGTCGAGCCCGTCGAGCCCGTCGAGCCCGTCGGCCGCGTCGGTCGCCGTGCCGCTCGGCGCCGCGGTGAGCGGCCCGGTGGCGGTGAGCCAGGACACGCAGGATGTGCGCGCCGGCCGGCGGGCCAGCGCCGCCAACCGCGCGGGGCTCGCGGTCTCCTGCGCGCTGCTGGTGAGCGCGGCGGTGCTGGTGACGCTGCTGGTTCCGGCCTTCCGCTCCGGCGACGGCCCGGCGCCCCAGGCGGCCGCGCAGCCCAGCGGTTCCGTGCCCGCGCTGCTGCTGCCGCAGCTCGCCGAGCCCTCCCCGTCGCGCGAGCGGCAGGAATCGAAGGTACGAGGGGGCGCCACCGAACCGGCTCCGCCACCGCCGAGGGCGGAGCCGGTAGGGGTGGGGGTGCCGAGCGTGGTGGGGCTGGATCGTTCCGCCGCGGTGAAGGCGCTCAGGCGGGCCGGGCTCAGCGCGGGGACGTTCCACGAGGTGGACTCCGGGCAGCGGATCGGCCGCGTGCTGGCCAGCCGTCCCGCCGCCGGTGCACTGCTGGCCAAGGGGGCGGAGGTCGATCTCGACGTGTCGGCGGGGCTGGCCGTACCGGAGCTGAAGGGGTTGGGCAGGAAGGCGGCGGAGCTCGCGCTCGGTCGGGCCGGGCTGGAGACCGGTGTGGTGAGCCGGGCCTGCTCGGCGCAGCCGGGCGGGCGGGTGCTGTCGTCGGAGCCTGCGGCGGGCAGCCGGGTGGCGGGCGGGAGCGCGGTGGCGCTGGTCGTCACGCAGCACGGGGCCGAGGTGCCCGCGGTGGTCGGCAAGGGCAGGGAGAGCGCGCTCGCGGGGCTGAAGGCGGCGGGGTTCGCCGTGGAGCAGCGGGTACAGATCGTGACCGAGCCCGGCGAAGTGGACACGGTGCTCGCGCAGAACGTGCCGGCGGGCCGGTGTGCCCAGCCCGGCCGGACGATCGTCATCACCGTGGGCGTCGAGGGGCAGACCGGCCCGGATCCGGGCGAACCCGACCCGGATCCCACGCCCAGCCCGTCATAGCGCCCGCTCCTCACGAGGCGGGCGCCTCGACGGCGGGGCGCTCGGTGTTCCCGCCGCGTACGCGCGTGGCGTTGACGAACACGGCGACGAAGGAGTAGAGGCGGTCGGCGTAGACCTGCCGCATGGCGCTGAGCTGGAGTCCGGCCTCGTCCGCCCGGGCGCCGACGGCGAGCGGCGGGACGGCCCGGGTACGGAGCCCGACCTTGGCGCCACTGGTGGACGTGGCCTGGTAGAGCGGGTGGGCCTCGGTGTAGCCGGGGTCGATGTCGCAGACGATCAGCGTTCCGCCCGGCGCGAGCAGACCGGCCAGCCGCCCGAAGTCCGGCATCTCCGGCATCGAGGACAGGACGAGGTTGAGCAGGATGACATCCTGCGACCGGGGCGCGATGCGGTCGCGGACCCGGTTGATGTCCTCGACGAGGATCTTCGTGCGCTCGTAGAGCGGCTGACCCGCCAGATGACGCTGGAACTGCTCGGCCATGCCCGGACAGAAGTCCACGTAGGTCCAGCGCATCGAGGTGTCGAGGAAGAAGTGCGTCGCGACGTTCTTGCCGGAGCCGCCGCCCAGGTCGAGGACGCGGAGATTGGGCTTGGCGTCGCGCAGGCCGACCAGCAGCCTGATGACCGCCCGGTGGGTCTCCAGCAGGTTGGCGGAGTTGCGCTGGTCGTAGTTGGGGGCGATCGCCTGGTAGAAGTCGCGCGCCTGCGTGGTCTCGAAGAGCTGGACGGCCTCGTCGTCGGTCGCCGCCGCCGGGGCGAGCGCCTCCTCGCGCGGTCCCACCCGCGGCGGCCAGAACTCGATCGACCTGCCCTGCCGGTACGCGCCGACGAGGACGACCAGGACAATGGCGGCGACCCCCGCCACCAGATATCCCGAGCTGCTGCCCAGGGCGTCGAACACGTGCTTCAGATCCATCCTGGAACCTCCTTACCTGCGTCCATGAACGCTCGCGCGCGACTGTCCCGCCAGAGCGGTGGACAAGATCGTGCTGGATCCGCGCCACTCGCGGATGGGACAGGACACGCGGGGACGCGGGCGCGGAGAATAGGTCCGGCTTTTCCCCGCGATAGCGGTCACATAAATGCGCACCGGGTGCTAAAGAGCGGACAATTCGCGTACTCTTGCGGACAAGCTTGGACAATCGCGGACAGTTCAATGAGGCGTTATGGGAGAAGAGTCGGCTGACCTTGCCTCTGCTGTGACAAAGGTCGCGACAAAGGAAGACTTGGCGCGACTTATGCGGATACTGCGTGCGCGGGCGGATATGCCGGCCTATCGCGATCTGGAGAAACGTGCGGTCTCCGCCGGTGGCTCGCTGCCACGCACAACGCTGGGGGAAGTACTCAACGGGCGTAAGTTCCCAACGAAGGCCTTTCTGATTACCTTTCTCAACGTCTGTGAGGTGCCGGCGGCCGAGCAGGTGACCTGGCTCCAGGTATGGAATCGGCTGGCCGCCGAGTACAACGCCGGCGCCATCACGGACGGCGCCCGCGCGGCCGAAGGGGAGCCGCCGTTGAGGGAGGCCAGAGAGCTGGCCGACCGCCTGGGCGAGGACCTGGCCCGGGAACGGCGCCGGCTGTCCGAGCACGGCGCGCGGCTGGAGGAGATTGTCCCGATCTTGCATCAGGCGGTGTCCGTCCTCGCCGAGTCCGGACAGCACGAGCTGGCCGAGCAGATCTCCGGCGGCGTCGTGGAGCTATGCCGCGGCGCCGCCTGCGACAAGTCGCCCGCGTGCCTGAGCCTGCGCCACGAGCGGGCGACGATCCTGGCCCAGCGCGGCGCCCCCTCCGCCCCGTCGCTGCTGGGGGAGCTTCTGGCCGACTGCAGGGAGACGCTCGGCGACGCCGATCCGCTGACCGCCACGGTGGAGGCGGCGCTCGCCCGCTACGCCACCGGTGCTCCGCCCGCGACCGGCATGCTGCCCACCGTCTGGAACGTCGAGCCGCGCAACCCCGAGTTCACCGGCAGGGAAGAGGTCATCGCCGAACTGGGCCGCCGCTTCCGCACCGGCGGCCTGGCCAAGGTCCAGGTGCTGCGCGGCTGGGGCGGCGTGGGCAAGACACAGATCGCGATCGAGTACGCGCACCAGTTCGCCGCCGACTACTCCGTCGTGTGGTGGATCGACGCCGAGGACCCGATGCTCATCGGCAAGCAACTGGCCGAGCTGTCGGTCCAGTTACGGCTGGCGATCCCCGACGTCGACTCGGGCAGCGCCGTCGCCCTGCTCAAGGCGCACCTGCGCCAGCACTCCGGCTGGCTGCTGCTGATCGACAACGCCGAGGATCCCGGGCTGGTCCGCCGCTGGCTGCCCGGAGGCCCCGGCCACGTGGTGATCACCTCCCGGGTGGGCGGCTGGGAGCACCTGGCCGTCACCGTCCCGGTGAACGTGATGGAGCGGGCCGAGTCGGTCCAGCTGATCCGCAGTCACGGCCCGGACCTGCGGGGGTCCGAGGCGGCGGCGCTGGCCGCCGAGCTCGGCGACCTCCCGCTCGCGCTGGTGCAGGCGGGCACCTTTCTGGCCGAGACCGCGACCGCCCCGGGCGACTACCTGGGGCTGCTGCGCTCACGGCCGAAGGAGGTGCTGAGCGAGGGCGCGGCGGGCGAGTACCCGCACTCACTGGCCGCGGCCGTGGGCCTGACCATCGAACGGCTGGCCAGGCACGAACCGGTCGGCCTGGCCCTGGCCCGGATCTGCTCGTTCCTCGCCCCGGACACGATTCCCGTGGAGTGGCTGGTCGGCGCGCACCCGGCCGCGGCCGGGAAGGGCCCGCTGGACGGCCTGACGGCGGCCGAGGACGACGCGCTCGCCCTGCGCAGGGGCGTCGGCTCGCTGAGCCGCTTCGGCCTGGCGGTCGGCGCGCGCGGCGGGCTCCGGCTGCACCGGCTCACCCAGAGCATCATCCGCGACCACCTGCCGCCGGCCGAGCAGGAGATCGTCCTGGAGCACGCCAGGGCGCTGCTGGCCCGCTACCGGCCCGGCGACCCGGAGGACCCCGCCGGATGGGCCGCCTGGTCACGCATGGTCCCGCACCTGTTCGCCGTCGCCCCGGACGCCTCCGGCGACCACGACCTGCGGGGGATGGCCTGCGACGCCGGCTGGTACCTGATCGAGCGGGGCGAGGCCCAGGCCAGCGCCAGGTTCTCCGCCCAGCTCTACGCGCAATGGCAGAAGACCCTCGGCCCCCGGCACGCGCAGACCCTCGCCGCCGCCCGTGACCTGGCCAGGGCGCTGCGCGAACAGGGCGACTACGCGGACGCGGCCCGGCTCTACGAGCAGGCGGCCGACGAGGCGGAGGCGGGACTGGGCGCCGACGACCCCCTGACCCTGCGGCTCAAGCACGGATCCGCGATCAATCTGCACCTGCTCGGCCGCGACCGGGAGGCCTACGCGTTACAGAAGGACGCCTTCGAGCGCTACGAGCGCGTGCTCGGCCCGAGGCACCCGCACACCCTGCACTCCGCCAACCACCTGGCGGTGGCGCTCCACGCGCTCGGCCGCTTCGAGGAAGCCCGCGACCTGCACGAAGAGACCTACGCCCGGTACCGGGAGGTGCTGGGCGACGATCATCCCGACACCCTCCGCTCGGCCAACAACCTCGCGGTCGACCTGCGGACCCTGGGCGACCACGAGCGGGCCCACACCCTGCAGGTCGAGGCGCTGAGCCGCCGGAGGCGGACACTCGGCGAAGATCACCCGCACACGCTGCAGTCGGCCACGAGCCTGGCCGAGACCCTGCACACGATGGGCCGTTCAGAGGAGGCCCTCCGCCTGCAGAAAGAAACCCGCGACCGCAGCATCAAGGTTTTGGGCGCGCATCATCCGGACTCCCTGCACGCGAGCCGAAACCTTACTAACATCCAGGAGTCCCTCCGCCATTCCTCATAGACATCTGCCCTAGAGAATCGTTGCCCGCGCCCAATTGTCATGGTTCTATAAGGGCGGCCGATTTCCAAAGGACGGGTGCACATGACTCATGCGCGCATTGCCTTGGTGACCGCCAGACCGCGACCGGAAGTCAATCCTGATTTGGATATGCCGCTGCTGCACGCGGCCTTCGACGAGGTCGAAGCCGAAGCGGAAATCACCTATTGGGACGATCCAGAAATCGATTGGTCCTGTTTCGATCTCGCCGTCGTCCGCTCCCCGTGGGACTACTCCTGGCGTTCGGCCGAGTTCCTGGCGTGGGTCGACCGCTGCGCGGAGCGCACCCGCGTGGCGAACCCGCCGGAGATCATCCACTGGAACGCCCGCAAGGAGTACCTGCTCGAACTGCGTGAGCGGAAGGTCCCCGTGGTGCCGACTACGTACCTGGTTCCCGGCTCGGCCGTCGAGCTGCCCGCCGGGCACGACTTCGTCGTCAAACCGGCCGTGGGGGCGGGGGCGCGCTTCGCCGCCCGCTACACCCCCGCCGATCGGGACCAGGCCGCCGCCCACGTCGAACGCATCCATGCCGACGGGGTCACCGCGATGGTCCAGCCGTACCTCTCGCGTATCGACGTGAGCGGGGAGCGGGCGCTGGTCTTCGTCCGCAACCGCTTCCTGCACGCCATCCGCAAGCGGGCGGTCCTCGCGCCCGGTCTGCGCTACGACGCGCCCAGGGACGCGCACCCCGGCACCGAGCCCTGGCGGCCGACCGCCGCGGAACGGGACCTCGCCGATCGGGTGCTGGCCACCGTGCCCGATGCGGACAAGCTCCTGTACGCCCGGGTCGACATGGCCGACGACGCGGCGGGAAACCCGATCCTGACCGAGCTCGAACTGGTCGAGCCCGGCCTGTACCTGCGCTTCCACAAGGACTCGATTCCCGCGTTCGTCGAAGCGATCGTGAACGTCGCCGAGGCGCTCCGGCCGGCGGGGAGCGGCCGTACGAGCTGAGCGGCACCGCCAGAGGAACCTTCCAGCCAGGGGGACCGCGCCGTGTCAGAGGAGTTCGGGCCGATGCCCTTCACGGCGCCCACTCCCTTCGCCGAGCCTCCCGAGTTCGAGCGTCTTCGCGCTCGGGAGGGTCCGGTCCGCGTGCGCACCGCCGCGGGGGCCGCCGGCTGGCTGGTGACCCGCTACTCCGACGTGCGCGCGCTCTGCGCCGACGGGCGCATCGGCCGGTCCCACCCCGATCCCGCGTCCGCCCCGCGGCTGTGGCCGGCGCGGCTGTTCGATCCGCCGGGTGACGTTCACGGCGAGATGGCCGCTCATCGGCGCCAGCGCGCGCTGCTGTTACCGGCGTACGGCAGGCGCCGGGTGGCCGCGGAGCGGGCGCGGGCCCAGGCCGTGCTCGACGAGATCCTGTCGAAACTCGTGGCCCGAGGCTCGGCCGCCGACCTGTACGCCGAACTGGCCGTGCCGTACGCCATGCGGGCGGTCTACGGCTTCGTGGGCGTACCGGAACCGGAGTGGGAGCTTTACCGGTGGCGCTCCCGCTGGTTACGCGCGCCGGGACGGATGGCGGACGAGCCGGCCGGGATGCGCGCGGCGATGAGCCGGATGGTCGAGCGGGAGCGTGGCAGGGCGGGCAAGGACGTGATCACCCGGCTGGCCGCGCTCGGCCCCGAGGCGGCCACCGATGTCCTGTGCGGCCACGTGGGGCTGGTGGAGTACGAGACGGTCGCGGCGCGGATCGGATACGGGCTGCTGTACCTGCTGGCCGATCAGGCTCAGCGGCGGCGGCTGGTGGCCGAGCCCGGCCTGGCTCCCTCCGCGGTCGAGGAGATCATGCGGGTGGCGGTGCCGGGAGGCAGCTGGATCCCCCGGTACGCGCTGGCCGGCATCGACCTGGGTGCGGCCAGGATCCGGGCGGGGGACCTGGTGGTCCTGTCGATGCAGGCCGCCAACCGGGACGCGCGCTGGTTCCCCGAGCCCGGCGCGTTCCTGATCGACCGCGTGCCCAACCCGCACCTCGGCTTCGGGCACGGCAAGTTCTACTGCCTGGGCGCGCAGCTGACCCGGCTGCTGCTGCACCTGGTGCTCACGACGGTCTTCCTTCGCCTGCCGGCGTTGCGGCTGGCCGTACCGGCGGAGGAGGTCGAGTGTGATCGTTCGTCGGTGACCGGAGGGGTGCGGGCGTTGCCGGTCTGCTGGTGAGGGCTACTTCAGGGCGCCCGCCGTGAGGCCGGCGACGATGCGGCGCTGGAAGAACAGGACCAGCAGGACCAGCGGGATCGTCACCAGGACGCCCGCGGCCATCTGCGTGCCGAACGGGGTGTCGAACTTGGCCGCCCCGGTGAACTGGGCGATGCGGACCGTGGCGGTCTGCGTCGCCTGGTCGTTGACCATGGTCACGGCGATGATGAACTCGTTCCACGTGCAGATGAAGGCGATGATCGCGGTGGTGAAGACGCCGGGGGCGGCCAGGGGGAGCAGGACGCGGCGGAAGGCGGCGAAGGCCGTGCAGCCGTCGATCATGGCGGCCTGCTCCAGTTCCAGGGGGAGCTGGCGGAAGAAGACGGTCAGGTTCCACACGGTCAGCGGCAGGGCGAACGACATCGAAGGCACGATCATCGCCTGGTAGGTGTTGATCCAGCCGATCGTGGTGAACAGCTTCAGCAGCGGCACGATCAGCAGCGCCCCGGGGAACATGGACACGGCGATGATCAGGGCGAGGATGAGGTTCTTGCCGCGGAAGGTCAGCCGGGCCAGCGCGTACGCCGTCATGGTGCCCACGAGCAGCGTCACGGCGGTCGTGACGGAGGCGACCAGCAGGCTGTTGCCCAGCGCGCGGCCGAAGCCCATGCCCTCGGCGAAGACGGCGGCGTAGTTCTCCAGCGACCACGGCACCGGCACCGGCGACTTGTCGTAGATGTCGGAGGTACGGCGGAAGCTGGAGACCACCATCCAGTAGAAGGGCACCAGGCAGTACAGGGCGATGCCCACCAGGCCCGCTCTACGCAGCAGCATCGCGCGACTCCTTCTTGCGGGCCCGGACGTCGCTCAGCAGGTCGGCGCCCAGCAGCTTCACGAACACGAACGCGATCACCGCGATGTAGACGAACAGGGCGGTGCCGTAGGCGGAGGCGGGGCCGTAGTGGACGCGGGTGGCCTCGTCCCAGATCAGCCCGGACAGCGTCTCGACCGACGCCTTGCGCGGTCCGATGAGCACGTACGGCAGGTCGAAGACGCGCAGGGCGTCCATGAGCCGGAACAGCACCGCCACCAGCAGCGCCGGTTTCACCAGCGGGAGCGTGATCCGCCAGAACCGCTGCGCGGCCGAGGCGCCGTCCACGCGGGCGGCCTCGTACACCTCGGCCGGGATGATCTGCAGCCCTGCCAGCACGAGCAGGCCGACGAACGGCGACGTCTTCCACACGTCGGCGATGATCACGGCCAGCTTGGCCCACACGCCGTCGGCCGTCCAGAGGATCTGGGTGCCGAGGATCGCGTTGGCGACGCCGTCCGCCTGGAAGATCCACTTCCACATGAGGCCGGAGACCGCGGTCGGCACCGCCCACGGCACCAGGATGCTGGCCCGCAGGAACGCGCGCCCGCGAAAGGCGCGGTGCATGACCAGCGCCATCGCGACGCCGAGCACGACCTCCAACGCCACCGTCACCACCGTGAACAGCGTGGTGTTGAGCGTGGCGTTGAGGAAGCGCTCGCCGAGGACGCCGGCGTAGTTGGCCGCGCCGGCGAACCGCTCGCCCTCGACCACGAAGCCGTCGGCGTCGAGCGTCTGACCGCTGGTGTAGAAGGATTCGCGCATCGCCGCGACCAGGGGATAGAACACCACCAGCGCCAGTACGACCAGCGTCGGCGAGACCATCCCCCAGCCGAGGAGATTCTGCCTGGTGCGGATCACTTGAGCAGGGGGCTCAGCGCGGACTGCATCTCGGCGAGCGCCTGGTCGACGGGCTTGGTCCCGGAGACGATCGCGTACGCCGACTCCTGGATGGCCGCGGTGACGTCGCCGTACTTGACCGCCGAGGGCCGCGGCTTGGCCGCCAGGATGCCCTCCTTGAGCGCGGGCAGGTACGGGTACTTCTTGATCAGCTCGGGGTCCTCGTAGAGCGAGGCCCTGGCCATGGGCGTGGAGTTGATGAGCGCGAACGCCTTCTCCTGCTCGGCCGAGGTGACGAAGGCGATGAAATCCTTGGCCGTCTCCTTGTGCTTGGAGAAGGCCGACAGGGCCAGGTTGTTGCCGCCGAGCGTGCCGGCGCCCGGCCCGTTCAGCCCGGGGATCGGCGCCACGTCGAACTTGCCGGCGACCTTGCTGGAGCCGTCGGTCTTGTTGGCGGCCTCGTACATGTAGGCCCAGTTGCGGTAGAAGAGCAGCTTGCCCTCCTGGAAGGCGACGCGCCCCTCTTCCTCCTTGTACGTGACCGCCTCCTTGGGGATCATCCCGGAGGTGAATCCGTCGGCCAGGAACCGCGCGGCCTGCTTGGCCGACTCGCTGCTGACCTCGGGGAACTGGCCGCCGGCCGAGTTGACCGCCTCGGCGAAGTTGACGGTCAGGCCCTCGTACTTGTCGAACTGCCCGCCGTAGCAGGACATGCCCTTCTGCTTCGGCAGCACCTCGGCGCAGATCTTCTTCATCTCGTCCCAGGTCTTGGGCGGCTCCTTGACCAGGTCCTTGCGGTAGTAGAGCAGCCCGGTGCCGGTGAACAGCGGCATCGCGTAGAGCTTGCCCCGGTACTTGCCGGTCTCGACGGACGGGGGCAGGAAGCCGGTGACGTCGAAGCGCGGCCCGGTCAGCTCGTCGGCCCAGCGGTTGGCGGCGAACTCGCCGGTCCACACGGCGTCGATGAGCAGGACGTCGAAGGCGTCGGACTTGGTCTGGGCGTTCTGGATGAGCTTGCGGCGCTGCTCGTCGGCGCTCTCCGGCAGCAGGACCGAGGTGACCTTCTCGTTCGGGTGGGCGGCGTTCCAGGTGTCGACGATCTTCTGCGTGGCCTCGGCCTCGAACTTGCCGCTGGCGAAGGTGAGCGGGCCGCGCCCGCCGTCGGCCGGTTTCTGGGTGCTGGTGGATCCGGCGTCCTGCCCGCCGCAGGCCGCCAGGCCGAGGCCCAGCAGTCCCGCGACCAGAGCGGCCGTGATCTTCTTACCGTGCATTATCGGGGGGTTCCTTCCAAGGTGACGGTGGTGCCGTCGAGGCGGGACCTCTCGGCCGCCCAGGCGATCAGGTGGCTGTGCAGGCTCTCGCCGGGCGAGGACAGCACGGCCGAGCGGTCTCCGGTCTCGACCGCGCTCAGGAACGCCGCCATCAGGCCCTCGTCGCCGCCGCCGTGGCCGCCGCCGGCCGTACCGTCGCCGGTGGCGGAGCTGTCGACGACGGACGTCTCGCCCGTCACGAAGTCGGTCACCTTCAGCAGCACGCCGTCGCCCTCGATGGAGCCGTGCGTGCCGAAGATCCGGGTCTGGCGGTGTTGCTGGGGGGTGAAGGCGGTCATGGTGAACGCCGCGCTCGCGCCGCCCTCGAACTCCATGTTGACGACCTGGTGGTCGACGACGTCGTTGTCGCAGGCGTAGACGCATCTGCCGTACGGGCCGGTGCGCAGCGCCTCGCGTACGCCAGCCGCCGAGACGTCCTCGGTGATCACGGTCAGTGGCCAGCTCTCGCGCCCGGCGAGCGGCAGGTAGAGGCGGGGCGCGGAGTAGGGGCAGGTGCTCTCGACCGCGCAGTCCAGGCAGCGGTCGGCGGCGCCCTCGGGACGGTTCTCCGGGCGGAAGTGCTTGAGGCCGCCGAAGGAGGAGACCCGGGTGACCTGCCTGCCCATGATGTGCACGAGCCAGTCGAGGTCGTGGCAGGACTTGGCGAGCAGCATGAAGGTCGACTCGTCGGTACGCCGCCAGTTGCCGCGCACGTAGGAGTGGGCCTGATGCCACCAGCCGACCGGTTCCAGGTGCTGCACGCTGACGATCTCGCCGATGGCGCCCGTGTCGAGCAGCTGCTTGAGCGTCCGGGTGTAGGGCGTGTAGCGCAGCACGTGGCAGACGGCGAAGACGGTGCCGGCCTTCTCGGCGGCGGCCACGATCGTGCGGCAGTCCTGCTCGGAGACCGCCATCGGCTTCTCCAGCAGGATGTGGTAGCCGAGCTCGGCGAAGCGGACCGCGGGCTCGACGTGGTCGGCGTCCATGGTGGCGATGATCACGGCGTCGGCCTGGCGGGGGAGGGCGGCCAGCTCGCGCCAGTCGGCGTACTGGGCGGCGTCGGGGAAACGTTCCCGGCGGGCGGCCAGCGGGTCGGCGACGGCCACCACGCGTGCCCTGCCCTCGGCGCGGCGGGCGTACCCGGACCCGCGTGAACCCGCGCCGACGACGGCGAGAGTGACCATCAGCCCTCCAGATATGTAACCAATTCACGTATGTCGGCCGATGCTAGGATTCGAGGTCAAACAGGTCAATAGGTGGAGTCGGTCACAGTTATGAAACGGAGTCACATAAGTGGCGGGTGACGCTTCGCTCCTGCGACGGGTGAACACCCAGGTCACGCTGAACGCGCTACGCCGCGAAGGCGTGGCCACGCTCACCCGGCTCGGCCGGATCACCGGGCTGTCCCGGCAGACCGTCGAGGCCGTCCTGGACGAGCTGGCCGAGCGCGGCTGGGTCAGGGAGATCCCGCCGGACGAAGGCGTCATGGGCCGGCCCGCCCGCAGGTTCGGCTTCCGCGCCGACGCCGGATACGTGCTCGGCGTCGACATCGGCGCCAACAAGATCCTCGCCGCGCTCGCCGACCTCAACGGCGAGGTCGTCGGCTGGCACCGCGTGCCCGTCTCCGACGGCGCCCCCGCCCCCGAACGCCTGGAGGCCGCCCGCCAGGCCGCCCTGGCCTGCGTGGACGTCGCGGGCGTGGCCCGTACCCGGGTGTGGGCGGTCTGCGCGGGCACCACGGGCGTCGTGGACCGCTCGGGCCGCGTCTCCCTGTCGACCGTGCTGCCCGGCTGGACGGGCGTCGACCTCGCGGGGCTGGCCGGGGGCTGGTTCGGGTGCAAGGGCCTGGCCGCCAACGACGCCAACCTCGCCGCCCTGGCCGAGCACTGGCGCGGCAGCGCGCAGCACGCCGCCGACGTCGTCTACGTCCTGGTCGGCCATCGGGTCGGCGCGGGCATGCTGATCGGCGGGCGGCTCCATGGCGGCAGGACCGGCGCGGCCGGCGAGATCGGCGCGCTGCGCCAGGTCGGCTGGGAGGACGCCGCCGCGGAACTCGACACGCACGGCGAGGCGGCCGCCGTCTTCAAGGCCGCCGGCGACGGCGATCCCGCCGCCGCCCGCGCGGTGGAGCGCTTCGCGGAGAAGCTCGCGATCGGGGCCGCCGCCCTCGTGCTGGCCGTCGACCCCGACCTACTGGTGGTCGGCGGCGGTTACTCCCGCGCGGGCGACGTCCTGCTCGTGCCGTTCCGCCGCCATCTGACCGACCTGTGCCTCGGCGTGCCCGAGGTGGTCACCTCCACGTTCGGCGACGAGAGCGTCGCTCTGGGCGGGGTACGGCTGGCCCTCGACCACGTGGAAAGGGAGATCCTCGGGCTCTAGACCATGTACTGGTCGTGCCGGTGATACAGCTCGGTCCACTCCTCGTCGCTCAGCTTGCGGCCGGAGGTGGCGAGCTCGGCCAGCGCCTCGAAGTACGCCTCCCGCGGCGCGCCCGGCGTGAACAGGATCAGCATGGTCACGCGCTCGCCCGACTCGTTGCGGAAGCCGTGGTGACCGCCGGGCGGCACGTACAGGAAGTCGCCGGGCCGGCCGTCCACCCACGTGTCGCCGCTGTAGAGCTTGACCGAGCCGGAGATCACGTAGAACGACTCGGAGATCGTCCGGTGGAAGTGCGGGGTGGCGCCGCCGGGCCGCACGCCCATCTCCCACCGATACAGCCCGAACTGCCCGTCGGTGGTGGCGCCGGTTCCGAGATAGTGCACCTCGGTGCCGCCGGCGCCCATGACCAGGTCGGGGGCTTGATCGCCCGGGCGGAGCACGCCGCTGTGCTCTCCCGAGTCGCCTTTGTACCTAACTTCGGGATACGACATGGGGCTCACTCTTCCAGACCCGCGGCTCCTCGTCGTCCTCGTGACCTTCGACCGAGAGGTTGGGCAGCAGCCGGTCCAGCCAGCGCGGGCACCACCAGTTGAGGCGGCCGAGCAGCACCATGGTGGCGGGGACGAGGAAGCCGCGGATGATCGTGGCGTCCACGGCGATGGCCACCGCCAGCCCCACGCCGAACGTCTTCACCAGCGGGTCCGGGTAGGCGATGAAGGCGACGAACACCGCGACCATGATCAGGGCGGCGGAGGTGATGACCCGGCCGGTCGAGCCCAGCCCCTCCGCCACCGCCCTCCGGTTGTCGCCGTGTTTGAGGTACGCCTGCCGTACCGCGGTCAGAAGGAACACCTCATAGTCCATCGAGAGCCCGAACAGCACCGCGAACAGCATCAACGGCACATAAGGCTCGATGGGCACGGTGAAGAAGAGGGTCTGCAGGTAGGAGGCGTCGGCCGGTGGGTCCATGCCGACCAACTGGCTGCCCAGGCCGTAGGAGAAGACGATCGCGAGCGCGCCGAACGCGGCCCCCAGCGACACCAGGTTCATCAGCGCCGCCTTGAGCGCCACCACCGGCGCGCGGAACGCCAGCAGCAGGAGCATCGCGCTGAGCAGCACCACCACGCCGATGACCAGCGGTGTGTTGCCCGAGATACGGTCCGCGGCGTCGGCGAGCGCGGCCACCTCGCCGCCGACGTGCACGTTCACGCCCGGCCTGTCCAGCGCCCTGACCGCCGCGACGACGGCGGGCGCGCGCTCGTCGCTGGGCGCGTAGTCGGGGATCGCCTGGATCAGCACGGTACGGCCGGCGTCGTTGAGCTTGGGCGGGCTCACATGGGCGATGCCGTCGATCTTGCCCACGTCCCTGGCCAGGCCTTCGACGATCGGGTCGGTGGCCTTGGCGACCTTGTCGCCCAGTTCCGCCACGACGACCAGCGGGCCGTTGCTGCCGGGGCCGAAGCCGGTGGCCATCAGTTCGTAGGCGCGGCGGGGGGCCGAGCCCTGCGTGCCGTACCCGTCGTCGAGCGGTCCCAGCTTGAGCGCGAGCGCGGGCGCGGCGAGCGCGCCGAGTGCCAGGACACTGGCCAGCAGGACGCTCCACGGCCGCTTGGCGACCCACGCGCCGAGCCCGGCCCAGCCGCCGCCGGAACTGTCCTTGCGGCGGCCGAGGAACGGCACCTTGAGCGCGTTGACCTTCTCGCCCAGCACGCCGAGCAGCGCCGGGACCAGCGTGATCGAGGTGAGCACGGCGAAGACGACCGAGATGCCGGTGATCCAGCCGAGCGTGCGCAGCAGCGGGAAGCCGCCGAGCACGAGCGCGCTGAGCGCGATGATCACCGTGCCGCCCGCGAACACGACCGCGCCGCCCGAACTGGAGACCGTCCGCCGCACCGACTCCAGCACCGGCACCCCGTCGGCCAGCAGCTTGCGGTGCCGCGAGAGCAGGAACAACGCGTAGTCGATGCCCACGCCGAGCCCGATCATCGTGGCCATGATGCCCGCCTGCTTCGGCACGTCGACCACATGCCCGAGCAGCCCGATCACGCCCAGGCCCGCGGCCACGCTGACCAGCGCGGTGAAGATCGGGATCAGGGCGGCCACGAGCGTGCCGAAGGCCAGCACCAGCACGAGCAACGCGCACGTGACGCCGATGATCTCGCTGGGGCCGGTCTTGATCTCCTTGTCGGCCGGCGTCGAACTGTCCGCCGGAACCACCTCGATGCCCACCGCGCGGGCCGGATCCGCGGCCTTCGACAGCGCCTGCGTGGTCTCGGCGACCTTGGCGCTGTCGTGGCCCTCCATCCGGATCACGATCAGGCCGATCTGCAGGTTGGAGGCGATGCCGCCGCGCCGGTAGGGCGTCTCGACCTGCTCGACGTGGGGGAGGTCGCGGAGCTTGTCCATGGACCTTTCGACGGCCTGCTTCTTCGGCTCGTCCGTGAGCGGTCCCTTGTCGGAATAGAGCACCAGCTGCACCGTGCCGCCCGGCGCGTACCCCGGGCCGAACCCGTCGCGCATCAGGTCGTGCGCGCGCTGCGCGTCGGTGCCGGGAATGGTCACGTCATTGCTGACCGGCCGGCCGGAGACCAGGCTGCCGACCATGAGGCCGGCGGCCGCGATCACCCATAACGCCAGTACCAGCCGCCCGTGCCGTGCACACCAGCTACCGAGCCGCCCGAGAAACCTCGTCATTGTTTACGCCCGTCCTGTACGCTCGTACAGCGTCTACGATGCCGAGATTAGACGGGAAATTTCCGGAAATCCCGTGCTAAACCGGAAATGAGATGATGACCACAATCGACCCCGGGAACGACACCCGCAGCCGCATCCTCGCCGCCGCCCAGCGCCTGTTCGCCGAACGCGGCTACGCGGCCACGTCACTGGCCGACATCGCCGCCGAAGTGGGCCTCACCAAAACCGCGGTCGCCTACCACTTCCACCCGAAGGACCGGCTGGCCGCCGAACTCCTCGCGCCCGCCGCCGACGACGTCTTCGCCCTGCTCGGCACCCGCGACGACTTCGTCCCCGCGCTGGTGGACTGCGTGGTGCGCAATAGGGCGGTGATCCGGCTCCTCATGGAAGACTTCGGCACCGCCGACTCCGCCCCACCCGGCACCCCCGGCGAGGCCATCCGCACCTTCCGCGACGCCATCCACGAACGCCTG
Source organism: Nonomuraea sp. NPDC059023 (assembly GCF_042740095.1). Lineage (NCBI taxonomy): Bacteria > Bacillati > Actinomycetota > Actinomycetes > Streptosporangiales > Streptosporangiaceae > Nonomuraea > Nonomuraea sp. NPDC059023. The sequence continues at coordinate 69,871 of NZ_JBHYIO010000031.1, read as the reverse complement.
GTCGGCCCCAACCCCTCAGAACGGGACCGGATCCGTGGATGGGCTGTGCTGGGGGCGTTGCAGTGGGGCGTCGTCCACACGATGGACCTGCCGGAGAACCTCGTCCGCACCGAACTCCTCCACCTCGCCCAACCCCCCACCCCCCAAACCCCCTGAGCACTTGACCCGCTGGGCCCAAACCTTTCCCAAACCACCGACACTCCGGCCCCCTGACACCCCCGAACCACCGCTACCCCGAACCACCGGCACCCTGATTGCGGACACCCGGGCCGCCGACGCCCAGAGCTCCACCCACCCTCCCTGGGCAGCTGACACCCTGAGCCCGAATGCCCTGGGCCACTGCCCCTCTGCGCCGGGACCCGGCCGCGCCATGGACCGGCGCTTATCCACAGGGTCTCGCCCGAGCGCCGCCGTTATCCCCAGAACCCCGTTCTGCCCCCCAGAGCCCACCCCGGCTGAGCGATGCTAGGCCCTCCAACCCGCAGCACCCCTTGGAGCCGCCACATGCACGCCCGCCTCCACCACCTCAGCGTCATCGCCGGGGCACTCGCCGGAGTCGTAGTCCTCACCGCCACGCTCGCCTCCCCGGCCACCGCCAGGCCCGCACCCACCACCCCACGGACGGCCGCCTCCCAGGTCACGACGCAAGCCAAGCCAGCACCCCAGGCCACAGCAAGCCCCACGCCTTCGCCCGTGTCCGCCGCACGAGCACCCCTAGCCTCAACCCCCGAGAACGCAACACCTCAGGGAACCCCCGAGCCTCCCATCGACGGTCACACCCCCCGCGACGCCGACCCTGACGAGTACCGCCACCGCCCGGCCTGAACAACCCTCGCACCCCGGCAAGGCCCGGACCTGGCCCGGCGGCGAACCACCCTCGCATCCCGGCCATGCCCGGGCTGGCCCGGCGGTGGACCAGGCCAGCCCAGGCAAGCGACCCAGACCAGGTCAGCCCAGGTAGGCTGTGCTGGACCAGGCCAGCCCAGGCAAGCGACCCAGACCAGGTCAGCCCAGGTAAGCCGTGCTGGACCAGCCCAGGCAGACCATCCGAACCAGGTCAGCCCAGGTAGGCCGCTCGGACCACCGGGTTCTCCCGGATCTCCGTCGGTGTGCCGCGGGCGATGACCTTGCCCAGGTCGAGGACGACCAGCCGGTCACAGGTGCCCATGACGAAGCCCATGTCGTGCTCCACCAGCAGGACCGTGGTGTCCAGCGCGGCGACGACCTGGCGGAGCCGTACCGTCTGGTCGTGGTCGAGGCCCGAGGTGGGCTCGTCGAGCAGCAGCAGGCGCGGACGGTCGGCGATCGCCCGCGCCAGCTCGACCAGCCGCCGCTGCCCAACGGGGAGGGCCGCGGCGTAGGCATCCCGAAGCTCAGTAAGCCCGCACAACTCCAGAACCTCCGCCACCCGCCGAGCCCGCTCACGTTCCAACCGCCGCCGAGTCGGCCACCCGACCAGATCGGCAGGCAGCCCACCACCACCCCCACGCCAATCAAGCGCAGCCAGCACATTGCCCGCGACGGTGAGCCGCCCGAACACCTGCGTACGCTGAAAAGTACGGCGCAACCCCGCCCTTGCCCGCCGAAGCGGCGACAGCGCGGTCACATCAGCGCCATCCACCCCCACCCGCCCGCTCAACGGCCTGCGCAAACCGCACACGACATCGAACAACGTCGTCTTCCCCGCCCCATTCGGCCCGATGACGCCACAGATCTGCCCCTCCGGCACCTCGAACGTCACCTCCGACAACGCCCGCACCCCGCCAAAGGCAACCGACACGTCCTCGATCGCAAGCATCACAACACCCCCGAGCAGACGCCGGCGAACAGATCGCGGTGCGCTCCGGCCGTGGTGGTGAGCGGCAGGTCAGTGGTTGTGGGCATCAACACCCCCGGGCAATCGACAGTGAGCGATCGCGGTGCCGCTGAGAACCGGGCCCAGCGGTGGCGACTGACAAATCAGCCCTCATGCGCATCGTGGACACCGCCTTGCAGGTACGCCCGGAAAGGCCTGGCAGGTACGCCCAACCATGATCTGGCAGGTACGCCCCGACAAGTGTGAGGGCTGCTGGGACGCTGCCCGGAAGGTGTGGGGCCGGGTGAGGTGCCGCGCGGGCAGGCAGTGAGGCCGCCGGGGTGCTCTGTGGGCTGGTGGGGTGCTGGTCGGCAGGCTGTAGGTATCGGGACGGAGGCGCCGCACGGAGATGCCGGGACGGAGGTGCCGAAAGGAGGTGCCGGGAGGGGTGCGGGCCAGAAGCGCCGGGAGGCGATGCGGGGCAGAGGTGCCGGGAGGCGATGCGGGGCAGAGGTGCCGGGACGGAGGTGCTGAGACGAGGTGTCGGGAGGGGGGTGTCGGACGGAGGTGCCGAGGCGAGGTGTCGGGAGGGGTGTCGGGACGGAGGCGGGTGGTTGGTGGTGGGGTGGTTGGGCATTAGGGGGCTCCCAGGTAGGTGGCGGTGAGGTGGGTTGGGTCTACCTCGGAGCGGGGGCCGGTCCAGGTGATGCGGCCCAGGCTCATGAACGCGACCCTGTCGGCGACCGCCAGTACCTCTGTCGCCTTCTCCTCGACCAGAAGCAGTGCCACGCCGCGTTCGCTGAGTTCGGCGAAGATCTCGAAGACCTGCTGCACGATCAGTGGCGCCAGGCCGAGCGAGGGTTCGTCGGCGATCAGTACCGCGGGGGGTTTGATGAGGGCGGGCGCGAGTGTGAGCAGTTGCTGTTCGCCGCCGGAGAGGGCTCCTGCGGCCAGGGTACGGCGGGCCGCGAGCTGCGGCATCCGGTCGTAAACCGCCTCCGGATCGGGGAGCCAGGTGCGCAGGTTCTCGTCAACGGTGAGGCCGGGGAAGACGCCGCGGCCCTCCGGCGCCAGCAGGATGCCCTCGCCGACCCGCCGGTGCGCGGGCCATCGGGTGACGTCTATGCCGTTGAGCAGTATCCGGCCCGTGCTGACGGGCAGGTCTCCGGCTGCCACGGCGCAGGCGGTGGACTTGCCGGCCCCGTTCGCGCCCAGCAGGGCGACGACCTCGCCCTCGTGCACCTCCAGGTCCACGCCGCGCAGCACGGTCGTGTCGGCATACCCGGCCACCACGTTGTCCAGCCGGAACAACGGCGTGGCGTCCAGTTCCCCGGCCCCACCCACCGGCCCACCCGCACTCCGCGGCCTCGGCACCGCCACAGCCCCGGCCGTAGCGGGTCCGGGCCTGGCAGTGGGTGCTTCCGCTCCGGCCGTGGTACGCGCCGACGTGTGTGAGGTGCCTGTGGTCGTCCCGTGCGTGCCCGTGCCGGGCTTCGCCGCTGCCGCTGCCCCCGCTGCTGCCGGCGCCGCCGGTGCGGGTGAGGGTGTTGGTGCGGGCGCGATGGGTTCGGACGTGGTGGCGGATGTGATGCCGGATGTGGGCGCGGCGTGGGGGAGAGGTGGGGCAGGGGTGGGTGTGGTCGGGCCGGGTGCGGGCGCGGTGGGTGTGGGCGTGGTGGGTGGCGTGGTGGGTTCGGGGGTGGTCAGGGGGTAGGAGAGAGGTGAGGCGGGTGTGGCAGCGGTGGAGTGGCGTTGGCGGCGGTGGTGGTGGCGTTGTTGGGCTAGTTGGGTGAGGACGCCGTCGGGGTGTTTTGCGAGGATTACGCCGCCTGCTCCGAACAGGATCGCGCCCACGTGCGCGGAGATGTGCCAGGCTGAGAGGATTTCGGGGAAGGCGGCGGCGATCAGGCCACCCAGTACGGCACCGCCGATCCGCCGGACGCCCTGGAGGACCACCACGGCCAGCCATACGAACCCGGCGAACGCCGGCAGGTCGGTGGCGGTGATGGAGCCCTTGGAGACGGCGAACAGCACTCCGCCCAGCCCGGCGATCCCCGAGGCCAGGGCGAAGAGCATGATCTTGGTTCGGGGGCCGGAGATGCCCGAGGTGGTGGCGGCGGCCGGGGCGGAGCGGACGGCGAGGATGGCGCGGCCGGAGGCGGAGCGTTCGAGGTTGCGCACCAGCAGGGCGACCAGGCCGATGAGGAGCAGGAGGACGACGACGCGTACGCGGGGATCGGAGGTGTCGGCGAAGCCGAAGCCGAGGGCGGGCAGTTGCCAGCCGATGGTGCCGTTGCTGAACGCGTCCACCTGGAAGAGCACCTGGTCGGCCAGCAGGGCCAGGGCGAGCGTGGCCAAGGTCAGGATGCGGCCGCCCAGGCGCAGGGCGGGCAGCGCCACCAGCATGCCCACGGCCGTCGCCGCCAGGACGCCGAGCACGATCGCCACCGCGAACGGCAGGCCGGAGGCGAACGCCCAGCCGCAGGTCAGCGCGGCCATCGAGGCGAAGGCGGCCTGGGCCAGGTTGACCATGCCACCGATCCCGGTCACCACGACGAAGGAGCAGAAGATCAGTGCCAGAACGAGCCCGTGGGCGGCGATGCCGACGTAGTACTCCTGGGCGGTGAAGGTGAAGACGATCAGTACGGCCAGCGAAACAGCCCACGGCAGCCGGCGCCGCCAGGCGGGGATGCCCGCGAGGTAGTCGGGCGGCGGCGCGTCCTCGGCCGCGCTGCCGGCGACGCGTTCGCGGGATCGGTTCAGCAGGATTAGGCCGGCGAACAGCAGCAGGACCGGCACCGCCGTACGCAGGCCGGTGATCTCCGACAGGAAGTCGGTGTATCCGGCGACCAGGTTCTGCACGACGCCCAGCCCGAGCCCGGCCGCGAACGTCCACGGAATCGAGCGCAGCCGCCCGAAGACCGCGGCGGTCGCCGAGGCGAACAGCAGCACGGTGTACGCGGTCGCGTCCAGCCCGATGATCGAGACGGCCAGGACTCCGGCCAGCCCGGCCAGGCCGGAGCCGAGCATCCAGGCCAGGCCGGAGGTGGCGTCGGCGTCGATGCCGCGCAGGGTGGCCAGGCGCCGCCGGTCGACGCTGGCGCGCATCCGCAGGCCGTACGGCGTGTGCCGCATGAACGCCCACAGCCCGAGCGCGGCGACGGCGGCGAAGGCGAACGTGATGAGCTGCCCGGAGTCGAGCGGCACGCCGAGCACGGTGAAGGAGGTGGCGGGGAAGGGGCCGAGGCCGCGGGGGAGGGAGGTGGCGTCCGCGCTGGGGAGTTCGAGGAGGTCGACGAGGAGCAGCCCTGCGGCGGGCAGCGCGATCGTCAGCCCGATCGTGCCGACAATCTGCGCGGTTTCCCCCGCCTGCGCCAAACCCCGAAACATCACCCGGTGCAGGAAATATCCGAGTAAGGGGGCGAAAAAGCCAACGGCCACCACCGCACACACCCACGTCGGCAGCCCCAACGCCACATTGAGCTCGTAGTACACCAGAGCGGTCAGAAAGCCGACCGCCCCGTGCGCGAAGTTGAAGACCCCGGTGGCCGCGTAGGACAGGGTCAGGCCCGAGCCCATCACCGCGAAGATCGCGCCCGTGACCAGCCCGCTGAGAATGTAGCCCAGGATCATTTGAGCGGCACGTTGTCGAAGCACTTCATGTTCTTGGCCACCTGGAACGCGCCGCTCTCAAGCTTGACCAGCGCGCCGCAGCCGTTCGGCTCGGCATGGTCCTTGGGGTACTGGACCCTGCCGAAGCCCGCGTTCTCGTAGCTGTAGGAGCCGTTGCCCACGTCGAGCACCTTCTGCCGGGTGAGGTCCTTGCCGGCTTTGCCGGCCATGTCGAGGAAGATGTCGGCCGACCAGTATCCGATGGCCAGGTGCTGGGTGAGCGGGGTGCCGGGGGCGACCTTCTCCACGTCCTGCCGCAACTGGGCGATCTCCGGCGCGGTCGACTCGAAGGGCTCGAACATGGGCGCGGCGATCACGCCCTCCATCGCCTGCGCGGTGGCCGGGTCCTTGAGGATGGCCACGTCGTAGCTGGTGGCGTCGCTGAGCGTGCCCTTGTAGCCGGCCTTCTTCAGCGCCGTGTAGAGCCCGACGTTGAACTTGGTCCCGGCGATGATCGAGACCACGATGTCGGGCGGCCGGCCGCCGTCCGAGGTCATGATCTTGTTGACGTACGGCAGCCAGTCGGGTGGCGGCGCGGCGGCGGGCAGTGCCGAGTTGAGGCCGACGAGCGTGAACCCGGCCGCCTCGAAGGACTGGGAGATGGTCTTGCCGCCGTACTTGCTGCCGCTGGAGTCGGAGGTCTGCACGTAGACGCTCTTGCCGTCGGCGCCGCCGAGCAGGTCGGCCATCTGCCGTCCCCACCAGGTCTGGGAGCCCGCGCCCGTCTTGGGGGCCAGGCAGCCGCTGTAGCCGAAGCCGGTCTTGGTGCCGCACCACTGGGGGCCGGTGGCCCAGCCGTACCAGGGGACGCCCTGTTGTTCGAGGAAGGCGGCGCCGCCGAAGTTGGGCGCGTGCACCGGCAGCACGGCGAAGACCTGGTCCTTCTGGACGAGCTTCTTGGCCGCGGCGTCGCCCTTGGCCGCGTCCTGGCCGTCGTCCTCGGCGCCGACGAACTCGATCTTCCGGCCGTGGACCCCGCCCGCCGCGTTGGCGCGCTCGAAGCGTGCCTTCGCGCCGATCTCGGCGTCCTTGGTGGAGTAGCCGCTGGCGCTGGTCTTGGTCAGTACGCCGCCGATTCTGATCGTCGTGTCCGTCACTCCGGGTACGGCGCCGCCCGCCGCACCGGGGGCCTTCTGCTGGGCGGCGCACCCCGCGAGCGCCACCAGCACGGCCACCATGATCCCGAGTTCCCGCCGCAACATGGCCATCACCGCTCCATTTGGCCTAGCGCTCGCTTGGTTTCGGACAGCGTAAGCAGCGGTTTCCTGCACGTCAATGTTCAACCAAGCAATTGCTTGATACGGTCTGCGCATGCTGATGCGAGCGGCCGTCCTGACCGAGTACGGCAAGCCCATGGAGATCCGCGAGGTCGACGTCTCCGACCCCGGACCAGGTGAGGTACGCGTCCAGGTCAAGGCCTCCGGCGTCTGCGGCTCCGACCTCAAGGCCATCGACGGGAAGAGCCCGGTCGTCTCGCGCCTGCCGTTCATCCTCGGCCACGAGAGCGCCGGAATCGTCGAGAGCGTGGGCGCGGGCGTGAGCGCGGTGAAGCCCGGCGACCACGTGGTCGTCTCGATGAGCGGCCCCTGCGGCGGATGCCCGGCCTGCGGCGCCGGCCGCTTCCACCTGTGCTCGGGCCCGGACCGCCTCGCCACGATCATGGGCGGCCCGCCCCGCGTGCGCCTCGACGGCGCGGAGACCCGCCGCTTCATCGGCATCGGCTCCTTCGCCGAGTACGCGGTCGTGCGCGAGCCCGCCTGCGTGAAGATCGCGAAAGGCGCCCCCTTCGACGCGATGTGCCTGCTCGCGTGCGGCGTCATCACCGGCGTCGGCGCCGTGCTCAACGTCGCCCGGGTACGGCACGGCGCCACCGTCCTGGTCGTCGGCTGCGGCGGCGTCGGCCTCAACGTCATCCAGGGCGCCGTCCTCGCCGGAGCCACCACGATCATCGCCGCCGACGTGGCCGAGCAGAAGCTCAAGCTGGCCGAGCGCTTCGGCGCCACCCACACCCTGATCCCCGCGGACCTGCCCGCGCAGGTCGCCGAGATCGTCCGGGGCGGTGTGGACCACGCCTTCGACGTCACCGGCGTCCCCGGCGTCCTGGCCTCGGCCTTCGCCGCCACCGCGCCCGGCGGGACCACCGTGATGGTCGGCAGCCCGCCCCAGGGGCAGCCCGCGCAGATCGAGCCCGGCCTGCTGTTCGCCTCCCGCCGCCTCATGGGCACCCAGGGCGGCGACAGCGCGCCCCACCGCGACCTGCCCATGCTCGCCGCCCTCGCTCAGCAGGGCCGCCTCGACCTGTCCGGCCTGATCAGCGAACGGCTTCCGCTGGATCGGATCAACGAGGCCGTCGAGCACACCCGGCAGGGCGCCGTGGCCCGTACCGTGATCACCTTCTAGAGCACTTTGCCCGGGTTGAAGATGCCCGCCGGGTCGAGCGCCGCCTTGACGGAGCGGTGCAGCGCCAGCACCTCGGGACCGAGTTCGGCGTGCATGCCGCGCATCTTCAGCAGTCCTACGCCGTGTTCGCCGGTGACCGTGCCGCCCAGCGCGATCGCGTCGTCGAGGATCGACTCGAACGCCTGCTGCGCGCGGGCCCGCGCGGCGTCGTCGCCGGCGGGCACCACGATCAGCGGGTGCAGGTTGCCGTCCCCGGCATGGGCGATGTTGGCGATGTGCACGTCGTTGGTCTTCGCGTGGCCCTCGATCCTGGCCAGCATCTCGGGCACCAGCCCGCGGGGGACGCAGACGTCCTCGGTGAGCACCGGGCCGAGCCGTTCCAGCGCGGGGTAGGCGAGCCGGCGCGCGGCGAACAGCGCCTCGGCCTCCTCCGCGTCGGTGGAGCGGGTGCTCCAGCCCGCGCCGGCCGTGTCGAAGCAGCGTTGCAGCTCGGCGGCCTCACGCTCGTTCCCGCTGTCGATCCGGCCCAGCAGCAGGACGTCGCCGAGGTCGGCCAGTCCCATGTTCTTCCAGTCGTCCACCGCGCGCAGGCAGTAGCGGTCCACCAGCTCCAGCGCGGCGGGCGTGACGCCGCTCGCGGCCACGGCGGCGACGGCCCGGCCCGCGGTGACCAGCGAGTCGAACGCGCCCACGACGGTCGTGGGCGCGCCCGCGGGCAGGCGCAGCAGCCTGACGGTGATCTCGGTGATGACGCCGAGCGTGCCCTCGGAGCCCACGAACAACGCCGTCAGGTCGTAGCCGGCCACGCCCTTTCTGGTCCTGCGGCCGAGCCTGACCAGCTCGCCGGTCCCGGTGACGACCTGGAGGCCGAGCACGTAGTCGCGGGTCACGCCGTACTTGACGCAGCAGACGCCGCCCGCGTTGGTCGCGGCGTTGCCGCCGATCGTGGACCACGGGGAGCTGGCCGGGTCCGGCGGGTACCACAGGCCGTGCCCGGCCACCTCCGCGCGCAGCCGGTCGTTGACCACGCCGGGCTGTACGACCGCGATCTGCTCGGCGGAGTCGATCTCCAGGATGCGGTCCATGCCCTCCATGGCCAGGATCACGCAGCCGTCGACGGCGTTGGCGCCGCCGGACAGGCCGGTGCCGGCGCCTCGGGTCACCACCGGGACCCGGTGATCGGCGCAGACGGCCACCACCGCGCGTACCTGCTCGGGGTCCTGGGGTCGCACGAGCGCGGCCGCGCGCCCCTGCGGCGCCCAGGCGGCCTGGTCGCGGGAGGAGGCGGCGATGACGTCGGGGTCGCGGACGATCCGGCCGGAAGGCAGGACGGCGGAAAGCGCATCGAAGAACGGCACGTCCGCACGTTACGTGAACAACTGCCCGGAGTTCACGTCGACCGTGGCGCCGGTGATGGCGCCGGCCTGGTCGGAGGCGAGGAAGATGACGGCCCGCGCCACGTCCTCCTCCGTCGCGATGCGGCGCAGGGCCATGGCCCGCAGGTCCCGCTCGCGGATCTCGTCGAAGGTCACACCCTCGGATTCGGCTCTGGTGCGCATCCAGTCGTCCAGCACGTCACTGGCGATCCAGCCCGGCGCCACGCAGTTGACCCGCACCCCGGAGGGCCCGAGCTCGTCGGCCAGGCAGTGGGATAAGAGATGGGCGCCCGCCTTGCCCACGGCGAAGTCGGAACGGCCGGCGTAGCCCTTGCGCGAGGACATCGAGGTGACGTTGACGATCGAACCCGACCCCTGGGCCACCATGTGCGGAGCGATGTAGCGACAAGCCACTAAAGTCCCATAAGTCCCGATATCTACGGCTTCACGCCACGATCTAAGGTCATCTGGGGACATGTCGAGGACATTGCGGCGATGCGTGCCCGGGAAGGCCGCGTTCACCAGCACGTCGATGCGCCCGAACCGGGCCAGCGTCCTGGCCGCCAGCCCGCGCATGTCGGCGGGCACGGTGACGTCGGCGGCCACCGCGATCGCGCCGGGGACCGGCCGCCCGGTCCTGGCCGCCGCGACGACCTCGGCGCCCTCCTCCCTCATCAGTCCGGCGAGCGTGGCGCCCAGGCCCGGACCGGCGCCGGTGATGATCGCGATCTTGCCGTCGAGCAGCATGGCCGGATCGTAACAAGCGCTTGGCTCCCTGTCCTGCCTGGCCGGGAAACCAAGCGTGCGCTAGGTTGGGTGGCGTGGACCTCGACTTCACCCGGGCCGAGCAGGACTTCCGCACCGAGATACGCGGCTGGCTGGCCGATCACGTGCCCGCCGCGCTTCCGTCCATGGACACCCGCGACGGCTTCGCCGCCCACCGCGCGTGGGAGGCGGAGCTGGCCGCCGCACGGCTGTCGGTCGTCTCCTGGCCCATCGAGTACGGCGGGCGCGCCGCCTCACTGATCGAATGGCTGATCTTCGAGGAGGAGTACTGGGCCGCCGGCGCCCCGGGCCGCGTCACCCAGAACGGAATCTTCCTCCTCGCCCCCACCCTGATGCGCTTCGGCACGCCGGCGCAGCGCACCCGCTGGCTGCCCGGCATGGCCACCGCCGAACACGTCTGGGCCCAGGCCTGGTCGGAACCCGAGGCGGGCAGCGACCTGGCCGCCCTGACCTCCCGGGCCGAACGCGCCGACGGCGGCTGGCGCCTCTACGGCCACAAGACCTGGAGCTCCCGCGCCGCCTACGCCTCCCACGGCTTCGGCCTCTTCCGCACCTCCGGCGAACGCCACCGCGGCCTCACCTACTTCCTCTTCCCGCTCGACGAGGTCGAGGTCCGCCCCATCGCCCAGCTCGACGGCGAGCACGGCTTCGCCGAACTCCACTTCGACGGCGTGTTCGTGCCCGACGACATGGTCCTCGGCGAGCCCGGCGAGGGCTGGCGCATCGCCATGGCCACCACGTCCTCCGAACGCGGCCTCGCCCTGCGCAGCCCCGGCCGCTTCCTGGCCACCGCCGACCGCCTCCTGCGGCTGGCCGCGCCCGACCCCGTCCTCGCCGACCGGGCCGCACGCTGCTGGATCGACGCCGAGGCCTACCGCCTGCACACCTTCGCCACCGCCCGCCGCCTGTCCGGGGGCGCGGAGATCGGCTCGGCCACCAGCATGGGCAAGGTCTTCTGGTCGGAGCTCGACCTGCGCATGCACACGCTCGCCACGGAACTGCTCGGCGAGCGCGCCGCGGCCACCTCCTGGCACGACGGCTTCCTGTTCGCCCTGGCCGGGCCCATCTACGCCGGCACCAACGAGATCCAGCGCTCCATCATCGCCGAACGAGTCCTGGGGCTGCCCCGATGAACTTCGCCTTCACCGACGACCAGCTCGCCCTGGCCGCCACGGTCAGGGACGTCCTGCGCACCCACTGCCCGCCCCACGCCCTGCGCACTGAACGAGCGCCAGGCTGGGCCGAGCTGGCCGCCACCGGCTTCTTCACCGCGCTGGTGCCCGACGCGGCCGGCGGGCTCGGGCTGGAGCTCATCGACCTGGTCCCGGCGCTGGAGGAAACCGGGCGCGCGTGCCTGCCCGGCCCGGTGGTGGAGACCGCCGTGGCGGCGCCGTACCTGCTGGAGGGTCGTTCCGAGCTGACCAAGCTCGGCGCGCTCACGGTGAGCGCCGCCCGCGACGGACTCGCGCCCGACGCCGACCTCGCCGACCTCGTCGTGGCCGGCCCGCGCGTGGCCACCCGTGATCGGGTACGGCTGGCGCCGGCCCCGGGCGCCGACCCCTGCCGCAGGATGTTCGAGGTGAGCCTGACCGGCTCGGAGGAACTGCCCGGCTCGTGGGCCGCCGCCCTGCCCAGGGCGACCGTCGCGACCGCCGCCCAGCTCATCGGCGTGGCCCGCCACCTGCTGGACACCTCGGTCGGCTACGCCCGCGCCCGCACCCAGTTCGGCGGCCCGATCGGCGCCTTCCAGGCGGTCAAGCACATGCTGGCCGACGTGGCGATCGCGATCGAGTTCGCGGCGCCGCTGGTGAGCCGGGCGGCGCTCACCCTGGAGCGGCCCAGCGCCGTCCGGGACGTCAGCGCGGCCAAGGCGGCGGCCGGTGAGGCCGCGGCGCTCGCCGCGCGCACCGCGTTGCAGGTCCACGGCGCCATCGGCTACACCTACGAGCTGGACCTGCGGTTCTGGCTCGCGCGGGCCTGGTCGCTGTCGGCCGCGTACGGCGGCGCGGCCGAGCACCGCGCGATCGTGCGCGCCGAACTGCCCGGGGCGGCGAGGTTCCCGTGAAGTACGGCGTGCCGCTCGGCCTCATCCACCCCGCCGCCTGGAAGGACGTGGCGGTGGCCGCCGACGAGCTCGGGTTCGAGTCGGTGTGGCTGCCCGAGCACCTCGTCTTCACCACCGACCTGTCCACGGCCACCTATCCGGGCGGTGCGAACCCCGGGATCAAGCCGGCGACGCCGTTGTTCGACGCGCCCGCCTATCTGTGCTTCCTGGCCGCCTGCACGCGGCACGTGCGGCTGGGTACGGCGGTGCACCTGTTCGCGCTGCGGCACCCCCTGGTCTCGGCGCGTGCCTTCGCCACGCTCGACGTGGTGTCGGGCGGTCGGGCCATCTGCGGGGTGGGCGCCGGGTGGTATCGGGGGGAGTGGGAGGCGGCAGGGGTACCGTTCGCGGCGCGCGGGGCCCGGCTGGACGAGGCCCTCACGGTGGCGCGGCGGCTGTGGAGCGAACCGGTCGTGCGCCACTCCGGGCGCTTCTACGACCTTCCCGAGGTGGCATTCGAGCCCAAGCCCGTGCAGGCGCGGCTGCCGGTGTTGTGCGGCGGCGAGTCGGCGGCGGCGCTGCGGCGGGCGCGCATGCTCGGGGACGGGTGGATCAGCATGCCGCACACCCTGGAGACGGTACGGCCCCAGCTCAAGGCGCTCCGGCCGCCCGCTGACCGGGACTTCTCCGTCACCGTGCACGCCTACGGGCTGGCCTCGCCCGAGGAGGTGCCCGCCTGGGCCGCCCTGGGTGTGGACCGGCTGATCGTGCGGCCGTGGTCGCGTACGCGCGACGCCGTGAGCGGGCTGACGTCCTTCGCCGCCGCCTACGGCGTCACACGCTGACGCGGCGGGATGCTTCCGCGCGGCGGTGACGGCGGCCGCGGAGCGGGGCCTCCTGGGTGAACGCCTCCGGGGTGTCCAGGATGTCGCCCACGAACGTCGCGTGGGCGGAGGCGCGGTGGCGTCGTCCGCGGGCCGGGGCGTACTGGGCGTTCTGGGCGAAGGCCGTGTCGAGCTCGGTGGGGAGCTCGGGGCGACGGCGTCTGCCGTGGTAGGAGCCCGTCTTCTTCGGCGCGGACGTGCGCGGGGTGAACGGGTCGAACGGCTCGACGGCGCGGGCGGTGGCGGCGTCGAGGTTCTCCAGGGCCTTGGCGGTGAGCCGGTCGAGGTCGAGGTCGGCGGCGGGCTCGTCGAAGATGCGGGGGAGGGCGCCGGTGTCCTCGGAGAACACGTAATGCGACGTGTCCACGGCGGGCTGGTTCGTGTCCACGGTCGGCGGCTGTGTGTCCAGGGCGTTGGCCGTGGCCGCCATCTGGGCGCTGATCGTGTCGATCGGCCGGTCCAGCACCGCACCGGTCCGCAGGGGGAGTTCCAGCTTGGCGGGGGCGGTCTCCAGGCCGGCGAACGTCAGGTCCAGCGGCTTTTCGGCGAGCGGGGTCGCTTCGGCCGCCAGCGAGACCTCGGAGGTGGTCTGCAGGGCGATCTGGCCGCGGCGGGGACGGCGGCGCCTGCCGCGCTTGGGGGCGGGCTTGGCCGGGGTGGCGGCGGCGGGCCGTACACGGAGCTGGCGGGTTTTGGCGACGGCGAGCACCGCGAGGGCGGCGATCAGGGCCGAGCCGATGAACGCGGGCGTGCCCAGGGCGGTGGTCGTGTCGGCGGGCTTGGTGTCCACGATCACGGGCAGCGGTGCGGTGGTGGCGGCGTTCGTGTCGGCGGTGGCGGGCTTGGCGTGCTTGCCCTTCTTGACGGCCTTGCCGGCTTCCGGGGCCGTGCTGGCTACGCCGGGTTTGGCGGCCTCGGGCCGCTCCTCAGTGGGCCGGTTCGCGCCGGATTTGGGCGCTGCGGGGCTTTCTGCGGTCTTCTGGGGTGAAGGGGCGGACAGGGGGCTGTGCGCCTGTTCTGGGGCCGTCTGGGGGATCAGCGCGGTCAGTCCCTGGTCCGGCAGGCCGTCGCCGTCGGCCGGGTGGCCGGTCGAGGCCTTGATTTCCTGCTCGTCCCGCTTGCGGGCGGCCTCCTTGTCGAGGCGGGCCTTGATCTTCTCCGGATAGCCGTAGCCGACGACCTTGCTGGTGTCGCGTTCCTTGCGCTTGGCGACACCGCCGTCGATGTTGCCCTCGATCGTGTGGATGGTGTTGCCCTCGACCCGGGTCACGATGCCCACGTGGTCGATGCCGTCGACGTCGTTGCCGCCGCGCCAGTCGTAGAAGACGAACGCGCCCGGTTTGGGCGTCTTACCCCAGGCGTCCTGCTCCTGGAACCACTCGGCGTGCGCCACGGTCCAGGCGAACTGCCCTACCCAGTCCTCGTAGCCCAGCTTGGCCGCCGCCCAGGAGAGGTACATGTCACACCAAGGTGCCGAGCTGTAGTCGGCGTCGAACTCGATGTTCTTGCCGTACCAGTCGCCGAACTTGGTGTACGCATCGGCCTTCTCGGAGTACCCGAGTTCCTTCTCCAGCAGGTCGATGAACTTCTTCATCTCTGGGGTCATGTACGTGCTGCGGACCTTCCGGGCAGCCCGGGTACGAGGGAGCAACCCGGGACGCTAGTGACGACAGTGGGGGGCTGTTGTCTTCCGTGAGGAGTGAGGCTACCTCGCCAAAAGGCCAGGTCAAGCATGAGCCAAGAAACCGCCAAGTGCAGCGCGGTATCAAAACCGCAGGTCAAGAGCCTGCCAGAAATTTCACGAAATCGCCGGGAAAGGGGGAAAAATCTCCCGAACATAGTTCGGTATGCTGCTGGTCATGACGATCGAGGCGGCCACCGTCGAACCCCGGCTCCAGGCGCTCTGCGAGCTGTCCGCGCAGGTCCGCGACCTCATGGACGCCACCGCTCTCACCGACGTCCAGGAACCCGAACTCGCCGCCGTCACCGCGATGCTCGCCGAGGCCACCGCCCGCCTGCGCGCCGCCACCCGCGACACGCCGCAGCCGTTCGAGATCGGGCCCGACGGCAGCCTGCGCCACCTGGGCAACGCCGTCACCGGCGGGGCCAACCCGCACGCCCTGCCCCTGGTCGTCGAACACGACGGCACCGCCGTACACGCGCGGCTGTCCTTCCGGCCCATGCACGAGGGCCCGCCCGGATCCGTGCACGGCGGGATCAGCGCGATGATCCTCGACCACCTGCTCGGCCAGGCCGCCGCCGCGGCGGGCGCGGCCGGGATGACGGCCTCCCTGACCGTCCGCTACCTCAAGCCGGTCCCGTACGGCGCGCCCCTGCTGGCCAGCGCGGAACACGTCCGAGCCGAGGGCCGCAAGTCCTGGTCGGAAGGCCGGATCACCACCCCGGACGGCACCCCGCTGGTCGAGGCCACCGGCCTCTTCATCACCCCCACAGCCTGGACCACCCGCCCAACCCCCCGCCCCTGACCCCCACCCTCCAGGCCCCCGGCCTGCCGACCCCCTGGGCTGTCACCCCTCGGTAGGCCCGCCGGGTTTGTCGCCCTGCGGAGGGCTTGGGGTGTTGGCGGTTGGGGGTCTTGGGTGCTGGTCTTTGCGGCGTTGGTGGGGCGGGGGGAGACCGTAGGGTTGAGGGCATGTCCACGGCCCGGGAGACCGTCTACGCCACGCTCAAGGAGCGCATCATCGAGGGTGACCTGCACCCCGGGCAGCGCCTCATCGAGCGGGACCTGGCCGCCGAGCTGGAGGTTTCCAGGGTGCCGGTGCGGGAGGCGCTCGGGCGGCTGGAGGCGGAGCGGCTGGTGGTGCTGGTGCCGCGGCAGGGGGTGCTGGTCAGCCCGTTCACCCCACAGGACGTGGCGGACTTCTTCGACGTGCGGGAGAGCCTGGAGGTGCTGGCGGCGCGGCTCGCGGCTCAGCGGGCCGACGGGAACGGGCTGGCGGCGCTGCGGGCCGTACTGGATCAGGCGGATGAGGCCACCCGGCGCGGGGACGCGCGGGCGATCGCGCTGGCCAATGCCGCGTTCCACACCGCGGTGGTGGCGCTGTCGGGCAACGCGCTCCTGGCCGACATGATGCGCCCGCTGGAGGCCCGGCTGCGGTGGTTGTTCCGGCTCACGCACTATGACCCGGAACAGCAGTGCGCCGAGCATCACGAGCTTTACCAGGCCATCGCGGCCCATGATCCCGACAACGCCGCCGATCAGGTGCTGCGGCACATCCACGCGGGCCGCGCCCGTTCAGTCGAGCTGGCCGCCACCTGGACCGCGGTCGATCCGGTGGCCGCCACCCGGACGCGGCGCCGCCGTACCTGACCGCGATTCAGTAGCCCGCGCCGGTGGTGAGCCCGCCGTCGACGGTGAACTCGCTGCCCGTGCAGTACGACGCCTTGTCCGAGGCCAGGAAAGCCACCAGGTGCGACACTTCCACGGGCTTGGCGAAACGCTTGATGACCATGGATTTCACGAAGGAATCGGCGTCCACCTCGTTCATCATGTCCGGGTCCAGCGTCATGGGCGTGTTGATCGCCCCCGGATGGACGGAGTTGACGCGAATCTTGTACGGCGCGAGCTCCCTGGCCGCCGATTTCGTCACTCCGCGGATGGCGAATTTCGAGGCCGCGTAGGCGGAAAGCCCGGCCGCCCCGATAAAGCCCTCGATCGAGGAGATGTTGACGATCGCCCCCCGCCCCGCGGCTCTCATCGGCTCGATGACGGCTTTGATTCCCAGCCAGGTTCCTTTGAGATTGACGTCGACCACCCGGTCGAACTCCTCCGGCGCCATGTCCGCGATCCGCCGGAACTTGAGAATCCCCGCATTGTTGACCAGCACGTCCAGCTTCCCGTAGGCCTCCACGGCGGCGTCGGCGGCCCGCGCCCATTCCTCCGGCCGGGTCACGTCGTGCCGGACGTAAACCGCCCCGGTCTCCTCCGCGAGCGCCTTTCCCTCGTCGTCGAGCACGTCCCCGAACACCACCCGCGCGCCCTCTTCGAGAAACAGGCGCACATGAGAGGCGCCCATTCCCCGGGCGCCGCCGGTGATCAGCGCCACTTTCCCGTCAAGCAGTCCCATGACGCCCTCCAGCCGCGACGGCCACGGCCGCCGCCTCCATCGACCGATAAACCGGAATCCCCGACACGGCGACGATCCGCCTGACCTCTTCTTCGACCCCGCCGGGCGCGCATTCCGCATTCCGCACCACCAAAGTCACCCGCGCCCGCACGTCCTCCTGCGCCGCCGCCAAAGCCCGCGCGTAATCCAGCAAGGGCTCCGCCCGCGTGCCGTAGGTGAAAAAGCTCTGCGCGTTCACGTGCGCGACCACGTCCGGGTACGGCTGCCGCCGCACGATCGCCCCCACCACCTCGCGCACCAGCTCGGCCCGCCCACGCGGCCCCACCGGAATCTCCAGCGGATTGGCCAGCGAACTGCCGACCCCGACCCCGAGCCCGCGCAGTTCGCCCGTGGCGTCCTCGCCCAGCGGATCCAGCCGCAGCCCCGCCCGGTCCAGCACGTCCGCCGCCAGCACGCTCGCCCCGCCGCTTGGCCCCACCACCAGCACCCCGCCCGGCTCACCGAACGGCAGGCGGCGCGCATGCGACTGGAAGTAGGACAGCACGCCGATCAGGTCGTCCTGGCTGGCGACGAGCGTGGTGCCGGTCTGGTCGGCGAGGGCCTGCCAGATGCGCCCGTCGCCGACCAGCCCGCCGGTGTGGGAGGCGGCGGCCCGCCGTCCCTGGGCACTGCGCCCGCCCACCAGCATGACCAGGGGCTTCCGGCAACCGGCCACCGCCTCGAAGAGGGCCCGCCCGTCACGAGGATCCTCCAGGTACAGGCCCACGGCCGTGGTCTCCGGATCGGCCGACAGCCAGCGAAGAAGCTCGGCGGGGGTCACGTCGGCCGCGTTGCCCACCGTGGCCACGCGGCTGAACCGCAGTCCCCGCCGCTCGCCGACCTTGATCACCTCTCCGGCCAGCCCGCCGCTCTGCGAGACCAGCGCGATGCCGCCGGGTTCGCCCAGCCCGCCGCCCACGAACGTCTGGCGGCCCCGGGGACAGTAGACCCCCATGCAGTTGGGGCCGAGCAGCCGCGTTCCCGCCGCGCGGACCGCCGACACCAGCTCCGCCTCCAGGTCGTGCTCGCCGCTCTCGCCGAAGCCGCCGCTCATCACCTGCACGTACGGCACGCGCCCCGCCTGCCGTACCACGTCGGGGCATCGTGCGGCGGGCACGGCCACGAGGGCGTAGTCGACGTCGGCGGCGTCCAGCGACGGCACGGCGGGCACCCCGGCGATCTCCTCGGCCGTCGGGTGGACGGCCACGACGGGTGTCCCGGCGGCCTTGTAGAACTCCAGGAACATGTTCCCGAAGTTCGGCCGGGTGGTGGAGGCGCCGACCACGGCGACCGCTCTGGGCTCGAACAGCGGGAGAAGGTCGGGTACGGGGCGGCTTCGGGCGGCCTCGTGACGGCCGGGGATGTAGCGGGCGTCCACGGCGACGGCGCCGCCGGCTGTGGCGATGACCGGGTTGAGCTCGAACTCGCCCAGGTTCAGTCGTTCCCAGAGGCCGCCTGCTCCGCCCAGCGCCAGCAGGATCTTGACCACCGCGTCCACGTCCACCGGGTCCGTGCCGCGGTAGCCGTACAGGAGGGGCGATCCACGCAGGGAGGCCAGCATGCGGCGCGCGTCGGTCTCCGTGATTGGGCACAGGCGCAGGGCGGTGTCGCGGAGTGCCTCGGTGAAGACGCCGCCCAGGCCGGTCAGCAGGACCGGGCCGAACCCGGGATCGTGGACGAGGCCGGCGATCAGCTCGATGCCGGGCGCGGCCTGTTCCTCGACGAGGTAGGCGTCGAGGCCGGCCCGCGCGGCCATGGCGGTCGCCTCGGCGGGCAGGTCGGCGTGGGTGAGGCCGAGGCGGACTGCGCCGACGTCGGACTTGTGGAGCGGGCCGACGCCCTTCAGGACCAGGGGCGCCGTCAGGCCGGCGGCGGCGGAGAAGTCGCCGTCGCGCACCACGACGCCCCGCGGTACCGCGATCCCGGCCGCCGCCAGCAGAGTCTTGGCCTCAGGCTCGGTATAAGCGGGCTCAGACAGCGCGGGCTCGGGCGGTGTGGGGTCAGGCTGGGTCACCGTGCTCCGCCAGGTGTCCGTAGGTCTCGCGGATCTCGCGGCGCAGCAGCTTGCCGGGCCCGCCGGAGGCGTCCTGGAAGTGCGGCAGCGCGTCGGCGACCACGATCGTGTCCGGCCGCTGGTGCGGCGCGAGCGTGTCGGCCAGGGCGAGCGCGAGCTTCGCCGGCTCCAGCGAATGCCCGGCCCGTGGCACGACCGCCAGCAGGACGCGCTGCTCGGAGGCCCCTTCCGGAACGCCGACCGCCCCGGCCTCCGCCACCCCGTCGAGCGCGGCGGCCGCCTCCTCGACCGTGGATGGCTGGGTCCACTGGCCCGATTTCAGGATCGCGTCCTCGCGCCGCCCGAGCACCCGCAGCACGCCCTCGGGGGAGAGGGAGCCGAGGTCGCCGCCCACGTACCAGTCGCCGCGCAGCACGTCGGCCGTCTGACCGGGCTCGCCGTCGTAGCCCGCCATGCGGTGCGGTCCGGCCAGGTTGATCTCGCCGGTCCGCCCGACGAGCCGCTCGCCGGAGGGCCCGGTGATCCGTACGGCGTTGCCGGTGCGGGCCCGGCCGGAGGCGCCGAGCGGGGTGGAGCCGTCGTCGACGCGGCCCATGCAGGTGTACGGGGCCTCGGTCTGGCCGTAGTAGGAGTAGACCCCGGCCTCCGGAAGGCGTTCCTTGATCTTCTGGAGCATGGGCGCGGTCAGCGGCTCGCCGCCCAGCATGATCACGCGCAGGGAGGTCAGGTCGACCCCGGTGTGGTCGTCGCCGCCGAGCAGCGCCGCGTAGAAGGAGGGGATCTGGGAGACGTGGGTGACCTTCTCGCGGGGCACGACCTCGAGGAAGTTGGCCGGGCCCCAGTCCTGTTCGAGGACGAGGCGCATCCCGGCGTACAGGGCCGGGCCGACGATCGCGGGGAAGCCGATGCCCCAGATGATCGCGCCGGTGCCGAAGACGGAGTCGTCGGCGCGCGGGACGTCGAGCCAGATCTGGGCGGTGGCCAGCGACGAGGCGTGCGTGTGGACGACCGCCTTGGGCAGGCCGGTGGTGCCCGAGGTGTAGTAGAGCGCGAGCGGGTCGTCGTGGTGGCCGCCGAGCGGGGGCTCGCTCTCGTCCTCGTGCTGAAGGTCGGCCGCGCTGATCCAGGTGGTGACGGCGGGCAGGTCGGGGCGGATCCGCTCGACGACCTCCTCGACGGTGGAGTCGTAGACGAAGGCGGTGCAGCCGGAGCGCTCCACGACGGCCCGGAGGGTCTCGACGGGCCAGTAGGGGTTGAGCGCCGCGGTGATCGCGCCGATCTTGGCCTGGGCGAGGTAGACCTCGGCCACCTGGAGCGTCTCGTTGAGCAGCGCCGCGACCCGCCGGCCCGGCCCGATGCCGGCGGCGAGCAGGGCGTGGGCGCGGCGGTTGACGATCCGGTTGAGCTGGTCGTAGGTGAAGCTCTGCTCGCCGCAGTAGGTGAGCGCGACCCGGTCGGGGGTGCGCAGCGCGCCGGCGGTCAGGATCGCGTGGCCGTAGTTTCCGTAGGGTGATCGCGCCATGGGGGTGGCCTCCGGTTCAGAGGGACGTGTACAGCACGAAGACGTTGCCCGAGGGGTCGCGCAGGACCGCCCTGATCTCGTGGGGACCGGCCGCGGGCGGCGCGAGGACGGTCGCGCCGCGGGCTTCCAGATCCCGTACGGCCCGCCGTACGTCATCGACCTTGTAGGACGGCGCGCAGGCGTCGGTGACGTGCTCGGCCGGAGCGGCGAGTGCGAGCGTGACCCCGCCGCCGTCGAGGGCGGCGAAGCGGTCGCCGTCGCGGAACTTGACCGGCAGCCCGTAGAAGGCGATCGCCTCGTCGAGGTCCTTGACGGGGATGAACACGTTGCCGAGCTTCACGCTGGCCTCCACTGGGGTAGGTCGTCGACGAGGGTCATCCGGACGGGCATCCCGACGCGCACGCCGCCGGGCGCACAGTCGATCACCTGGCCGAACGCGCGGGTCCCGTCGGGCAGGTCAACCCAGGCCAGCACGTACGGCTCGCGCCCCCGGAACTCGGGCACGAACGAGCGGTACACCACGGTGAACGTGCAGACGGTGGCATGCTTCATCGCTTGCCAAGCTAGCGCACGCTTGGTTAGTCAACAAGAGGCTCGGAGGGCGACGGCGAGGAAGAAGAGGGGGACGGGGGAGAGGCGGCGCCGCGCGAGGGCGAGGCGGACGACGGCGAGGCCGACGGGCAGGCCGGGCCGTCCATGGCGACCTCGCTCACCTGCGGCCCGTTGGCGGCCGCGGGCGTCGTCAGGACCACCACGCCGAAGTACGCGCGCTCGCCGCAGCCCACGTCACCGAGGTCGCGGGTGAAGCCCGAGGTGTAGGAGGTCTGCCCGCTGAGCGTGGTCGTCTCCCTGTGCACGACGCGGGAGCTCTCGCCGTCCTCGCGCCGCGTGTAAGAGACCGTCAGCCGTACCGGCCCGGCTCCGGAGGCCGCGACCCGCACCGCTCCGGCCGACCCGCTCCAGCCCATGATGCTCGCCGACCGCACGGAGGTGCGCGGCAGTCCCCGGCCGGTGGGCGTGGGCGCCGGGGCGGACGTCGGCGCAGGCGGAGGGGTGGACGCGGGCGGGGTGGACGCGGGCGGGGTGGACGTGGGCGGGTTGGGCGGCGGCGCGTCGGTCGGCACGCCGGGCGGGCTGACGCTTCGGGTGGCGGTGCGCGCCGGCCGGCCGGTCGGCGAGGTCTTCGGGGAGGCCGGGGGCGTGGAGCGCGAGGGGGCGGGTTTCTTGGCGGAGGTCGCGGGGCTCTGCGCCACCCCCTGCGGGGCCTCGTCCGGGGGGACGAGCAGCATGCCGGGGCCGGGCGGCAGCCGCCCGCCCGACAGCATGAGCCCGATCAGCACCGCGGCCACGGCTCCGCCCGCCACCCACAGGTGCGGGGGCAGCCTGGGCAGGCTCACCTTGCGGCGCTCGCGGCGCGCCTCCGGAGCGCCCGGCGGGGAGGTGCCGGCGTCCGGCTTGGCCAGTGGGAAGCGCAGCGCCAGCAGCGTGGCCAGTTCGGCCAGGTGGCGGCGGCCCCGCTGCTCCCAGCCGGGGCCGTACCCGGCGACCGCGTCCTCCTCCAGTTCCGCCGCGAACTGCCGGGCCGAGGCGTAGCGCACCGCAGGGTCCTTGGCCAGCCCGCGCCGCAGCAGGTCCCGCAGCGTGTCGGGGACGACCTCCACCGGCACCGGCTCCACCAGATGCTTGTCGCGCAGGGCGGCGATGTCGTCGGCCCGGAACGGCGGCCGCCCCTTCACGCACTCGAACAGCACGCAGGCCGCGGCGTACAGGTCGGCGGGGATGCCGGCCGTACCGTGGGTCCAGAGCTCCGGCGACATGTACGGCGGGCTGCCCGCGGGCACGCCGGGCTCCTCGGCGTGCACGACGACGCCGAAGTCGGCCAGCTTGGCGGTGCCGTCGGCCTGCACGAGGACGTTCTCCGGCTTGACGTCCCGGTGCGCCACGCCCTTGTCGTGGGCCGCGGCCAGCCCCAGCAGTGTGCCCTTGAGCAGTACGAGCGCCGCCTCCGGGCTGGTACGGCCGTGCTCGGTCAGCAGCGTGCGCAGCGAGACGCCGTCGACCACCTCCATGACCACCGCGGCCCTGGTGGCGGTCTCCACGTACTCGTAGAACGTGACCACGTTCGGCTCGTCGATCTCGACGAGCCGGGGGGACTCCGCGCGGAAGCGGGCCATGAACTCGTCGTCCCTGCGCAGGGTGGCGTTCAGGTACTTGATCGCCACATAGGCGCCGGTGGCCTGGTAGGTGGCGAGGAACACGCGGCCGGTGCGGCCGGCGCCGAGCTGGCGAACTTCGCGGTAACCAGGGACCAAAGCGAACCCCCATAACACAGCCGTCTCCGGTTCGACGGTCTCACCCACGGTTCCGGTTGTCACGCGACGCGATATTTCGCCCTCCGTTATTGGGGTATGACGCTGTGTAATGAGAACGCACAAGCCCGATGTCCCGTTGTTCGCGATCGCCGTGGTCCTGCTGCTCGGCGTCGTGATCTGGGGCGCCGTCAACGCCGGGTCGCTGAACGCCGTCGGCGCGAGCGCCCTGGGCTGGGTCCTGACCAACTGCGGCTGGGTGTTCGTGGTGGCCGCCGACTTCTTCCTGGTGCTCGCGCTCGTGCTCGCCGCCAGCCGCTATGGCAAGGTACGGCTCGGCCGCGACGACGACACCCCCGAGTTCACCACGCTGGCCTGGATGGCGATGATGTTCGCCGCCGGCATGGGCATCGGCCTCATGTTCTACGGCGTCGCCGAGCCGCTGACCCACTACTTCAAGCCGCCGCCCGGCATCGGCGTCCAGACGGGCACCGCGGAGGCCGCGCGCACGGCCATGGAGTACACGCTGTTCCACTGGACGCTGCACCCCTGGGCCATCTACGCGATCACCGGGCTCGCGCTGGCGTACTCGACCTTCCGCAAGGGGCGGGGCAACCAGTTCAGCGCCGCGTTCGAGCCGCTGTTCGGCCGGCGCAAGGGCATCGGCCGGGTCCTGGACCTGCTGGCCATCCTCGCCACCGTCTTCGGCACCGCCACCAGCCTTGGACTCGGCGCCCTCCAGGTGGAGTACGGGCTCAACGAGCTCTTCGACTTCAGCGGCCGGCGCGCCGAGGTGATCATCATCATCGTGCTGACCCTGTGCTTCGTGATCTCGGCGGCGACCGGGGTGCACGGGGGCGTGCAGTGGCTCAGCACCGTCAACGTGTACCTGGCGCTGGTGCTTGCCCTCGTCATCTTCGTCTTCGGCCCCACGGTCGCCATCCTCGACCTGGTGCCCGCCTCGATCGGCGGCTACCTGTCCGACCTCATCGCCATGTCCACGCGGACCGGCGCGTTCACCAGCAAGGAGTGGCTGGGCACCTGGACGATCTTCTACTGGGCGTGGTGGCTGTCGTGGGCGCCGTTCGTCGGCGCGTTCATCGCCCGCATCTCGCGCGGGCGCACGATCCGCGAGTTCATCGTCGGCGTCATGCTGGTGCCGAGCGCGGTCAGCGTCATCTGGTTCTGCGTGAGCGGCGGCAGCGCGCTGACCATGCAGCGCGCCGGGACCGCCGACTTCGCCCCCGCCATCGCGAAGGGCTCGGAGGCGGCGCTGTTCGCCCTGCTGAACAACCTGCCGCTGGCCGCCGTCACCACCGTCGTGGCCGTGGTGCTCATCGCCCTCTACTTCGTCAGCGGCGCCGACTCGGCCTCGCTCGTGCTCGGCTCGCTCTCCACCCGTGGCTCCCTGCACCCGCCCCGCACCCTGGTGATCGTGTGGGGCGTGCTGATCGGAGCGGTGGCGGTGGTCCTGCTGATCTCCGGCGGCCTGACCGGGCTGCAGCAGGCCACGATCATCATCGCGCTGCCGTTCGTGATGGTGATGATGCTGATGTGCGTCGCCCTGGTGAAGGAGCTGCGGGTGGACCCGGGCGCGGGGCCGCTGCCGGTGCGGGGGCATCCCTATGGCCTGTGGGTGGCGATCAAGCGCGTGGTGGGTGACGAGGACGCTCCGTCCTCGGAGCTGCCGCGCGACAGGCCTTCCTGGCCCGCGTGATGTTAGGCTTCAAGGCAAGCAAGCGCTTGGCTGGAGGTCTGGATGGGCGGAACGGCTGTGCTGGTGATGGAGATGCAGCGGGGTGTCATCGGCGATCTCACGAAATTTCCGGAACTGGTCGCCGCCTGTGACAAGCACGACGTCGTCGCCAACACCACGGCCGTCCTGGACGCCGCACGGGCCGCCGGGATACCCGTCATCCACTGCACCGCCGCCTTCCGCCCCGACCGGGCCGGCTCGCACACCGACAACTGCCCGTTCATCGCCGGACTGCTCCGCGACCCCGCGCACATGCTGGAGGGCACCGCGGCCGTGGAGGTCCTCGACGGGCTGATGGCCCCCGGCGACCTGGAGAACCGGCGCCACCACGGCTTCTCGCCGTTCACCGGCACCTCGCTCGACATGACGCTGCGCTCCCTCGGCGTCACCACCGTCGTGGCGGCCGGGGTCTCGCTCAACCTCGGCATCCCCGGCCTGGCCCTGGAGGCGGTCAACCTCGGCTACCGCGTGAGCGTGGTCAAGGACGCGGTGGCGGGGGTACCGGACGACTATGCGGCAGCCGTACTGAAGCACACACTGGGACTGCTGGCCACCCGCGTGAGTGCCGCGGACCTCGTCGCGGCGTGGGGCGGTGCTCCTGAGCGGAAGAGGTGAGGGAGATGGAAGGACTGCGGCTGGACGGACGGCGGGCGGTGGTGACCGGCGGGGCCGGGGCCATCGGGGCCGCCATCTGCGCGGATCTCGTGTCGCTCGGCGCGCACGTGGTCGTGGCCGACGTCCAGCAGGAGACGGCGGACAAGGTGGCGGCCGAACTGGCGCACACGTTCCCCTGGGTCGTGGACTCAGGGGGGACCGCCTGGTCGGAGGGGCCGGGACGGGCGGAGGCGCGCCGGGTGGACCTGGCCGACGCCGACTCAGTCGGCGAGTTCTGCGCGGAGGTGGGGGCGGTGGACATCCTCGTGCACAACGCCGGGGTGTCGATCGTGGAGCCGTTCGTCGACAGCGATCCGGCCGCCTGGGACCTCATGTGGCTGGTCAACCTGCGCGCGCCCATGCTGCTCACCAAGCTGCTGCTGCCGGGGATGCTGGAGCGGGAGTGGGGGCGGCTGGTGTTCGTCTCATCGGACGGCGCGCGGGCCGGTTCCGGCGGGGAGGGCGCGTACGCGGCCACCAAGGCGGGCCTGTTCGGACTGGCCAAGACACTGGCCAGGGAGGCGGCGCGGGGCAACGTCACCTCCAACGTGGTCTGTCCCGGGCCGACGGACACCCCGATGCTGCGCCGGGTGGCGGAGGAGAAGCCCGGCCTGGTCGAGAAGATCGCCAAGAGCATCCCGCTCCGCCGCCTCGGCGAACCGGCCGACGTGGCCGGGCTGGTCGCCTACCTGTGTACCGATCGGGCCGCCTACATCACCGGGCAGACGCTCTCGGTGAGCGGCGGCATCACCATGCATTGAACCCGTCAGAGACAGGCGTAGACGGCCTCGGTCAGCCGGTACGCGCGCAGGCTGCCCGTCACGCTGCCGGCCAGGCGGTTCATGACGTAGGCCAGGGCCAGCCCGCGGGCCGGGTCGCCGAGGCCGAGGGAGCCGCCCAGGCCGCCGTGGCCGAACGCCTCCACCGCCTTGGGCGGGGTGAGGAAGGTCGTCGAGGGGCGGGAGAAGCCGAGGCCGAACGAGCTGTCCAGGAGCAGTACCCGGTCCGGTCCCTCCACGCGGCGGCGCAGCGCGTCCTTGAGGCGGTCACGGGGGAGGAGGTCGCCGGCGATCAAGGTCCGGTAGAAGCCGGCCAGGGCTTTGGCGGTGGTGACCACGCCCGCTCCCGGCCAGCCGGCGCGCAGGACGACGGGGTGGTTGGCGCCGCCCTTGAGCAGGTTCATGCCGGGGTTGCCGAGGGCGCGGTTCATGAGGCTGTCCGGGTCCAGGGCCGCCTCGGCCGCCGGGGTGCCGGGGGGCATCGGGGTGGCGGGAGCGGGAGCCGTACCGGATGGGGGGCGGGTGGTGAGGCGGGCGGCGCGGTCGATCACGTCGTCCGGGGCGCCCACCCAGAGGTCGAGGGCGTGCGGGCCGGCGATCTCCGAGGCCACCAGGGAGCCGATCGAACGGCCGGTCACGCGGCGCACCACCTCGCCGACCAGGAAGCCGTAGGTCAGCGCGTGGTAGCCGTGGGCGGTGCCGGGCTGCCAGAGGGGCCGCTGGCGGGCCAGGCGGCCGGCGATGGCGGGCAGGTCCTCGAACGACTCGACGGGCACCGGGTCCTCGATCACCGGCAGCCCCGCCTGGTGCGTGAGCAGGTGTTCCACGGTCGTCTCCCGCGTGGCGAACTCCGGCCAGAAGCGGGTGACGGGCGCGGTGACGTCGTCGATCACGCTCAGCGCGACGGCGGCGGTCAGCGCCTTCGTGCAGGAGTAGGCGAAGACCGGTGTGCCCGCGTCCCACGCGCGGCCCGTGTGACGGTCGGCGGCGCCGCCCCACAGGTCCACGACGAGTTCGCCGTCCAGATAGACGGCGAAGGCCGCCCCAAGTTCCTCGCCGTCGGCGAACTGCCGCTCGAACACCTCGCGCACCCGCGAGAACCGGGGATCGCAGTGCATCAGACCTCCGCATGAAAGGAAGCGCTTACTTGGTTTCCGAGCCTAACAACTGGGGCCGCTTCGGCCCAGACGATCAGCGCGGCACTCTCAACCTCCTGAACGGCCCCGCCGTCCTGAGCGCGCTGCGCGCCGCCGTCACCGGCCAGGTGGTCAGCCTGGCCGGCCCGATCGGACGCCGCGGCCCCCACCTGCGCGGCAGGCCGCTGCCGCAGCACTACATGTCCATCGACGGCGCCGACTTCGCCGCGGGCGCCCGGCCGGTCGGCGCGGGCCTGCGCATGGCCGACGACGCGCTGATCGTCTCCGCGCACGGCACCACCACCCACATGGACGCGCTGTGCCACATGTGGTCGGGCGAGGAACTGTACAACGGGCACCCGGCCGCCGAGGTCCGCTCCTACGGGGCCAAGAAGTGCGGGATCGACCAGGTGGGCGGGGTGGTGGCGAAGGGCGTGCTCTTCGACGTGCCGCGCCATCTGGGGGTGGAGCACCTTCCGGCCGGGCACCGGATCACGCCCGGGGAACTGGCCGCCGTCGCCGACGTCTCGCCCGGTGACGTGGCGGTGATCCGTACCGGGTGGCCGTTGGTGTGGGGGCGCTCGCCCGAGGAGTACTGGTCGGGGCAGCCCGGCCTGTCCGCCGACGCGGGACGGTGGCTGGCCGCGCGCGACGTGGCCGTCGTGGCCTGCGACAACGCGGCGGTCGGCGGGCTGAACGAACACCAGCTCGCCGACGAGGAACTGGAGGACGATCTCCACCTGATCCTGCTGCACCGCCACGGCATCCATCTTGTCGAGATGTTGTGGCTGGAGGAGCTCGCGGCGGCCGGCCGTACCGACTTCGTCTTCGTGGCGGCGCCGCTGCGGCTGGTGGGCGGCACCGCGAGCCCGCTCAACCCGCTCGCGATCCTCTAGGTCCAGGTCACGGGGACGCTGACCGCGCCGAACACCACCGCGTCCGGCCGCAGCACGACCTGCTCTGAGGGTACGGCCAGCCGCAGCGCCGGACGGCGCGCGAACAGCTCCCGATAGGCGACGGCCATCTCCATCCGGGCGAGGTTGTGGCCGAGGCACAGGTGGGCGCCGTGGCCGAAGCCGACGTTCTCGCGCGCCTCGGGGCGGGCGAGGTCGAGGCGCTCCGGGGCGGTGAACACCTCGGGGTCGCGGTTGGCGGCGGGCAGGCTGACGGTCACCGTCTCGCCCGCCCGGACCAGGACGCCGTCCAGCTCGACGTCCTCCAGCGCGACCCGGTTGGGCGCGCCCAGATGCAGGATCGACAGGTAGCGCAGCAGTTCCTCGACGGCCGAGTCCATGAGCTCCGGATCGGCGGCCAGCGCGGCGAGCTGGCCGGGGTGCTCCAGCAGCGCGAGCACGCCGAGCGAGATCATGTGCGCGGTCGTCTCGTGCCCGGCGCTCAGCAGGCCGAGGCCGATGTTGGCGAGTTCCTCGTGGGTGAGGCCGCTGCCGTTCTCGATCAGCTCGGCCAGCACGCCCTCCTCCGGCCCGCGCTCGACCAGTTCGCGGATGTAGCCGGTCAGCCGGATCATGGCGGCCCTGGCGGACTCCGGCTCGTAGGCGGCGACGATCGCGGTCTCGGCCTCGAAGAACTCGTGGTCGGTGTACGGCACGCCGAGGATCTCGCAGATGACCCGGGACGGCAGCGGCAGCGCGTAGTCGCGGACCAGGTCGGCCGGGTCGTCCATGGCGTCCAGGAGCTCGCGGGCGATCTCGGTGACCCGGGGTTCGAGCTTCCTGAGGTTGCGGGCGGTGAACCAGGTGTGCAGGTGGCGCCGGTAGCGGGTGTGCTCGGGCGCGTCCATGGCGGAGAACCAGCCGGGCGCGGCCGGCTCGCGGGGCCCGTTGACCCGTACGGGCCGGAACATCGGGCGCCGCAGGTCCTGCCGGGCGCTGAAGCGCGGATCGGCCAGCACCTGCCTGACCGTGGCGTGCCGGGTGACCAGCCAGCCGGGGTGGCCGTCGTAGGACGCCACGCGGGTGATGGGCAGCTCGGGGCGGTTGCTGAACGTCTTCGGGAATTCCATAATTTTGAGAGTAGACTCCTATTTCAAAGTTGACCACCATTTTGTGGCAGACGTCGCGGAGCGGCAGAATGGGGATCATGAGCGGGCTGCGCGAGCGCAAGAAAGCCAGGACGAAGGCCTTGATCCAGAAGGAGGCCCTACGCCTGTTCCGCGAGCAGGGGTACGCGGCCACCACGATCGAGCAGGTCGCCGAGGCCGCTGAAGTCGCGCCCAGCACGGTCTTCCGCTACTTCGCCACCAAGGAAGACCTGGTGCTGCTCGACCAGTTCCCTCCGTTCGTGCAGGCGCTGGACGCGCTGTCCGGCGACCTGCACCCGGTCGAGGCCATGCGCCAGGCCATGCGGGCCATCTTCGCCGCGCAGAGCGAGGAGGAGGTCGCCGAAGGGCTCGAACGCGAGAAGCTCATGCTGACCGTGCCCGAGCTGTGGACGGCGAGCCTGGAGAACGTCAGCGGGGCGATCAGGACGATCCAGGAGATGCTGGCGGAGCGGTCCGGCCGTCCGGCCGGCGACCCGGAGATGCGCAACATCACCGGCGCGATCGTCGGCGTCGTCGTCAGCGTCTGGTTCGACTGGGCCAAGGATCCGGACATGGACGGCCCGGCCGAGATCGACCGGGCGCTGGCCCACCTCGCCGCCGGGCTCCCGCTGGACTACACGCCGGGGTAGTTGCCGCCGCCGTAGCTCTCGTCGAGGGCGTCGTAGTCGGGGGTGAACCCCTTCTTCGGGATCTCCTCGGCGAAGACCACCTCGCGCGGCTTCTTGTAGCTCGCCAGCGTGGCCCTGACGTGCTCGATCAACTCCTCCGCTGTGGCCGTGTGCCCGGACCTGGTCACCACGACCGCCTTGACGGCCTGGTGCCAGCGCTCGTCGGGCACCCCGATGACGGCGGCGTCGGCCACGGCGGGGTGCGCCTTGAGCGCCCGCTCGACCTCGGCGGGGTAGACGTTCTCGGCCCCCGACTTGATCATCCGGAGTTTGGGGCCGACGAAGGTGATGGTGCCGTCGGGTTCGCGGCGGCCGAGGTCGCCGGTGTGGTGCCAGCCGTACGCCGACTTAGCGGCATTCAGCTCCGGACGGGCGAAATATCCGGAAAAGAGGCTCTTGCCGCGAGCGCAGATCTCGCCCACCTCGCCCGGCGGCAGCTCCGTACCGTCGGGAGCCAGAATGCGGACCTGGACCAGCGGCGAGGGGCGGCCGGCGAAACCCGCCGCGCCCGGCGCCAGGCCCAGGAAGGTCAGCATTCCGCCCACCTCCGTCTGCCCGTAGCCGCCCATCTTGGAGCGGCACCACGGCGAG
Source organism: Nonomuraea sp. NPDC059023 (assembly GCF_042740095.1). Classification (NCBI taxonomy): domain Bacteria; kingdom Bacillati; phylum Actinomycetota; class Actinomycetes; order Streptosporangiales; family Streptosporangiaceae; genus Nonomuraea; species Nonomuraea sp. NPDC059023. Next base: position 39,296 of record NZ_JBHYIO010000031.1, on the reverse strand, counting down.
TCGTCCACGGTGGTCATCTCGTCCCACTCGGCCGAGTGGGAGACGAAGCGCAGCGAGGACAGGTCGTACTTGCCGCCCGCGTTGGCCGCCACCACGGCGTCGATCATCTGCCCGAACAGGAACGCCTGCGTGACCTTCTCCGCGTCGACCAGCCGGCACAGCTCCTCGGCGTCGAAGGCGGGCATGAGCACGTTCGTGCCCCCGATCTGCAACGTGGCCAGGCAGAACATCATCGTGCCCACGTGGAACAGCGGCCCGTTTCCCAGGAAGGTGAAGCCGGGCTCCATCTGGCGGACCACGAGCAGGGAGGCGCTGTGCGCCACCAGCGCGGCGCTGCTCAGCAACGCGGCGTTCGGCCGTCCGTCGAACGCGGCCGTGTACAGGGCCAGCACCGGCGCCGTGTCCTCGACCGGCGGGAAGTCATGCGGTTCCCCCGAGGCAAGGAACTCCTCGTACTCCTCGCCCGCCCGCACCCACGACGCGGGCGTGTCGACGTCGGCCAGGCCGGAGCCGGGCACCAGTGCGGCGGTGGTGTCGGAGTGCTCCCACACCACGACCTTCGGCGAGAGGTCGGACAGGACGAAGCCCAGCTCGCCGGCCGACTGCCGCCAGTTGGCCGGGCAGAAGACGGCGCCCAGGCGGGAGCAGGCCAGCAGCAGTTCCAGGATGGCGTGCGCGTTCTGTCCCAGCCACAGCACCCGGTCTCCCGCCGCCACCCCGCGCCCGGCCAGGGCGCTGGCCAGCCTGGACACCCGGGCGTCGAGGTGGGGGTAGGTCAGGCGTACCTCGCCGTCGACCACCGCGGTGGTCCCGGGGCGGCTGCGCGCGTGCTCGGACAGGACGTCGGAGAGGGTCAGGTTGTGGATCATCGCGCCTCCTGGTGGGGGGGTGAGGCTTCATGAAATATCAGCGGAAGGCGGGCATGACCTCGGCGGCGAAGAACCGCATCACCTGCTTCATCTCCTCCAGCGGCAGCGGCCGGGTGCTGCCGAAGTCGCACAGCAGGTTCGAGAAGCCGGCGTCGCGCAGCAGCGTGATCTGCTCGATCACCCGGGCCGGGTCGCCGATCACCTCCAGTTGCTCCCAGCGGAAGTCGTTGGAGACCTCGCCGCCCTTGAGGTAGCGGTCCTGGTAGTACTCGAAGCCCTGGGCGGCCTTGCCGGTCTTGGGGTCGATCGGCGCGCTCTTTTCGTTGAAGATGCGCGAGCGGTCAAAGGCGGCCTCGAAGCGGGCCTGGTCCGCGCGGGCCCGCTCGACCGTCGGCGCGACGTAGACGCTGCGCGCCACCACCAGGTCGGCGTCCCCGGCGTGGCCCGCCTGGCGGGCGGTCTCGCGCCAGCGCTCGGCCGCGTTCGCGACCTTCCTGAACGTCGCCGCCGGGTCGGCCAGGATGGGCAGCCCGCGCTCGGCGTATATGGTGACGGTCTCGGGGGAGACGGCGGCCACGTGGATGGGCGGGTGCGGGCTCTGCAGCGGCCGCGGGGTCAGCGTGACCTCGGCCCCGGTCTTGTAGAACTTGCCCTCGTGCCGGAACTCGGTGGAGGTCCAGAGGCCGAGCACGACCTCCAGCGCCTCGTTGAAGCGGTCGCGCGCCTCGGCCAGGTCGATGCCGAAGCCCTCGAACTCGAAGCTCTGGTAGCCGCGGCCGATGCCCAGGTCGAGCCGGCCGCCGGAGAGGACGTCCACGAGCGCGGCCTCCTCGGCCACGTGGATCGGGTTGTGCAGGGGCAGCACGACGATGCCGGTGCCGAGCCTGATCCGCGTGGTACGGGCGGCGGCGTGGGCCAGCAGCGTGAACAGGTTCGGCACGACGCCGTAGTCGCGGAAGTGGTGCTCGGCCAGCCGTACCCCGTCGAAGCCCAGTTCTTCGGCCAGTTCGATGAGCTCCAGGTGGTAGTCGTAGACGTCCTTGAAGCTCTGGCCGTCGAACCGGTGGAAAAGGTGGAAGGTCGAGAACTTCATGCGTCAGCCCCTCACGGTGAACCAAGCGCTCGCTTGGGTAGCGTATCAGGAGCTATAGGATCACGCCATGCGAATCGCCGCCGCCCAGGCCCGCTGCCCCTGGCTCGATCCCCAGGCCGGCACGGCCAAGGTCCTCGACGTTCTCAAGCAGGCCCGCGCCGGTGAGATCGACCTGGTCGCCTTCCCCGAGACGTTCCTGTCCGGCTATCCGTTCTGGGTGGACAAGACCAACGGCGCGCAGTTCGGCAACGCCGACCAGAAGCGGGCCTACGCCTACTACCTGGACGCCGCCGTCGAGCTGAACGGCCCCGAGCTGGCCACGATCACCGAGGCCGTGCGCGACCTCGGCGTCTTCACCTACCTCGGCATCACCGAGCGCTCCGTCGGCACCGTCTACTGCACGCTGGTCGCCATCTCGCCCGACCACGGCGTCGTCTCCGCCCATCGCAAGCTCATGCCCACCTTCGAGGAACGCCTCGTGTGGGGCATCGGCGACGGGCACGGCCTGCGCGCCCACGCGTACAAGGACATCAGGGTCAGCGGGCTCAACTGCTGGGAGAACTGGATGCCCACCGCCCGGCAGGCCCTCTACGCCCAGGGCATCGACCTGCACGTCTCCGTCTGGCCCGGATCCACGAGCCTGACCAAGGACATCACCCGCTTCGTCGCCCGCGAGGGCCGCGTCTACTCGCTGGCCGCCGGCGCCCTGTTCTCCTATGCCGACGTGCCCGCCGATTTCCCGTTCTACGAGGCGCTGAAGGACCTCGGCTCGCGCGCCGACGGCGGCTCGGCCATCGCCGGACCCGACGGCGAGTGGATCGTCGAGCCGGTCTCCGGCGAGGAACGCCTGGTCGTCGCCGACATCGACCCCGCGGTCGTGCGCGGCGAACGCCAGGCCTTCGACCCGGCCGGCCACTACAACCGGCCGGACGTCCTGCGCCTGGAGGTGAACCGCCGCCGCCTCGGCGCCGCCGACTTCACCGAGTGACGCCATGAGCCTGGAACTACGCCACCTGCGCACCGTCTGCGCCATCGCCGACGCGGGCAGCCTGACCAAGGCCGCCGCCGCGCTGGGCACCTCGCAGCCCGCGCTCACCGCGCAGCTCCAGCGCATCGAGCGGGCGCTCGGCGGCAAACTGTTCGCGCGCGGCAGGCAGGGCGTGGAGCCCACCGCGCTCGGCGAGTACGTGCTGGAGCGCTCGCGGCTGCTGCTCATGGGCATGGACGAGCTCGTCCGCGGCGCCGCCGCACACCCCCAAGGAGGGGTACGGCTCGGCGGCGTCGCCGGCCCGATCCTGCCCGGCCTCATCGAACGGCTGGGCGACCAGGTCAGCTCCTTCACCGACGACTCGCCCCGGCTGCTGTGCGACCTGGTCGCCGCCGGACGCCTGGACGCCGCGGTCGTGGCCGACTACCGCGAGCACGAGCTGCGCCCGCCCACGCCGCTGCGCTGCGAGGTCATCGCCGAGGAGCCGGTCTTCATCGCGCTGCCGGAGCGGCACCGGCTGGCCGTACGGGCGGAGATCGACCTCGCCGAGCTGGCGGGGGAGTCGTTCGTGCTGGCGCCGCCGGACGGCGGCGGCTGGCCCGAGTGCTTCCTGCTGGCCTGCGTACGCGCCGGGTTCGCGCCGCGTACCCCGCACAAGGCCTCGGACGGCTGGGTGATCAGGGAGATGGTCACCGCGGGCGGCGCGGTCGCGCCCTGCCGGGCAACGTTCGCCGAAAGCCCGGGGCTGGTGATCAGGCCGCTGGCCGGGACGCCGCTGACGATGCGCCACCTGCTCGTGTGGCATCCGGACGGCGCCGTGGCCGAGCGGTCCGGCGAGGTACGGCGGCTGGCCGCGGAGATCTTCGCGGCACATGCCCGGGAACGGCCGAGATACGTGGGCTGGCTAGGGTTGCGGGGTGAGAGTGACGATGCCCGGCCTGACCGCCGTCGACCATGAGTTCACCGTTCCGCTCGACCACGACGACCCGGGCGGCCCCGCCATCCAGGTCTTCGCCCGCGAGATCGCCGACCCGCCCAAGGCCGGCGACGACCTGCCGTGGGCGGTGTTCCTGCAGGGCGGCCCCGGCGGAAAGTCCCCCCGCCTGTTCGGCAAGGCCCACTTCCGCCACATCCTGAAGACCCACCGCGTACTCCTGCTCGACCAGCGCGGAACCGGCAGGAGCACCCCCGCCCAGCCCGCCGGCGCCGGCTACTACCGCCACTTCCGCGCCGACTCGATCGTGCGCGACTGCGAGCACATCAGGAAGGCGCTCGGCGTCGAGCGGTGGGAGACCTGGGGCCAGAGCTACGGCGGCTTCCTCACCATGACCTACCTGTCGCTGGCCCCCGAGGGCCTCAAGGCCTGCCACATCACCGGCGGCCTGCCCGGCCTCACCGCCACCGCCGACGACGTCTACGCCCGCACCTACCCGAGGGTCGTGGAGAAGACCGCGGCGTACTACCGGCGCTACCCCGAGGACGCCGCCGTGGTCGAGCGCGTCGCGGACCACCTGCTGGCCAACGAGGTCGTGCTGCCCGACGGCGACGTGCTCACCCACCGCCGCTTCCAGATGCTCGGCATGCAGTTCGGCATGAGCGACGGCTTCGAGAGCGTGCACTGGCTGCTGGACGAGGCGTGGGCGGGCGATCGCCTGTCCGACACCTTCCTCTACGGAGTGATGGCCGCGACCGGCTTCATCGGCGCCCCCCTGTACGCCCTCATGCACGAGCCCTGCTACGCCCAGGGCGCCGCCACCGACTGGTCGGCGGAACGGCTGCGCCCCAAGGAGCTCGACGAGCCCGGCACGTTCACCGGCGAGATGACCTACCCGTGGATGTTCGACGAGATCCGCGCCCTGCGCCCCTACCGGGAGGCCGCGCACGCGCTCGCCGCCGACGCCACCCTGGGCCCGCTCTACGACCCGGACCGCCTGGCCGGCAACCAGGTGCCCGTGGCCGCGGTGGTCTACCACGACGACATGTACGTGGACGCGGGGTTGTCGCTGGAGACCGCGGCCCGCGTGGGCAACGTCCGTACCTGGGTGACCAACGAGTACGAGCACAACGGCTTCCGCGCCGACGGCGAGAAGATCTCCGCCCGGCTCATAGACATGATCGCGGGACAGGCATAACGCCCGCATAACCGGATCGGGTAACGGGCGGGTTAGGCGGTGATCGATGGAATCGCCGCACTATGCAGACGTCAGTCATCGATCGCCCGGTCGCCGGACCGGCGCCCGTATCCCGTTCTCGTCCCGCGCGCCTGCCGTGGTTGCTGGCCGGCGGCTGGCTCGCGCACCTGGTGTTGCGGCTGTGGTTGTTCCGCTACCACACGGGGCCCGTGGCCAACCCCGACGAGGTCGGCTACCTGCTGGCCGCCCGCTGGCTGGCCGGCGGGCCCGGCGGCGACTACTCCGGCAGCACCTTCTACCAGGGCGGCTACCCACTGCTGCTGGCGCCCCTCTACTGGCTGAGCACCGACCCGGCCACCGTCTACCGGCTGGTGGCGGGGCTCGGGGCGGTGGCCTCCGCCTCGGCCTTTCCGCTGGCGTACCTGGTGCTGCGGCGGCTGGCGCTCGGGCGGCGGGCGGCGCTCGCGCTGGCGTTCGTGGCAGGGCTGGCGCCGTCGCTGCTGGTGTTCGCCGGGTTGGCGCTGGTGGACGCGGTGCTGCCGACGCTGGTGCTGGGCTGGCTGGTCGCCTTCCACGACCTGGTCACGCGCGGGGCCGTGGCGGGCCAGACCGTGACGCGCGGGGCCGTGGCGGGGCGGGTCGTGGTGCCCGGGGTGGTGGCCGGGTCGCTGTCCGGGCTTGCCATGGCCATGCACATGCGCGGGGCGATCCTGTTCGGGGTCTTCGTGGTGGGTGTGCTCGGGGTGCTGGTCGCGCGGCGGGTGTCCCTGCGGGCCGGGCTCTGGGCGCTGGGAGCCGCCGCGGTCGCCGGGGGCGCGGGGATGCTGGTCAACGCCCGGCTCAAGGCCGCCCTGTACCCCAGCGGGATCAAGGACCTGTCCGGGCTGGCGCTGGAGCGGATGACCAGCCTGGAAGGGCAGGCGCGGTCGCTGGCCGGGGCGGCCGGGCAGCTCTGGTACCTGGTCACGGCCACCTGGGGCATGGCCGGGGTCGGCATCGTGGCGGCCCTGGTGGTGCTGGTGCGCGGGGGCTCGCCGTACCGGGTGACGGCGGGGGCGGCGCTCGCGCTCACCCTGGGCATCGCGTACGCGTCGTCGGCGGCCCTGCCCGACGAGCACCGGGTCGGCAACTACGCCTACGGGCGCTACCTGGCCTGCGTGGCGGTGGCGTGGACACTCGTGGGGCTGGCGACGCTGCTGCGCTCGCGGCGGCGGGCGGCCCTGGCAGGCGCGTCGTCGGCGGCGGGGCTGCTGGCGCTGTCCGGCGGGCTGGCCGCCTGGTACGCGGGCGACCGGCTGACCCGCTACCACTACATCGCCTTCGACTTCCCGGAGACCGCCTTCCTCAGCGGTGTACGCGACCGGTTCGACCCGGTGGGCGCCTCGGTCGCGGCGCTCATCCTGCTGGCCGCGATCACCGCCGCGGCGCTGGTCCGTACAAGGGGGCCGATGCGCACGAGGGCGGCGGGCGGCGCGCTGGTGCTGGCCTTCGCGCTGGCCGTGCCCAACGTGGCGTTCGCGGCGGACCTCGCGCCCAAGTCGGCCCCGGCGACGGGGAACGACGGCCTGCCCAGGCTCACGCACGGCCGTATCGGCCTGGACACCCGGGTGAAGTGGAACATCTGGGTGCATCTGATCCACCGGGTGCACTGGACCGCGGTCGAGCGCGTGAGACCGGCCGACGGCCCCCTGCCAGAGGGCCTGTGCACGGTCGTGGCCGCGCCGGAGGCGGGCGCGCCCCCGGCGGGCTGGAAGGTCAGCGGACGCGGCCCGGGCTGGGTGACCTGGACCGCCTGCTAAGCCTGGGTCTGGACGGTCTCCTTGAGCGGTAGCCGTACCTCGAACCAGGTGTCACCCGGCACCGACCGGCACTTGAGCTCGCCCCTGTGCCGCCCCGCCACGATCCGGTAGGAGATGTCCAGCCCGAGGCCGGTGCCCTGCCCGACGGTCTTCGTGGTGAAGAACGGCTCGAAGATACGATCCTTTATGGCCTCGGCCACGCCGGGACCGGTGTCGCCGATCTCGATGATCGCCTCGTCCTCGTCGTGCGCCGTCCTTATCGTGAGCGTGCCCTCCTCGCCCATGGAGTCCAGGGCGTTGTGGATCAGGTTGGTCCACACCTGGTTGAGCTCGCCGGCGTAGGCGGGGATCGTCGGCAGCGTGCGGTCGTAGTCGGTGACCACGGTGATCCCCGGGCCGATCTTGCCGCGGAAGATCGTGACCGTGCTGTCCAGCAGGTCGTGCACATCGACCATCTGGAACGGCGCGCGGTCCATCTGCGAGTACTGCTTGGCCGAGGCCAGCAGCTTGGTGATGCGCTCGGTGGCCTCGGTCACCTCGTTGAGCATCTGCGAGATCTCGACCGCCTCGGCCAGCCAGCGCAGCGCGCCGGGCACGTGCTCGCGGCCCACCTTCTGGGTGATCTTGTCCAGGTTCATCTGGTCGAAGCCCGCGTTGACCAGCGCGGGCGCCAGGTCCCACGCGTCGCTGACGCCGATGGCCTCCAGCGCCTCGCCCAGCTCGTCCTCGGCGTCGGAGATCTCCAGCGGGCTGCGGGGCGGAAGCTGCCCGACGGCGCTCGCGCACTCGTCCTGCATCTCGATCATGTGCCGGAGCTTGCTCGGCGGTATCCCGTCCTCGGCCAGCTGCGCGAGCTGTATGCGGGAGTCCTTGATCAGCTGGCGCAGCTCGCCCACCGCCCGCACCGCCGCGGCGGAGGGGTTGTTCAGCTCGTGGGTCAGTCCCGCGGTGATCGTGCCCAGGGCGGTCAGCCGCTGGCGCCGGTCGATGATCTCCCGCTGCATCCTGCCGCCGGACAGCACGCCGTCGAGCAGGTGCATCGCCATCGGGAACCACTCGGTCACGATGTGCGCGAACTTCTTGCCCGGCAGGATGAACATCCGCGTCGGCGCCGTCGCGCGCAGCGTGTGCTGGTAGGTGTCCGGCGCCCGGTCGGCCAGGTACGCGGAGGTGGCTCCGCCGTACACGCCGGGCTGGGAGGTGCGGGGCATGGCGACCGTGCCCGCGCTGAGGGTCTCCTGGATCATCTGGATCTCACCGGAGATCAGCACCGCGAAGCACTCGGCCGGCTCGCCCTGCGTGACGATGTTCTCCTCGGCGGCGAACTCCACCACCTTGCCGCTCATCGCCAGCTTGGTGAGCTGCCCGTCGGTGAGCTTCTCGAACAGGAAGAGCTTGCGCAGTTCGTCTATGTCGATGGGCCCGTGGCCGCTGTCGACGACCGCGCACGCCGCGTCCAGGTGTTCACCGTGTAGATCGGTCATTGCTTCTCCAGGTAACGGTGCACGAGCGAGACGGCCATCGCCCCCTCGCCGACGGCCGAGGCCACCCGCTTGATCGAATCGGCCCGCACGTCGCCGGCCGCGAACACCCCGGGCACATTGGTCTCCAGGAAGTACGGCTCCCGCCGCGCCGACCAGTTACGCGGCCGCTTGCCGCCCTGCACCAGGTCGGGCCCGGTCAGCACGAATCCGCGCGTGTCACGCTCCACGGCCTCGCCCATCCAGTCGGTGTACGGCTCGGCCCCGATGAACACGAACATCCACTGGGTGTCGATGTCGCGTTCCTCGCCCTTGGTGGAGACGGTCACCCGCTCCAGATGCCCGTCACCGTGCCCGGCCGTCACGTGCGTCTGCACGTGGACCTCGATGTTCGGGATCGCCGCGATCTGCTCGATGAGGTAGTGCGACATGGAGGCCTCCAGTCCGTCACCTCTCACCAACAAATTGACCTTGCTCGCGAATCCCGACAGGTAGACGGCGGCCTGCCCGGCCGAGTTGGCCGCGCCCACGATGCAGACCTCGCTGTCCCTGCACGAGGGGGCCTCGGTGAGGGCGGCGCCGTAGTAGACGCCCTGGCCGACGAAGTCGTCCAGGCCGGGGGCGGTCAGCCTGCGGTAGCTGACGCCGGTCGCCAGGATGACGGCGTGCGCGGCGATCTCGCCGCCGTCGTGGAAGCCGATCACCCGGGCCTGGCCGCGCGGCTCCAGGCTGGCGACCTTGCGGGCGGTGAGGATCTCGGCCCCGAACTTCAGCGCCTGGCGGCGGGCCCGGTCGGCGAGCTGGGCGCCGGAGACGCCGTCGGGGAAGCCCAGGTAGTTCTCGATCCTGGAGCTCTGCCCGGCCTGGCCGCCGGTGGCCAGCGACTCGACCAGGACGGTGTTGAGGCCCTCCGAGGCTCCGTACACGGCCGCGCCCAGCCCGGCGGGGCCGCCGCCGATGACGATCAGGTCGTAGAAGTCGGTGGCCGGCGTGGTGGACAGGCCCACGGACATGGCGAGCGTGGCCTGGTCGGGCGCCTCCAGCGTGTCGCCCCCCGCGGTGACCACCAGCGGCAGCCGGCAGTCCTCGCCGGCGGCGGCGATGAGCTGGGTCGCCTCCGGGTCGTCGGCCAGCATCCACTGGTAGGGCACCTGGTTGCGGGACAGGAAGTCTCGCACCTTGTACGACCCCGACGACCACCGGTCGCCGATCACCCGCAGCTCGGCCCGCTCCTTGCGGTCGGTGCGCTGCCAGGCGTCGAGCTGGTCGTCGATGACCGGGTAGAACTTCTCCTCCGGCGGGTCCCAGGGCTTGAGCAGGTAGTGGTCGAGGTCGACCACGTTGATCGCCTGGATCGCGGCGTCGGTGTCGGCGTAGGCGGTGAGCAGGACGCGGCGGGCGAAGGGGTACATGTCCATCGCGGCCTCAAGGAACTGCACGCCGTTCATCTGCGGCATCCGGTAGTCGGCGAGGATGGCCGCCACGTCGTCGCCGCGCAGCCGCATCTCCTTGACGGCGTCCATGCCCTGCTGCGCCGCCTCCGCGCGGACGATTCTGTACTGCTGGCCGTACCGGCGTCTGAGGTCGCGGGCGACTGCCCGCGACACGCCAGGGTCGTCGTCAACTGTCACGATGACCGGCTTGTCCATGCCCGTCCCTTCCCAAGGTTCCTAAGGGAAGGATGTCATGGCTTTTCCAATGAAGAGGTAAGCCGCCGCCTCAGTACGCGACGTCGACGGTGTGCCGGTGGGTGTCCGGGTCGGGCAGCACGCGGAGCACGGCGTCGGCCAGGTCGGCGCGGCCGATGGACATCCCGCCGCGCACGCAGTCGTCGACGGCGGTGCGGTAGGCGCCGCGGGCGGGGGAGTCGAGCAGGCGGGGCGGGCGGACGACGGTCCAGTCGAGCGGGCTGTCGCGGATCCACCGGTCCACGCGGACGTTGTCCTGGTAGGGCGTCCTCAGGAAGAGCGAGCGGATGACGATCTTGGTCAGCCGCTGCGCCGCCGTGTCGGACGGGCCGTTCATCATGCCGTTGGTGACCAGCACGAGGCGCTTGACCCCGGCGGCGTCCATGGCGCCGACCACGTTGGGCACGCCCTCGGAGTAGACCGTGGGCGGGCCGCTCCTGGCCGGGCCGGCGAGGAAGACGACGGAGTCGCAGTCGGGCTCGATCGTCAGCGTCCCGGCCTCCATGACATCGCCGGCCACCACGGTGAGCCCCGGATGTTCCGCCGTGACCGCCTCCGGGCGGCGGGCGACCGCGGTGACCACGTGGCCCTCGCGCAGCGCCTGGTCGACGAAGAGGCGACCGGTGCCGCCGGTCGCGCCGTAGACGGTGAGTTTCATCTGTACGGTCCCTTCTGGTGAGTAAATGCTCACTCACCTCTATGATGGGTGAGTGCCTACTCACCGTCAAGCCGAGCAGACTCGCGAGCGCATCATCGAGGCCGCCTACCAGGCCATTCTTGAGCACGGCATCGCCGGTGCCACCACCAAGCGCATCGCCCGGCTGGCCGGATGCTCGGAGGCGCTGCTCTACAAGCACTTCAACGCCAAGGAGGAACTGTTCCTGGCGGTGATCCTGGAGCGCATGCCCGCGCTCGCCCCGCCGCTGAGACGGCTGCACGCCGCGGCGGGGGAAGGCGACCTGCACACCCACCTGACAGAGTTCGCGCTCGCCGCCATCACCTTCTACACCAGCACCGCGCCCATCGCCTCCGGCATGATCGGCGACCCGCCGCTGCTCGGGACGTTCCGCGGGATGCTGGCGAACCTGGACGCCGGACCGCACCTGCCGATCCGGATCCTGGCCACGATCCTGCGCTCCGAGCAGGAAAGCGGGCGGATCGCCGCCGGCGCCGACTGCGACGCCTTCGCCTCCCTGCTGATGGGCGCCTGCTACCACCGGGCCCACCTGTCGTACTTCGTGGACCAGGCGGTGAGCGACGAGGACTACGCGCGCGCCGTCGTCGCCACCCTGCTCAGCTCTACTCGCTGACCCCTCTACTCGCTGAACTCCACCGGCCGCTTCAGCAGCCACAGCGCCGCCCGGCGCAGCAGGGTGCGGTGGACCTCGTTGTCGTAGGAGCGGGTGTCGTGGCCCAGGGCGTCGTAGACGACGCGGCCGCGCCGTACCGGACGGGCCCAGACGAGGGGCTGGCCGTTCGCCGAGGCCAGCGGCCGAACGTCGGGCAGCACGTCGAGGTCGCTGTAGACCTCGTCCACAAGGTCGAAGTCGCGCAGCCCGGCCACGATCGGGTGGCCGCCGTGCACCCGCACGCCCGTCCAGCCCAGCGGCGGGTGATGGGACTTGGGCCAGGTCCAGCAGCCGCCGAGCACCCTCGGCCAGCCCTGCCAGTCGTCGAAGCAGATCGCCGCCGTGTGCATGCACAGCAGCCCGCCGCCGCGGTCGAGGTGGTCGAGCAGCGTCGTGCGCGCCTGCGCGGGCAGCTCGAAGCGCCATCGCTCGCGCTGGTCGGCGAAGCGGTCGAGGTCCATCCGCCAGCGCAGCGCGTTGACGGTGATGAGCGGCACCTCCGTCGGCTCGCTCAGCGCGCCGGCGATGTCCTCGGTGATCTCGGACTCGACACCCACCTCGGCCAGCACCTCGGCCAACGCCGCCGACGTGGCCTCGAAGTCGTGGAAGAGGCCTCCGGAAAGGATCAGATTTCTCGCCACCCACAAACCTCATCACGGAAGTTGTCACAACCCAAGGGGGTGTTCCGTCCAGTAGGCGACACCGCCTGCCATAAGTCTTGGAGTGATCATGAGAGTTCTCGTCGCCGGAGCCACCGGAGCGATCGGCCGCCAGTTGGTCCCGCTGCTGGACGCGGTCGGCCATGAGGTGATCGCGGGGGCGCGGTCCACCGGTCTTGACGCGCTCGACCACGACGCGGCGGTGCGTTACGTCCGCGCGGCCGCGCCCGATGTGATCGTCAACCTGCTGACCGCGATTCCGCACGCGATCAACCCGCTCACCTTCGCGCGGGACATGGAACCGACCAACCGCCTGCGCACCGAGGGCACCCGCACGCTCATCGAGGCCGCGCCGGACGCGCGGATCATCAGCCAGAGTCTCGCCTACGCCTACGAGCCCGGCGACGGCCCCGCCGACGAGGAGACACCGCTCTGGCGGGAACCGCCCGCGGAGTTCACGGCGGTCCGCGACGCGCTGCTCGAACTGGAGTCGCTCACCGCGCGGGCGGGCGGCCTGGTGCTGCGCTTCGGCCACCTGACCGGCCCCGGCACCGCCTACGACGCCGGCGGCTCCACCACTCAGGCGATCCTGGCCGGTCAGCTGCCCGTCGTCGGGGAGGGCGGCTCGGTGTTCTCCTTCACCAGCGCCCACGACGCGGCCACCTCGGTCGTCGCCGCACTCGACCGCGATCTCACCGGCGCGCTCAACGTGGTCGACGACACCCCGGTCACCATGGCCGAGTGGCTGCCCGCGCTGGCCGCCCGGCTCGGCGCGCCGGAGCCGATGCGCGTGCCCGTCGAGATGGCGAGGCCGGCCGTGGGCGGCTGGGGCGTGGCGTTCATGACCGGCCTGCGCGGCGCCGACAACACCCGCGCCCGGCTCCAGCTCAACTGGCGGCCCCGCCACTCGGCCTTCCTCCCCGAGAAGGCATGATGCTGGGCGTGGACGCATTCGAGGAACACCGCCCTATGCTGCTCGGGCTGGCGTACCGCCTGCTCGGCAGCATGTGGGACGCGGAGGACGTCGTCCAGGAAGCCTGGATCCGCTGGCAGGCCACCGACCGGGCAGACGTCAGGGAGCCGCGGGCGTTCCTGGTGACCGTGGTCTCGCGCCTGGCGCTGGACCAGCTGCGTTCGGCGCGGGTCAAGCGGGAGGCGTACACCGGGCCGTGGCTGCCGGAGCCGGTGCCCGCCGCGCAGGTGGGCCCGCTCGACACCGTCGAACTGCGCGACACCGTGGCCTTCGCGACCCTCCATCTCATGGAACGGTTGTCGCCGCCGGAGCGGGCGGTGTTCGTGCTCCGGGAGGCCTTCGAGCTCCCGTACCCGGAGATCGCCGAGATCGTCGGCGTGACGCAGGCCAACGCCAGGCAGATGCACCACCGGGCCTCCGTACGGCTGGCCGAGGGCCGCGACCGCTTCACCCCCACGGCCCAGCAGCACACCGAGCTCCTGACGCGCTTCATGGAGGCCGCGGCCGGCGGCGACCTGGCCGCGCTCACCTCGCTCCTGCACGACGACGTGGTCATCTGGAACGACGGCGGCGGCAAGGTGCGCGCGGCGCTCAAGCCGATCCACGGCCGGGACAAGGTCATCGCCTTCCTGAACGGCCTCATGTCGCGCTACCTGTTCAGCGACATGCGGCTCGGCGAGACCAACGGCCATCCGGCGCTGATCACCAAGGTGGGCGGCGCCGACCAGCTCGTCAGCCTGGAGATCCGCGATGGCAAGATCGTCTCCATGCTCGGCGTCCTCAACCCCGACAAGCTCACGCGGATCCGCCCATGATCGGCTTATAGTCGCCCGTATGGATCTCGGCATCGCGGGCAAGGTAGCACTGGTCACCGGCGGCAGCGCGGGCATCGGCCTGGCCTCGGCCAAGTCTCTGGCCAGGGAGGGCGCCAACGTCTGCGTGAGCGCGCGCAACCCCGAACGCCTCGCGGACGCGGTGGTCGAGCTTCAGGAGTTCGGCGGCGTCGTGCACGCCGTCCTCGCCGACGTGGAGGACCCCGCGGCGGCGGCGCGGGTGGTGGCCGAGACCCGCGACGTCCTCGGGCCCGTGGACATCCTGGTGGCCAACGCCGGCGGCCCGCCCGCCGGGCGCTTCGTGGACATGGGCCTGGCCGAGTGGGACGTGGCCGTCCAACGCAACCTTCTCGGCACCGTCCGCCTGATCCACGCCGTGCTGCCCGAGATGCGCGCGCGCCGCTGGGGCCGCATCGTCACGATCACCAGCCGCTCGGTCCGCGAGGCCCTCGACGGCCTGGCCCTGTCGAACGCCACCCGGTCGGCCGTCGCCGGCGTCGTACGCACCCTGGCCAGGGAGGTGGCCGCGGAAGGCGTCCTGATCAACAACGTCCTGCCGGGCTCGGTCGACACCGACCGCCTGCGCGAGCTGTCCGGCAGCGCCGAGAACCTCGCCGCCCGTGCCGCCGCCACGCCCATGGGCCGCATCGGCCGCCCGCAGGAGATCGGCGACGTGGTGGCGTTCCTGGCCGGCGAACCGGCCTCCTTCGTCACCGGCGCCTCGCTCCTCGTCGACGGCGGCGAGACCCACGTGATCGCCTGAGTCAGCGGTTGAGGCGGCGGGCCGACTCCGACTCCTGGGCCAGGCGCCTCAGGGCGTCGAAGGCCTTGCCGTACAGGACGGTGCCGAGCACCAGCGCCTCCACGGCGGCGTCGCGCGGCCCGTCGAACGGGATGGTCGCCATCTCGAACTCGCGCACGATCCGGTCGGCGGCCTCGGCGTAGGGGGCGAGGTCCGGTGTCATGCCCAGGCTGCGCATCCTGAGGAGGATCTCGGCCAGCTCCGCCCTGGGCGGCGCGTCGGGGAGCACCCGCCAGCCGTGCTCGGCGACCACCCGGTCCACCTCGGCGCGGGCGGCCTCCAGCTCGTCGCCGGGCTCGGCGGGGGAGACCTCGGGCGCGAGGGCGTAGTGGGCGGTGCCGAGCATGGTGTGGACGGGCAGGCTCTCGTCGTCCACCGCCTCGATGATCTTCTTGATCGAGGCGACGGGGAGCTTGCCCACCTCCAGCAGGGCGCGGATCAGGCGGAGCCGGCGCAGGTGCGTGTCGTCGTAGTCGGCGCGCGTGGCGGAGCGCTGTTCACCCGGGTGGAGCAGGCCCTCACGCAGGTAGTACTTGATCGTCGGCAGGGCGACACCGGACTCGGCGCTCAGCTCTGAGATGCGCATCGGTAGACCATAACGTCTAGCCGGAGCGTGCGAGCTGGCGGGCCGCGGTGACGAGGTCGTGCACCTCCGCCTGGCGGTTCCACAGGAAGACGACCTCGATGGGCGGCACCGCCTCCGCGATCGGCACGAACGCCAGCGCCTCCGGCACGGGAGTCCCCTTGCGTACGCACAGGGTGTAGCCGGCGCCGGATTCGACCAGGTTCACCGCCAGGTCGTGGGTGGCGGCGGCCGGGCCGAGGCGGGGGTGCAGGCGGTGGCGGACGAAGCCGGACAGGAACCGGCCGCCGTCCGACTCGGGCATGACCAGCGGCTCGGCGGCCAGGGCGGCCAGCGGCAGCGTGTCCTGGGTGGCCAGCGGGTGCTCGCGGGGGAGCAGGGCGTGGACGGCGGCGCGCTGGATGAGTGTGCGGGCCACGCCGCGCGGCAGCGTGCCGGGGGCGTAGCCGAGCCCCGCCTGCAGGCTGCCGTCGGTGATCGAGACGATCTGCTCCGCGGTGCTCATGGGCGCCACGCGCAGCCGGGGCTCGCCGGGCAGGTGGGACAGCAGCCGCGCCTGCACGTCGCCGAGCCCGTCCGCCACGCCGATGCGCAGCGCCTGCCCCTTGCCGCGGGCGGCGGCCACGGCGCGTTCGAAGGCGTCGACGGCGACGGTGGCTTGGGCGAGGAACACCTCGCCCGCCTCGGTGAGCCGCACGCCGCTGGACGAGCGGGTGAACAATTCCGCGCCGATCTCTCTCTCCAGCGCCTTGAGCTGCTCGGAGAGGGTGGGCTGGGCGATGTGCAGCACGCCGGCCGCGCGGCGCAGGCTGCCCGCCCGCGCGATCGCAATGGCGTAACGCACCTGGCGCAGATCCATCCATCACCTCGTTTATCGGCTTTCATCATCGGCCTTTCATCGGATCGAGTCCCGGTTTCGTGTCGGTGACTTTTCGCGAGCGTCCGGTAACCGAGCAAGCGCTTGCCTAACAACGGGCGCCCGGCTAGCGTGACGACTGTCGTCGCCCGCCGGGACGGATCGCGCCCCGGCCCGGTGGGCGGCCGCCGAGAAGCTCGAGAAGGGAGCCGTGACGTGCAGCCCTTCTCCGGCCGGGCGGCTATAGCGGGCGTGGGGATGACCGCGCTCACCAGGGCCTCGGGCCGCAGCGAGCTGGATCTTGCCGTCGAGGCCGTCCGGGACGCCTGCCGCGACGCCGGGATCGAGCCAGCCGAGGTGGACGCCCTGCTCAGCTACCACATGAACGACTCCGTCCCGGTGGTCCAGGTCGCCAGGGCCCTGGGAATCGAACGGCTGGGCTGGCACAACGACATCGCGGGCGGCGGCACCCAGGCCGCCTCCATCCTGGGCGACGCCGCGATGCTGATCCACTGCGGTATGGCACGAAATATCGTGATCTATCGGGCGCTGAACGGCCGCTCGGGCAAGCGGCTCAACGTCGCCTCCACCGGCCCCCAGGAAGAGCTCACCCGCCGGTACGGCATGGCCGGCCCCATCCCCCTGTTCGCCCTGGCCGCCACCCGCTACCTCCACGACACCGGCCTGACCGAGGAGCACCTGCACGCCGTCGTCGCCCAGTCGCGCGACAACGCCGCCACCAACCCGCGTGCCCTCCGCCGCGAACCCCTGACCTGGGCGGACTACCAGGCCAAGCCGTACGTGTGCACGCCTCTGCGCACCGCCGACTGCTGCCAGGAGACCGACGGGGCCTGCGCGCTGGTCGTCAGCGGCGTACTCGCCGGCCCGCGCGTCCACGCGGTGGTGCGCGGCGGCGGCCCGGGATGCTCGGCCATGGACCGCGCCCCCGACGTCAGCGCGATCTTCTCCGGGCACGTCGCCCCGATGTTGTGGCGGGCCTCGGGCATGAAGCCGGCCGACGTGGACGCCGCGCTGCTCTACGACGCCTACTCGTGGCTGGTGCCGAGACAACTGGCCGACTTCGGGCTGGCCGAGGATCTGGACGGCTACCTGCTGGAACGCCGCCACGCCTGGGTGAACCGGCACGGCGGCCTGCTCTCCGAGGGGTACGTGCACGGGCTCAACAACGTGGCGCAAGCCGTACGGGAGCTGCGGGAGGACCGCGAGGTGGCGCTGGTGACGGGCTTCGGCGGCTCCTACGGCAGCGCCGCCCTCCTCACCTCTCCATAAATCCTGAAATGCTCAGAGCATCTCCGACATGGACATGATGTGAGCACCCAAGCCGACAGGTTCGCCGCGATCTACGCGGCGACCTACGAACAGATCCTCGGCTACGCCATGCGCCGCTGCGAGATCCCCGAGGACGCGGCGGACATCGTGGCCGAGACCTACGCGACCGCCTGGCGACGCGCCGACCGGCTCCCGGACGGCGACGAGGCCCGCCTGTGGCTGTACGGCATCGCCCGCAACACCCTCGCCAACCACCGCCGTGGCCAGCTCCGCAGGCAGCAGCGCAGCGCCGAGCTGAACGTCGACCTCGCCGACCTCTACTCCCGCACCCCGGAGAGCACGGTGGAGCTGGGCGCCATCGCCCGCACCTTCCGCGAGCTGAACGCCGACGACCGCGAGCTGCTCTCGCTGGTCGCCTGGGAAGGACTCGACCACGCCCAGCTCGCCACGGTCCTGGGCGTGTCCCGCAACGCGGTCCGCATCCGCCTGCACCGCGCCCGCAAGCGGTTCTCCCGAGCCCTGTCCAAGGCCGGAGTGACCGCCCACAACCTCGCGATGGAGTCAGCATGAACGAGTTGCGGCAGCTCGCCAGGGTGAGCGACGAGGATCTCGCGGGTCAGGCGTCCGGCGCGGGGGCGCGGGCGTTGCTGGCCTCGATCATCTCGGAGGAGCCGGTGAAGGAGCCGCGGCGCCTGCCGTGGAAGCGCCTGGCCGCGGCGGGCGTGCTCACCGCGGCGCTGGCCGCCGCCGTCGTGCTCGGCCCGAGCATCCTCAACACGCCCGGCAGCGCCACCTCCTACGCCAACGCGGCCATGGACATCAAGCTCGAGAACGGCATGTGGGTCGCCAGGATCAAGGACCCGTTCGCCGACCCGGCCAAGTACGAAGAGGCCTTCCGCGCCGTCGGGCTCGAGGTCAAGCTCCAGCTCCAGCCCGCCACGCCGGACGCGGTGGGCGAGATCTTCCAGATCGGCAACGGCGGCGGCCCCGGCCGGCCGGGCAGCATCGCCATCGACAGCGAGCCCAAGCACTGCAAGATCACCGCCCCGGACTGCACGATGGTGCTCACGCTCTCGCCGGACACGTCCGGAGCGTGGGTCAAGGCCGGCCGTCCCGCCAAGGCGAACGAGCCCTACGCCAACGGCAACCAGGCCACGGAGGGCGGCGGCTCGCTGACGGGGTACAAGGTCGAGGACAAGCAGGTGAGCGAGGTCGCCGCCGAAGCCGAGCGGCGCGGGCTCAAGGTCGTCTACCAGATCGTCGAGCCCAGTCCCGACGGCGGGCACGCCATGAACCCGAATGCCCAGTCAGCGGCGGTGGGCCAGGACTGGTGGGTCTGGGACGCCGAGGACGCCCAGCTCGGAGTGGTCCGCCTCCTGGTCAGCAAGGAGCACGTGATCAGGAAGTAGCCACGAACCTCCCGTGCAGCTCAGCGGCCCGTGACCCGAGCAGGTCGCGGGCCGCCAGCCACGCCGCCGCCCCCGCCGCGTCCTGCGCCGTGCGCACGGGCGTGTCACCCAGCAGTTCCTGTACGGCCTGCCGCACCGGCCCCGGGTTGGTGAGCACGCTGCCGGCCAGCACCACGGGCCCGGTCGTGTGCACGCGGCGCACGGTGGCCACGAGCTGCCCGGCCGCCTCGCGGGCGATCTTCCCGGCCATGGGATCGCCCGCCGAGGCGGCCTGGCTGACCAGGGCGGACAGGGCGGCCAGGCACATGTGGTCGGCCTGCGCGAGCCGTACGATCCGGTCGGCCGTGGCGCGCGGGGTCGTGCCGCGCTCGGCGCCGAGGAAGTGCGTGAGGACCAGTTCGGACAGCTCTCCGGCGGGCTCGCCGCGGTCGAGGCCGTGCACGACGGCCTTGGCGGCGGCGCGGCCGATCCAGAAGCCCGAGCCGGCGTCGCCCAGCAGCCAGCCGAGCCCGTCGGCGATGACCGACTGGCGGTAGCCGGAGATTCGGGCGGCGATCGCCCCGGTTCCGGACAGCAGCAACGAGCCTTCCGAGGCGGGTGATCCGGCGACGTAGCCGATGGCCACGTCGCCGATCATCTCCGGCGCCCGGGGGATGCCGTGCTCGGCCCAGAGCCGGGCGAGCTCGACGTCCATGACGTCCTGCTTGCCGGCGATGCCCGCCAGCGAGCCGACCACGGCGGTGGCATCGGCCGAGGCCAGCGCCTCGCGCAGGGCGGTGGCGATGTTGGCCACCGCCTTCTCGGCGCCGTGGGCGGAGGGGTTGCCCGCACCCGCCCGCGCGTAGCCGACGCGCTCGCCGTCGAGCGTGTGGACGGCGACGCGGGTGGAGGTCGCGCCGGCGTCCACGCCGACGACCAACGAATGAGTCACGGTCCCGATTTTGGGTCTTGACTCGACCGAGAAGCAAGAATAATTTTCGCCTGAAGACCGAGTATTCGGAAGGAATATTCGTGACTTCAGGGGCCCTTGGGCGCGTTGAGACAGAATTGCCGGGATTGCCGGAAGCACTACGCCGCGTGGGCGAGGTGATTCTGGGCGACCCGGCCGAGGCCGCGAGGTCCACGATCATCGCGCTGGCGGAACGGGCGGGCAGCTCGCCCGCGACCGTGACCAGGTTCTGCCGGGCCTTCGGGTTCTCCGGCTACGCCGAGCTGCGCGTGGCGCTCGCCACCGAGACCGGCAGGGCCGCGCAGGCCGGCTGGGGCGCGGGCGTCGGCCACGAGATCGGGCCCGACGACCCGCTCGACACGGCCATCGAGGTCATGGCGGCCGCCGACACCCGGCTCATTCAGGACACCGCCGCCCAGCTCGACCTCGACACCGTCGCCCGCGTGGCGGACGCGATCGTCGCCGCCCGCCGTGTCCTCCTGGTCGGCGTCTCCACCAGCGGTAACGTGGCGACGATGTTCGAAGGCAGGTTACGCCGCATCGGGATACCGGGCTGGAGCGCGTGCGACGCGCACGTGGCGCTGTCGGACGCGGCCCTGCTCGCCCCGGGCGACGTGGCGGTCGGCATCAGCCACCGCGGGCGTACCCGCGAGGTGATGGAGGCCCTGGTCGAGGCGTCCGGCCACGGGGCGCTGACGGTCGCGGTCACCTCCTTCGCCCGCTCGCCGCTGGCCGACCTGGCCGACCAGGTGCTCACCACGGCCAGCAGGGAGACCACGTTCAGGCTCGGCGGGCTGGCCGCCGTCCACTCGCAGCTCTTCGTCCTGGACGCCGTCTACGTCGCCGTCGCCCAGCGCACCTACGAACGCACCAACGAGGCCTTCGAGCGGACGATCAGCGCGGTCGAGAGCCACAGAGTCGAGAGAGGCTGAATGTCGTACGCAACACAGGTCCTGGACCTGGCCAAGTCCGTGATCTCCCGCCAGGAGCACCAGGTGCGCCAGGCGGCCAGGCTCATCGTGACCTCGCTGCGCGGCGGCGGCGTCGTCAACGCGTTCGGCTCCGGCCACTCCGAGGCCATCGCGATGGAGATCGCCGGACGGGCCGGCGGCCTCGTGCCCAGCAACCGCCTCAGCCCCCGCGACCTCGTCCTGTACGGCGGGCAGCCCGTCAGCGTGCTCACCAGCGAACTGGAGCGCGACCCGAAGATCGCCCAGCAGATCTACGACCTGGCGCCGGTCGAACCGCAGGACGTGTTCGTCCTGATCTCCAGCTCCGGCGTCAACGGCACCGTCGTCGAGCTGGCCAGGATCGTCAAGGAACGCGGGCACACGCTGATCGCCCTCACCTCGGTCGAGCACAGCAGCGCCATGCCCTCCCGGCACCCGTCCGGGCGCAAGCTGCTCGACCTGGCCGACGTCGTGCTCGACAACGGCTCGCCGTACGGCGACGCCATCCTCGAACTGCCCGGCGGCGGCGCCTACGGCGCCGTCTCGACGGTCACCTCCGCGCTGCTCGCGCAGATGGTCGTCACCACCGCGGTCGAGGAACTGGTCGCGCTCGGCGAGACGCCCCCTGTCTACCTGTCGGTCAACGTGACCGGCGGGGACGAACACAACAAGGCACTGGAGAGCCGCTACGCAGGTCGCATCAGACGCGGAGCATAAGGAGTCATAGCAATGTCCGACACCCCCCAACTTTCCCGGCGCCAGCTCTTGCGCAGCGCCGCTCTCGTCCCCGTCGCCGGAGCCCTGGCCGCGTGCGCCACCCCGGCGCCCCAGACGCCCGCGAGCACCGCGCCCGGCGCCGCGAAGGCGCTGGAGGTCTGGATCTTCGACGGCGGCTTCGGGCACAAGTACGCCACGGACATCCACCAGCCGTTGTTCAAGACCAAATATCCCGATGTGGCGATCAAGCACAACTTCACCAAGGAGATCACGAAGGTCCTGCAGCCGCGCTTCGCCGGCGGCAACCCGCCCGACGTGATCGACAACTCCGGCGCCAACGCCATGGACTTCGGCGCCCTGGCCCAGGACGGGCAGCTGCAGGACCTGACCCCGCTGCTGGACATGGAGAGCTGGGACGACCCGGCGGTCAAGGTACGCGACACGCTCGACCCGGCCGTGATCGAGATCGGCACCTACGACGGCAAGTTCTCGGTCGTCGGGTACGTGAACTACATCTACGGCATCTGGTACTCGATGAAGGCGTTCAAGGAGAACGGCTGGGAGGCGCCGAAGACCTGGGACGACTTCATCAAGCTCTGCGAGGCGATCAAGAAGTCCGGCAAGATGGCGCCCTTCACCTACGCCGGCAAGCACCCCGGCTACGCCCTCGACCCGATCCTCGTCACGGCCGCGAAGATCGGCGGCAAGGAGATCCTGCTCAACCTCGACAACCTGGAGGACGGCGCCTGGAAGGCCGAGGCGCTCAAGGAGTCGGCCACCCGCTGGGCCGAGATCGGCGCCAAGTACCTGATGGAGGGCACCGCCGGGCTCGACCACGTGCAGACCCAGACCGCGCAGAACAAGTACCAGGTCGCCATGCTCCCCTCCGGCTCCTGGCTGGAGAACGAGCAGCGCACCACCACCCCGCCCGGCTTCGACTACGCGATGTTCCCCGTCCCCGACGTCACCGGCTCCGACAAGCTCCCGCACGGCGCCCTCCACACGCAGCCGGGCGAGAACTTCATCGTCCCGGCGAAGGCCGCCAACGCCAAGGGCGGCATGGAGTACCTGCGGGCCATGCTGTCGAAGAAGGCCGCGGGCGAGTTCAGCCAGCTCGTCTCCACCGTGCCCACCGTCAAGGGCGCCGGCGAGGGCATGCAGCTGTCGACCGGCGTCAAGAGCGCCTCCGAGGCCTACGCCGCCGCCGGGGAGAACACCGTCTACTTCCGGTGGAACGCCTGGTACCTGCAGCTCAAGGACGAGAGCGCCGCCGCGACCGGCGAGCTCATGAGCGGGCGGCTGACGCCCGACAAGTTCCTGGAGCGCATGCAGAAGAAGGCCGACGAGATCAAGGGCGACTCCTCGATCAAGAAATTCAAGCGCTGACATGGGAGTTCCGGCCGCAGCGGTGCCGTCGTGGTTTCAGCGGCACCGCCGTACCCTCTTCATCGGCTCTTTTCTCGTCGCGCCGGTGGTGCTCTACCTGGTCTATGTGATCTCGCCCTACATCCAGGCGTTCCAGATCTCGCTGACCGACTGGCGGGGCGTGTCCGGCACGCCGAACTTCATCGGGCTGGACAACTACCGGCGGCTCTTCGACGACAGCGTCTTCTGGAAGGCGGTCACGCACAACGCGGCGCTGCTGGTGCTGCTGCCGGTCGTGACGATCGTCATCGCGCTGTTCTTCGCCTTCCTGCTCAATGTGGGCGGGGCCAAGGGCACCAGCGGGATCACCGGTTCCGGCTTCTACCGGGTGGTGTTCTTCTTCCCGCAGGTGCTCGCCGTGGCCGTGGTCGCCGTGCTGTTCCAGCAGGTGTTCAGGCCCGACGGCAGCGGCATGCTGAACGGCCCGCTGATGGCGCTCGGCGTCAAGCCGATCGGCTTCCTGTCCGATCCCGGGATCGCCTTCTGGTCGGTGCTCGGCGTCATGGTCTGGCAGGCCGTCGGCTTCTACGTCGTGCTGTTCTCGGCCGGGCTCGCCTCGATCCCGAACGACATGTTCGAGGCCGCCCAGATCGACGGCGCCGGGCGGATCAGCCTGTTCTTCCGCATCACGCTGCCACTGCTGTGGGACACCATCCAGGTGGCCTGGGTGTATCTGGGCGTCCTGGCGCTCGACGTGTTCGCCATCGTCTGGGTCATGACCGACCAGCACGGCGGCCCCGACTTCTCCACGACCGTGATGGCCGCAGAGATCTACCGCAACGCCTTCCAGTACTTCAGGTTCGGCTACGCCTCCGCGCTCGGCGTCATCATGTTCTTCTTCACCGTCGGCTTCGCGATCCTGTCGCTGCGGCTGTCCCGGCGTGAGCGAATCGAGTATTAATGACAACGCTGATCTCGTGGACGGTCGCGAACTCCCGCAAGATCGCCAGGAAGGAGCGCAAACGGCAGCTCGGCCCGCTGTCCGTGCTGACCCACCTGGCGCTGCTCATCTGGACCGTCCTCGTCGTGGTGCCCATCGTGTGGACCTTCCTCGCCTCGGTGAAGAGCGAGGACGAGATCTTCGGCGACGCCTGGTCGCTGCCGGCCTCCCTGCGCTGGGACAACTTCGCCCGCGCCTGGGAACAGGCCAACATCGGGCAGTACATGCTCAACAGCGTCGTCGTCGTCTCCTTCAGCACGTTCGGCACGATGCTGATCGGCTCGATGGCCGCGTACGTGCTGGCGCGCTACCCCTTCAAGGGCAACCGGGCCATCTACCTGATGTTCGTGTCCGGCCTGGCCTTCCCGGTCTACCTGGCCCTGACGCCGCTGTTCTTCGTCGTGCAGAACATGGGCAACGTGCCGCTGGTCGGCCCCTTCATCGGCCTCAACACCCATGCGGGGCTGGTGCTGGTCTACATCGCGTACTCGATGCCCTTCACGATCTTCTTCCTGGCCGCCTTCTTCCGTACGCTGCCGACGGCGGTGGCCGAGGCGGCCCTGGTGGACGGCGCCTCGCACACGAGGGTCTTCTTCCAGATCATGATGCCGATGGCCAGACCCGGGCTGATCAGCATCACGATCTTCAACGTGCTGGGCCAGTGGAACCAGTACCAGTTGCCCCTGGTGCTGCTGCAGGAGCGCGACAAGTGGGTGCTCACCCAGGGCATCGCCGACATCTCCACCGCCGCCGGCTACGACCAGGACTGGGCCGCGCTCTTCGCCGCCCTGACCCTGGCCATCCTGCCCATGCTCGTCGTGTACACGGTCTTCCAGCGCCAGATCCAGTCGGGGCTGACGACGGGCGCGCTCAAATAGCGGGGATCATGGGGTGCATGACTTCGGCATGGACGGGCGAGCGCGTACGGCTGCGCGCCATCGAGCCCGAGGATTGGGCGGCGTTCAAGGAGTTCGACGAGAACACCGAGGACCAGAGCAACGGCGACCGCCTCCACCCGCCGCGCTCGGCGGAACGGGCCAGGCAGTGGGCCAAGGAAGTGGCCGAGAAGGACCAGGGCCCCGACATCCTGCGCCTGGCGATCGCCGAGCGGTCCGGCGGGCAGCCGGTCGGCACCATCAGCACCCACGCCGTGGACCCCCACCACGGCACCTTCGAGTACGGCGTCGCCGTCGGCCGCGCCCACCAGCGCCACGGTTACGCCGCCGAGGCCGTCGTCATCCTGCTCAGGTACATGTTCGGCGAGCGCCGCTACCAGAAGTGCGACGCCACCGTCTACGCCTCCAACGCGGGCTCGCTGGCGCTGCACCGGCATCTCGGCTTCACCGAGGAGGGCCGCCGCCGCAGGGGCCGCTTCCACCAGGGACGCTACGACGACATCGTGCTGTTCGGGATCACGGCCGAGGAGTTCGGCGAGCGGCACGGGCTCGGGTGACGGTGGTGGAGGAGCCTTTCGAGGAACGGCTCTGGGCGGCGTTCGAGGAGGGGCGTACCGCGCTCTGCCTGAGCCTGCTGAAGGACGCCGACCTGGCGCTGCCGATGTCGCGGGCGGCCTTCGAAGGCACCGAGCCGATCGTGTGGCCGACCGCCGAGGCGGACGGGCGTACGTGGGTGCTCGCCTACACCTCGCCCGAGGCCATGGCCACCGGGTTCGGCCAGATCACCGAGCACTTCCGCATCGTCTCCATGGTCGAGCTGGCCGCGGGCTGGCCCGACCCGCACTGGGGGCTGGCGATCAACCCCGGCATGACCGTCAACTTCAACCTGGAGTCGGGCACCGTCGCCAGGCTCGCCGTGCCCACCATGGTCCAGGACCTTGCGCTCGCGCCGGAGTCCGGCGTGCCGGTGGTGCAGAAGCTCCTGCATCCGACCGAGATCCACGACCTGCTGATCGAGCGCGAGCCCAGGGTCTCCGGCTACTGCCACCACGCCCTCGACGTCTCGCACATCGCCACGCCCGCCGTACTGGCCGACGCGCTCGCGCAGCCGGGCTTCCTCACCTCCGAAGGCACGCTCAACCTGCTGCGCTGGCGGCCGGTCGGGCTGGAGATGTACCGCACGCCGTACGGGGGGACCGACGAGGCGGGGAGAGAGGCGGTGGCCGGGTGGGTCGTCGAGGAGCCGCCCTTCGTCGGGCTCGGCCTGGTGCCCAACCGCGACCAGGTGATCCGCGAATACAAGGTGTACGGCGTGGCCCTCACCCACGGCGCGGAGATCTGGGAGCTGACCACCGCAGGAACCGAGGTCCGGCGCGCGGTCTACCACGGCGACCTGCGCCGCTGGTTCGCGATCGGGCGGGCCGCGTGAGCGGCTACCGGGCGCGCTGGCGCGGCGCCGACTACCCCGCCAGCCCCGACGCCACCGCCCTGGAGGTCTGGGTACGGCTGCGCTGCGAGGAACCCGCCGATGGCTTCACCGAGATCGAGCCGGGCTGCCACGTCAGGATCGTGCCCGCGGCCGAGTGCGAGGCCCTGTGGGCGGTGTTCACGGTGTGCACGTGGGGCGGGCGGGAGTTCCTGGTCCGCGACGAGCGCGAGGACGCGTTGTTGCTGGAGTATCTGGGCGGCTCCGCGCCGGAGGCCGTGGCCCTGGGGATGGAACGCGCCGAGCGCGGCGTCTACCGGCGCTGGGTCCCACGTGCGGAAACCGGCGAACCCACCGAACAGGCACTCGACATCAGCCCGTGAGTCCCGGATTTTTCCCCCGATCTTGTCGAATGGTGTTCATGTGTCGGAAACTACCTCTTAACACCTGTGTGGTCAGGGAGGTGAAATGGAGTCGTCCAACGAGAGGGACGCCGCGGGACTACAGGCCTACGCCGACGAGCTCCGCACGACCTTCATGCGGCTCCAGAGCGAGGGGGCAGAGCTCCACGCCAGAGCCAGGTCGTTGCAGGTCACGGAGAAGTCGCGGGACGGGCTCGTCAACGCCACCGTGGGCTCGCGCGGCGAGCTGATCAGGCTCGACCTCGATCCGCGCATCTACCGGCACCCCGACGCCAGGACCCTCGCCGACACGATCACCGAGACCGTCCAGCGGGCCGGTGAGAAGGTCCGCGAGCAGCTCCTGGAGCTCTTCTCGCCGCTGATCCCCGCCGAGCAGATGCAGGCGCATCTCGACGGCGACCTCGAAACCGTGATGGCCCAGTTGGCCGATCAGATGGGCGGGCGTAGATGAGCCGGGACGAGCATGGTATCGAGATCTACAAGCCCGTCGCCTACGAGGGCATCAACCAGTGGTCCACGATGGCCGGCGACATGGAGCGGGAGGTCGAGCGGCTGGCCGCGGAGGTACGGGCCTGCCTCGCCACCACACCCTGGGGCGACGGCCTGGAGGGCAAGGCCTTCTGGCAGAAGCACTTCCAGGACGACGGGCCGTACAAGATGGTCTACCGCTTCACCGACCTGCCGAACCAGTTACGCGACGCCGGGGACCGTGCCCGTCAGGTCGTCGACAACGTACGCACCACCGACACCGGGATGGGCCAGGAAATGCTGGCCCGCGCCCAGAGCAAAGATGTCTGACAGTGAGGAGCGGATGACGGGAACGGCGTGACGACGACCAGCGGCGGGCAGCCCGGCACCGGGTCCGAGGTCCTGGGCGCGGGCGGCGGCCGGCCACAGGGCTGGGCGCTCATCGACAGAGACGTACGGCCCGCCTGGGAGAACTCGACGCTCCCCGACTGGGTCAACAACTGGCTGATCCCCATGCTCTCGGGCGGCCAGAAGTGGCCCAAGG
This sequence comes from Nonomuraea sp. NPDC059023, assembly GCF_042740095.1. Classification (NCBI taxonomy): domain Bacteria; kingdom Bacillati; phylum Actinomycetota; class Actinomycetes; order Streptosporangiales; family Streptosporangiaceae; genus Nonomuraea; species Nonomuraea sp. NPDC059023. The sequence goes on along the minus strand of NZ_JBHYIO010000031.1, from coordinate 11,755 downwards.
CCAGCGAACACGCCCTGTCCAAGCTCGCTCAGTCCTACGCTGATCTCGGCGTCGGCGCCACGGCCCAGCTCGACGACGCCGGCCGGGCCGCGAGGAAGATCGTCTCCGGCTGCGCCACCCCCTCCATGTACGGATTTGTCGGGCGGGCCCAGGAGTTGTGCGGGCCGCAGGCCGGCATGGTCGGCATCGCCCGCGACGCCGAGGCCCGCTCGCTGGAGGCCGGCAACTTCGCCATCGAGACCCAGTACTCCAAGCTCTCCGTCAACGTCGCCTTCTGGGTCACGGTCGTCGCCATCGCCATCGCCCTGTTCGTGGCGTTCTTCACCGCCGGCTCCTCCGCGCCGCTCGTCGGCCCCTTCGCCACCGCCGCGCGCGCCGCCATCACCCGCATCCTGTCCAGGCTCGCCGCCATGGCCGGGCGCGAGGTCGGCGCCGCGGGCCTGGCCCGCCTCACCGTGCTCAGCGGCGCCACCGGCCGCGCCGCGCTGCTGCGGCTGCTGTCCACGCCGCTCGGCAAGGAACTCATCGAGGAGATCGGCGAAGAGACCTTCATCGACGCCATGGCCCAGTGGCAGCAGATGAAGATGGGCACGCGCACCGAGTGGGACTGGAAGAAGACCGCCGCCTCCGCCGTCGGCGCGGGCGTGGGCGCCGGGGTCGGCATGTGGCTGACCAGGCCCGTCTCCCGGGTCACCCGCTTCGTGCCCGGCTTCGGCGGACGGGCGCTGACCACCGGCATCACCAACGCCTTCGCCTCGCCGGTGGGCAGCATGGCCGCCAACACGCTCGTCTACCAGCAGCCGCCGGGCAATCCGTTCACCGGGGAGGCCATGCTGGGGGCGTTCATGGGCGGCGTGGGCCGTACCGGGACGATCAGCCCCTTCAACCCCGACGTCTTCACCGCGGTGACCCACCCGCTGTCCTCGCTGGCCTCGGCCAACGACCTGGCCAACGCCGCCGACCTGGCACGCTCGGGCGACACGCCCCCGCCGCCGTCATCTCCGCCGGGCACCGGCGGCGGCCCCGGCACCAACCAGCCGGGCGGCCCGGTACCGACCGGCGGCATGAACACCGCCCCCGGCACCGGCCCGAACACCCCCAACAGCCCGAGCTCACCCGGCCGTAGCGGCCAGAGCGGCCAGAACCCGCAGCAGCCGAGCCCCGACCCCGCCACGCGCACCGGCCGCAACACCACCACCCAGCCCGCCCCGAACACCCCCCATCCCGACCCGAACGCGGCCCCCCAGCCCGACCCCAACGCGGCCCCCGCCCCCGACCCCAACGCGCCGCAACCCCAGGCTCCCAGCACGCCCCAACCCCAAGCCCCCAACACGTCGCAGAACCCGGCCGCGAACCCGGGGGCCGGCCAGCCCACCGGATCCGGCCAGAACCAGGCCCAGCCGCCCGCCCCGGACCCCAACGCCGCCCCAGCCGCTCCCGACCCGAACGCCGCCCCCGCGTCCGCGCCCACCCCCGACCCGAACGCCGCCCCAGCCGCCCCGGACCCCAACGCCGCACCCGCCGCCCCCAACGCCGCGTCCGCTCCGGACCCCAACGCGGCGCCGAGCCAGGCACCGAACGCTGCCTCCGCGCCGGACCCCCAGGCCGCGCCCAACCCCGACCCCGGCGCGTCGCAGGGCCAGGCCACCGGCACGGGCCAGACGTCCGCCCCCGATCCCAACGCCGCCCCGGCACCCGACCCCGGAGCGACCCAGACGGCCACCTCGGGCCCGGACCCCGGCGCGCAGCAGACCCCCGGTGTCACCCCGGACCCCGCCCTCACCTCGCAGCCCGGCCAGCCGCCCACCCCGGTCCCGGCCCCGGGAATCACCCAGCAGACCGGCCGGCAGACCACCCAGAGCGGCAATCAAACAGGCGGCCAGACGGGCAATCAGACCGGCAATCCGACGGCGGCCGGCACCACCTCCTCGCCCGCCCAGGAGCGGAAAGCCAAGCTCGCCGCCAAGCAGGCGATCGACGAGGCTCTGCTCCACCTGGCCCCAGAAGGCCTCTGGCTGCAGGACGGCAGTGTGCTGCTGGCCGACGACGGCGGCCGGGCCGTACAACTGTCGGCTCAAGCGCTCGCCCAGGCCGCGCAGTCGCTGCAGCAGAACGCCAAGGACGGCGCGCGCGAGGACCGCCTGCGCGCGCAGGCGGCGGCGTGGCTCGGCGCGGAGATGGCGCGGGCGACCGGACGGCCGGAGGCGGAGGGCGCGCTCGACGCGCTGGCCCTCCTCACCCAGCGCTCCCCGCAGACCAGGCAGGCCGCGACCGAGGTGACCGAGGCGGTGCTCGCCGCCAACCCCGGCACCCGCGCGCGTACCCTCGCCGAGGAGAACCCCACGGCCGACCTCGGGCTGAGCCCCGGCTACCACCAGTCCGCCGCCGACGAGCTGACCAGGCGGGTCACGGCGCTCGGCACCCCGCGGACCACGACCCCCGCCCCGGGCACCACCCGTAGGACGCCGGCCGGCGCGCCGCCAGGACGCCGCCGTCCGCGCACGTCGCGGGCGGTCCCGGGGACGCCGTTCGCCGCGGACACCCGTCCCACCCCGCTCAACGACCTCGCCGACCCCGAGGTCAAGGCACTGATCACCGGCAACGAGATCAAGCCCGGCGACTTCGGCGGGGACGTCCGCTCGATCGTGTGGTCGGCCTCCGGCCCGCAGATCCAGGTGACCAGCGATGGCCAGGGCACCCAGCACTTCGAGGTGCGTTACGAACGGCCGGGCCTCGACACCCACGCCACCGTCACGGTGGGCGTGGGCACCGCCGCCGACCCCCACGTGGTGCACCTGTCGCCGCGCCTGCACCCCGGCCTGGTCTCCACGACGCTGGTTCACGAGATCACCCACGCGCTGCAGGACCTGGCCGCGCCCCCGAGGCAGGGCGTGATCAGGAACACCCTGGACCGGCTGGCCGGCCGTACCACCGACGCGTGTGTCGCCGCCCGCTACAACGAGCACCGCCACCTCGCCAGGCGCTACCTGGAGACGAACGACCCGGCCAAGCAGCGCGACCTGCTCGGCCTGATCCAGGTCATCGCCGAGGACCTGACGCGCCGTGGCGCGAGCCCGCCGGTGTCCCCGGAACAGACCGGTGACCAGGGCGTACGCCCACCGCCGCCGCCCGCCCCCGAGACTCCGGCGGCCGCCTCCGCGCGGCTCGCCCAGGAGCAGGCCGACGCCCTGACCCAGGCGGTCGCCGGCCTGGACGCGCGGATCGCCTCGCACGAGAAAACGGCAGAGCAGGCGAAAAAGGATAAACAGGACGCCAGGAAGGAGGTGAAGAAGGCCCGGAACGAGCGCGACAAGTTCGCCGCCGAGCGCGAGCGGCGGGCGAGGGCGGACTTGAAGAAGCACCGGGAGATTCAGGAGCGCCACCAGCGCATCGTGGCCGCCTACACCGAGGCGCGGGACGCCGCGAAGGCGGCGCAGGAGGGCTACGCGAAGCTGGCCGCCGACCTGGATTGGCACAAGAGCGCCACCCCCGGCGTCGTGGCCGCGGCCGCGAGCGCGCTGGCCGACACGGAGGCGGAGGCCAAGAACCTGCTCGACGCCTACGACGCGGCGCTGCGCAAGGCGGTACCCGACCGGGAGATCCTGCCGAACGCGATGGTGACCGACAGGTTGCCGCACATCACGAGGCTGACCGAGCGGCTCAACGCGGCCATGCGCGCCCAGAAGATCGACCAGACCTTCACCCCCGACCAGCTCCAGAGGGTGCTGAAAGCCCACTTCCGGCGGCTGGTGACGACGGAGGGCGCGGTCCTGCGGGTCGGCGTCCACCACCAGGGCGAGCTTCGGGTCAAGCTGTCGACCAAGGAACTGGTCGAGGTTCTCGGGCACGCGGCGAACGCCTCCGAGATGATGGTCGGCCGCCTGCCGCAGGGCGGGCTGACGGTCGCGGCCGCCTTCGCCCGCGCGCACGCCCTGAAGCTCGGCGGGAAGGCGAAGGGCCTGCTGCCGTTCGTGAAGCTCCTGCCCGAGGGCAGCGACGTCAGAGACGCCATCGAAGCGGTGATCAGGACGTCCGGTCCGGGCGCCGACTTCAACTACTCCCGTACCCGTTCGGTGAACGGCAGCTCCACCGACCACGTAGTCGGCGGCGCGGTCGAGGACAACCGCGGCGAGTCCACCCTGTTCGCCGCCGAGGCCGAGTGGCAGATCGACATCCGCACCTCCCAGAAGGACGGCTGGAAGAGCGTCGACTCGGTCAATACCGGGACCAGGAGCGACGCCAAGGACGTGCGGATGTGGGTGGGCATGGCGCACACCGACCGCTCCGACGGCAAGTCCATCACGATGGCGGAGCTGGAGGCCAGGTTCCCCGGCGTCTCCAACCTGGTCGACGGATTCCCTCCGCACCTGCTGCTCGGGATCAGCGGAACCGAGGACATGTTCGAGGCGGCCGTCACGGCGCTCGGGAGCGCCGCCGGCATCGGCACCGACCTGCGCCACCAGCTGCGTACCTTCCTGTACGAGAAGTGGCACAGCCAGATGGCCAACTCCATCAACTCCGGCGTGCAGGCGCAGCTCACCAGGAACGGCCGCCCGTACGCGCGCGTGGAAGTGGTCACGACCCCCGTGTACGGCCAGGCCCGCCGGGTTGGCGTCTCGACCGACGAGCGCTGGAGGGAGGACCTGGGCGTAGCGGTGACCACCGCGAACGGCGGCCAGTCGTTCGGGTACTCCGTCGACGGCTCCGTCAGCACCGAGCAGGTGTTCGACGACCTCGGCGAGGAGGCCGGAGAGCTCCTGAACACCAGCGCCGAGGGTAAGTGGGGCGCGGGAAGCGGCCACGGCAGGTCCAGGTCCGAGGGGGTTAGCGCGGGCGGTACCGCGTACAAGCCCGTGGTGGACCGCAGCATGGAGCACCAGCAGAACATCATCGTCGGCTACACGGCCGAGCTGCGGATCACGCTGGAGAGCGGCGTGGCGCTCGACACGATAGAAACCGCGGGTGAACTCCACATGGTCATGGCCGAGTCGGACGCGGCCCGCGCCGGCCTGCCCTTCGATCCCGCCGCCGTGCGGTACAAGCGGGACGGCACCCCGCGCCGCGACAGCCAGGGCCGTATCCTCCTGCGCGACGACCCCAAGGAGCTGAAAGCCCGGGAGAAGGAGGAGAAGAAGGGCGAGAAGGCTCGGCCGATCTGGCAGGGCGATGATGCGCACCAGATCCCGGACGCGGTGTTCGCCCTGGTCAGGGAGGTGTCGAACCTTCCCCAGGTTCTGGAACAAACGATCAAGAACCTGACTGGGCTCGGCCTGCTGCCCCCCATCGTCAACGGCCGGCCGGTCTTCCCGTCGGACGACGCGCTCAAGGCGGCCTCGCAGTACGACAACCTGGTCGAGGTTTCCAGCCAGCTGACCAACCTGCGCGTCAGGACCGGCCTCAACCAGGCGATCCAGCAGAACATCCACTTCGACCTGACGATCAACAGCCGCTTCCACGCCACCGAGCACTTCACCGTCGAGGTCGACCTCAGGGCGAAGCTCGACACCACCGAGATCGTCGCCACCACCGACAAACGGGCGATGGCGCTGCTCAACATCGGCTCCAACACCGGCGTCGCCTCGTCGGGACACGGCCGTTCCACCAACGCCAACGGCGGCGTGAACGCCGGTCACGCCCCTGAACCGGACACCGAGGGCGCCAAGTACGGCGCCAGGACCGGAGCCGGCGCCGGGGTCAGCAAGAACAGCGGCTCCAGCATGGGCGACACCGGCAACGACGTGACGCTCATCGAGACCTCGACGGAGATGGCCGTCACCCGAACCGATGGCGAGATCATCGTCACCCTCCGGCAGGAGGGCAAGGAAGCGGTGGAACTTTCCCGCGCGGACGTGGTCATCACGATGATGACGCCGACCGACCTGATGCTCGACCCCGACCGTCCGCCGGGAGAGTGGCAGCCGATCCCCGCGGACCTGATCGACCAGGCCACGCTGCTCCACGTCGACACGCGCGGCTTCCTGGACGCGGCCAGGCAGATCGTGCCCCGGCTGATGGGCTGGGCCTCGCCCGCCTTCCACCACATCGCCGGCTTCCTCGGGGTGCACAACGTCTCGGCGCACCCGTTCAGGAAGTCGCCCTACCTGACGCGCTTCGCCGTACGGGGGAAGGGGCGGTTCGGGCCGGCGCACGGGTGGCTCAAGCTTGACTGGAAGCTCGGCCAGATGGAGTTCCTGACGTCGAGCCCGCTCGTGATCGGCGACATCTTCCTGCAGTTGTTCAGCCAGGGCACCTCACTCGGCACGTCCTCCAACGTCGGACCCAACGCCGGCGGCGAGTTCGGCCACCAGGAGTCCGACAACGGCGGTCTCGGCCCCAGCGCCGGCGCGAACGCCTCCTGGAACCAGGGCCGCAACGCCTCCAGGCTGCTGATCTGGGGCCGCGAGCGGCTGACGATCGACATCGGCCAGCAGTACATCTTCCGCGCCTCGGCGGAGTTCCCGATGTCGGCCTTCGACCCGGGTGACGGCGCCAAGATCAGGACCGTGAACGTGGACGGCCGCACCGTCCTGTTCTCGGTGCCGGAGGAGGTCGTCCTGCGGATGTACGCGCAGGGCGACCTGCAACTGCCCCTGCACCAACTGGCCGACGCCGTGGAGCGTTTCCTCGACGGAAACCTGGAGATCGACCGTACGGTCGCCGTCCCGCTGGCCAAGCGCTACCTCATGGAGCTGCGCGCGCACGACAGCGCGGGGCTAAAGGAGGTCCCGCTGACCGACCGGCACACGCCCCAGGCCCTGTACGAAGCGCTGGCCAAGCTGCCCGGCATGGCCGAGCTGAAGCAGGAACCGGAGGGCTCACGCATGACCAAGGCGGCCGAGCTGGCCGCGAAGGTCCGCAAGGTGATCCTGCCGAAGCACATCGCCACCCAGATGGGCATGACCAAGATCGACAGCGCCACGTTCACCAAGGACGGCGAGCGCACCGAGATCTTCGACGCGGTCCGCGACGCCATCGAGAAGATCGCGCCCGGCTCGCTGCTCAGCGACCCGGCCGTGCTGGACAAGCTGGACGGCTCGCTGTCCGGCAAGCGCTGGCGCGGAAAGATCGACAACATGCTCGGCCGCGGTCACACGGACACGTTCACGATGCGGGTCGGCTCGACGGGCAGGGCCGAGCGGTTCATCATCAAGATCAAGATGAAGCTCAATCCCGAGGCGGAGGACCTGGGCCGGACGAAGACCAAGGTGCCCCTCCACCAGGACTACACCTACGAGGAGGACGGCGTCACCCAGTCGGTCGGCCGCAGCCTCGGTACGGAGCTCAAGGGCGCCGACTCGGAGACCTCGGGTGGCCAGGACATGTCCGCGTCCACGGACAGGAACCGCTCCCGCTCGGGCTCCTACTCCAGCCAGGAGACCTCGGTTGAGCGCTACGGCGGCGCCGCCGACATGCACCGGGTCAAGCAGAGCGGCACGGTGACCATCTCGGTGGAGCGCAGGCCCGAGCGGGTGCGCTTCGCCGCGCTCAGGAAGGGCCCGCGCCGCCTGGCCGACAAGGTGTTCCACCCCGGGCGGCGCGCAACGGAGCCTGTCGAGCTCAAGGTCGAGATGGTCCGTCTCATCGAGTCCGACGAGGTGATGCCGGCGGAGAACGCCCCCGCCACCCAGCCCGCGACGGTACAGATCGACCCGCGGCCGGTTCGCCGGCTGCCGGTCATGGCGACCACCGAGACGCTGCTCACCGACGACACGATCACCACGAACGTCGGCGCCGCGCTGGTCGAAAAGAAGTACCTGAGCAAGCGCGCCTTGCGCGAGCGCATGCACGAGATCGAGGCGCTGATCAACGACCTGGCGCTGGCGACCCTGTTCAGCCGTATGGCGGGCGAGGGCGGCCTGAACAATGGGCGGCTGAACCGGACCACGGGCTCCGGCGCCGCCGTCGACCTCGGCTTCAGGGCGCGGTCGCACGTGAGCGCGGTCGTCGTCGGCCCCCTGGACGCGCGCGAACTCGGCCGCATCGCCCGCTTCCAGCGGATGGCCAGCGGGTCCACGGGCCGCAGCCAGCTCTTCCCCCTCACCAGGGGTGTCGGTGGCGGCGAGGCCGTGACCACGCTGAAGGGCGGCTACACCGTCGGAGACCAGTCCAGCGACCGCGTCACCACGTCGCTGGGCAACCGGGACGAGGGCACCGACAACCAGCGCGGCAAGCTGATCAAGGTGGAGCTCCACGTCGCCTACGACGCGACGCTGACGCGGGTCAAGCGGAGCATCCGCGGGCGCGTGAAGTACGGCAAACGCGACGAGATCCCCAACGTGGGCACCGCCACCGTCGTCGTCGCCATGTTCGAGGGCGACTACGCGGCCATGATGGCCGACGTCGAAGCCGGCGTGCCGCTCGGGTCGGGCTGGGCTTTCACTCCGGCCCCTGCGGCGGACGGCACGGTGTCCACGCACAAGCAGGCCACGGCCGCCGACCCACTCGGCCCGCTGGTCGATGCCAGGCGGAAGGCCTTCGATGAGCAGGTTTCCATCCATCTCACGGTGACCGAGCACGACGGCACCGTGCGCGGCTACCTGGTCGGGCCCGACGGCAGCGTCCGCAGTGACGAGCGGGACCTCGGGTTCGCCGAAGCGTTCGGCACCGTGCCCGACCACCTCGTCCAGATCGCCCGCGACCACAACGTGGACCTGCGTCACCTCTTCCACACCTCACCCGTGGAAGGCACGCTGTCGGACAAGATCCGGGCCGAGCTGGACAACCGCAAGATCTCGTACGAGACCCCCGCTCCGGCGTTCCCGCCCGCCTCCGCGAAGCCCGCCTCAGGGACCCCCGCCGCCGGGTCTCCCGCGGCCGGCAGCGCCGCCCAGGCCTCGCCCGGTCCGTCCGCCACGTCCGCGCCGGGAACCCCCGGCCCGTCCGCGCCGTCTCCCGCCCTGCCCGGCTCGCCGTTCGCCGTCGACGCCCGCCCGGCCTCCATGCCCGACCTGGACCACGACGAGCTGAAGGCCATCCAGCTCACGCCGAGCTCCTTCGGCGGCGGTGTCACCGCCCTGCGCTGGCTGGCCGACGGCCAGACCATGGAGGTCGTCACCTCCAAGCACGGCATCCTGTACGTACGCTTCACGATCGGCGACCCCGGCGCCGCCGACAACGCCCGGATCTCCACCGGCGCCACCCAGGACGACGCCCTCCTGGCGGTGATCCGGCCGAGGCTGCACCCGTACGCCGTCGAGTCCACGCTGGTGCACGAGATCAGCCACGCCCTTCAGGAGGAGATCGCCAACCAGGAGGGCCGGGTCCAGGGCGTGGTCCGCACGTTCCTGCCCAGCGAGCACCTGCGCGAGGGCCAGGACCACTGCCTGACCCCGCGCCTCCACGAGCACGCCCACCTGTCCGGCCTGTGGAACCGGGCCACCGACGCGGTGGCCCAGCTCAACCTGGCCCAGGCGATCGAGGCGATCGCCGCCGACATCGAGGCCAGGGGCCACCCGGCGCCGCCACCGCCGTGGGGCGACGGCCCGCGCGTGAAGACCGTGCCGCGCCAGGGCTCGATCGCCGACCTGCTCAACACGGGCGCCGGCCCGGTGGTCGACTCCGCGACCGCGATCGGCGCGCTCGACACCTCGCCGGGCGGGCTGGACCGCCTGGCCAACGCCGCGGGCGTCACCTCGATCACCCCGGCGGGACCGGGCCGCTTCACCGTCGAGTGGCCGGGCGGCAGCATGGAACTGCTGGTCTCCAAGTCCGACGTCCCGCCCGGCCAGGTGGACGCCTACCCGAGCCTCGGCCTGCCCGGCCGGCTCGTGCTGGAGGTCTCCGCCTTCAACGCCACCGACGTCCTGCTCACGACCGCCACGCGGATCGCCGAGCAGACCGCGGGGCTGCCCCCGGGCGGCATCATGAACGACCGCGCCCTCCCGGCCGACCCGGCGATCGGCGCCGACGACGTCCCCGCGCTCGTGCGCGTCAGGACCGCGGTACGGGCGCTCGCCGACGCCCCCAAGCCGCTGCGCGCCCAGCGCGAGAACGAGCTGCGCGCGGCAGCGGAACAGGCCGGGCTCAAGGCCGGCATGTTCCAGGGCAGCGCGCGCACCCGCCTGATCCTGGCCGCCCGCGCGGGACAGCTCGCGCCCGTCCACGTCAACGCGCTGTACTCGGTCTTCGGCCTGCCCGCGATCCCGCCCGTCCGGGCCGCCGCCGCGGCCGCCGCCCGCGCCGCGGAACAGGCCGGGGCCGAGGTCAAGGTGTACGGCGACGCCCTCCTCGACCTCGTCCTCCCAGGGCAGCCGCCGCTCGCCGTCGAGCTGACCTCCCACCGGGCCACCCGCGGCGAGCCGCTCACCGTGAACGTCCACCGGGGCGTCGCGCGCCTGCACGTGGCCGCGCTCGGCTCGTTCGGCGCCATCGAGCGCGCCGCCGCAGGAGCGGCGGCCGGCCTGATCGTCGCGCTGCAGGGTGTGCCCGCCGGCGCCCCCATGCTCAGGCGCGACCCGCCCGCCGACCCGGCCACCGCCCCCACCACGCTGTCCGTGGAGGACCACAAGGCGATCGCCCGGCTGCGGGAGGCGGTGCGCCAGGTCGACGCGGCCACGCCGTACCAGAGACCGGCGCGGTTGCGTGTGCTCGTGGAGATGGCGAACTCGCTGGGCGTGGGCGACGGCCCGCACCTGCGCGGCCGGCTTCCGTCCGAGCTCAACGAGGCACTGGTCAGGCTCGTCGACGGGCGCGGGCGCGTCGACGAGCGCGTCTCCGTCGTCCAGTCGATCCGCGAGCTCCTGGACGGCGGCACGCCGCCGACCGACCGGGCCCAGCACGCCCGCCGGCTCGCCAACGGCACCGGCTACTACCTCTACGAGTGCCTGTGCCCGGATGACGAGCCCTGCGTGTGCGGGTACCGGTACCGCGACAAGGAGTTCCCCGTCCCGGCCGATCGGGTGGATGCGCCATGATGGAGGCGGACGAAGGGACGGCCATGGGATTCGCGGTGGCGCGGACGAGGGACGAGGCGCACCTCTACCTCGACCTGAACCCGTGCGAGCGGTGCGGCTCCGTCGAGACGACCTGGAGCCGGGGGCTGGTGGAGGCCGAGGGCGAGCGCGCCGACCGCTACGCCGGGCGCTGCCAGGGCTGCGGCGCCGAGCGCGAGTTCCTGTTCGGCCTGCCCGCGCGGCCCGTCATCCCGGCCGGCTACCCGACCTTCGGCGGCCCCGAGCCGTCGGAGCTGCTCGACGCCGGCGAATGGCTGTGGGTGGCCGACCTGAGCGCGGGCAACGTGCCCGTGGACGACTCCGCCGAGGCCAGAAGGGCGCTGTCGATCGCCGCCGCCGCCGTCGAGGAGGTCGTCAAGTTCATCCGCCCCGGCGACGACACGGTGCCGGAGACGGCCTTCTGGTCCGATCGCGGGCTCGAGCTGCTGGCCCGCGAGCCCGGCCGGTTCGACCTCGACCGCCTGCTCATCGTCAGGGACACCTACCGGAACCTGGTGGCCGAGTATGCCTGAGCGGGCCAGATCGCTGGCCGAGGGCTACGTCTACCTCGACCTGGCCGTCCCCGAAGGCGGCGAGACGTCGGAACCCGAGGCGGGCGAGGACGCCTGGACGCTGCGCCTGGGCACGATCGAGGTCGAGGTGTCCTACGAGGGGGAGCGGGTCGCGCGCCAGAACGAGCTGCGCTTCGGCCCCGGCATCTCCCGGCTGATCGACGCCGGGCAGTGGGTGGTGGTCGCCGGCGTCCACGCGCGCCGCGCCCTCGCCGAGGACCTCGAGTTCGCCGCCGGACCCGGCGGCGAAGA